>JAYVDI010000044.1:0-9553 GCA_043749505.1 Schlesneria sp. | reverse complement strand
CCCTACTTTGAAAAAGCCCCTGCGTCACCGACCGGCGGAACCGGCTCCCGGAACTTTGAGTGTCGGTGTGATGAGCGTCTTCTCTTCCGAGTCGGAATCGGACGATTCCTCACTCAGCACCGGCTTGGCTGTCGCGCGTGAGACCGGGATGGTGACATCCGTGATATCGGCGGAGGGACCGCTGCGCAGCGACAGCTTGATGTCGTTCTGCTCCAGCGCCGAGATCCGAAAGACCGGATGTTGTCGCCCCGCCAATGAGACACTCCCCAGCCCCTCCGATGCCGTGCGCGAGTCGCTTCCCCGCGACTTCAACGTGAGCCTGACGGGGGCCGAGTCGGGGTAGCGAATCGTCACGGCGATTTCACGGTCATCTTGGACTGGCGCGAGCGGGCCTCCGAATTCCGCAATCCCATCGAAACTGATGAGCATCGCGTCGCGACCGGCCGCAACGCGCGGAGCCGTGAACGTTTTGTCGCCGATGTGCAGTGCGATCGTCGCCGTCTGCAACTGCCAACTCGGGCTGGCCGACAACACGAAATCATCCTTCCCGAACACCAGTCGCGGAGTTCCCTGCAACGACGATTGCAGTTGGTCGGTCACTGCCAGCGGAATAGCCGGTGACAGCTTCGCCGCACACAGCATGAGTTGCGCGGCGGAGATGTCTTTGACCCACTCGGGATCGGTCAACCGTGCGGCCAACTCGGGCCGGTTGTCGCTGTGGTAGTAAACGCCGAGCAACGCGATGCGGCTTTGAGGCCGCTCCAAGTTCACGTCGATGTTCCGCAGGATCGCGTCTTCCGCCTCTTGGTGACGGCCGTACTTCTCCAGGACCGAGGCACAGACTAGGTTCGCTTCCCACGCATCGGTTGAGAACGCGAGTGCCTGCCGTGCGGTTTCGGGGGCACTTGGCTGGCCGAGGAACGCCTGAATGAATGCACGGTTGGCGAGGCCCGCCGCCAGCATTTCATCCTTGCGGAAGTGGCCGGTACCGAGCGTCGCCAGCTTCTCGTAGGTCTCGGTGGCGGCGAAGAGTTGCCCCATCGACTGCTGCGTCCGGGCGACGTAGTAGTAGTACGGCGGATAGCACTCCATGAACGATTCCATTCGCTTCAAGACTCGTAGCCGCACGGTCGTGTCCTTCTCGTTCCACGCCTCTTCCAGCTTGTCGAGATCATCGTTGCGCACGAGCCACCGGTCGGGGATTTGTTTCGCGCGGGCCATCTTCCACGACGTGTCGAGAAACAGGTTCGATTTCTCCAGCACCGTCGTCATCCGCCGCTTATCGACCTGCCAGAGGTCCAGTTCCTTGGAAACCGTTTGGTTGCGGTGGTCCCACCAACTGTTGGCTCCCGTGCGCACGGCCGAGGCATACTGAACGGTTGCCACTTGAGCCGCGATTTCAAACGCACTCAGTCCGACATTGCGGTTGAACGCGCGGCGATACTTCTCGCGCAGAACCTCGCGCTCGCGGTCGGCAATCTGAACTTGGGCGACTTCATCCAAGACCGACGAGTACAGCTTCATCACTTCTTCGTCGGCGATGCCATTCAAGTTGAGATGGTTCAGGATCTTCTCCTGTTCCTCGACCATCACCCGCACCGAGGGGTTTTTGCGAATCCGATGCAGCGCCGCGCGGCTGTAGTTGAGCGCGACGGCCGCCGACCGACGCTGTTCATCAGTGGGAGCAACAACGACGGCCGCCGTTGGAGCGACAGCCGCAGTCGTCACGCCCGATGCCGGCACGGGTGAATCGGTGGCCCGCGCAGTCGGCACAACTCCCACGCAACTCAATGCGGGCAGTACGGCGAACACGGTCAGATAAAAGTGTCGCATCACGGTTTCCCACCAGTTCCAATTGGGCATGGCATCCTCACGCGGTCTCATGCGAGACAACATCCTCGCGCTGACGGTTCGATGGCAGTCGAAACGGACTTCCAGTTCATCCTCTGGGAAAGCACACGCGATGCCGCATCGGCTGTGCGGGATGACGACGACATGCCTGGCATCACGATTGGACGGCTGAGACGATTCTAACCGGCAGAACGGGCTGGAGTCTGAAGCGACTTCGTGCGTTGAGTCGAGTTTGTTGAGGCTCGCGCCAATCCGACAGATCACCGAAAGATCAGCGGTCGTGGCAGTCCTACCGATTGGTGAAACCTTCCGAGTTGAGCGAACTCAAACGCCCGACTCGATCCGAGCAGAAACTACAATCGCCGGATACTTCGCGGCTCGATGCCGTGCAACTCTTACAACCCGCCGACCCGAAGTCCGGCTTTTCCGAAAGCCGGACTTCAAAGTAGAGCCGTGAGGTGCGTGGAGTCTTCGGAACACACCGGCAGGAGAATCACTGTTCCCGTGATGGTGCGTTCCGAAGATTCCACGCACCCTACTTTGCTGTGCAGCCTCCCGAAGAGAAGTCCGGCTAATAAAGCTAAGCCGGACTTCGGAGTAGGGTATCCTTCCTGCGTCTCGCGCCCGGTAGCCGACGGCGTTGAGCGTCGAATAGAATCCCGCCGATGAATTTCCCGCCCGGTTCTCCCTCCTGTTTTTTGCGAGTTCCCATGCTGCGACTCACTGCGCGCGTGCTGCTTCCCTTCGTGTTGGTTCTCAGTTGTTCTTCGCTCCTGTGTCGCTCGTTTCTCATCGCGGCCGATCAGGCGGGATCGGTCGCGGCGGTTGATCCCGATCATGCGGCGAAGCGGAAGCTGGGGCTGGAGGTCTTCAAGACGGATGTGCGGGTGATTCTGAAGGACAAGTGCGTCACTTGCCACGGTGGCGACGCGACCGAAGGGAAGTTGGACCTCGCCACGCAGGAAGGACTTCTCAAGGGAGGCGAGCGAGGGCCGGCGGCGGTTGTTGGGCGAGGCGACAAGAGTTTGCTCGTGCGGTTGATCTCGCATCAGCAAGAGCCGCGCATGCCGAAGGATGGCGAGCAGCTCAGCGCGAAAGAGATTGCCGCGATCACGAAGTGGATCGATCTCGGTGCCCCGTTCGACGAGCCGCTGGTTCAGGCTCAGCCGGTCGATGTGTTGGCGTGGACTCAGCGAAAGTTGGCCCCCGAGAAGAAAGATTTCTGGTCGTTCCAGTCGCTGAAGAAAACATTGCCGCCCGTTGTCGAGGACGCTCATGGTTGGGCCGCTTCATCGGTCGATCGGTTCGTGCTGCAAAAGCTCAATGAAGCGAAGGTCGCTCCCAATGGAACCGTCAGGCGGGCCGAGTTGATTCGTCGCGTGACCTTCGACCTGATTGGCCTCCCTCCAACCGCCGATGATGTGAATGAGTTCGTTCGTGACGAGCGGCCCGATGCTTATGAGCGGCTGGTCGAACGGTTGCTCGCCAGTCCGCATTATGGTGAGCGATGGGGACGCCGCTGGTTGGACCTCGTTCGGTTTGCCGAGAGCCACGGGTTTGAACACGACTACGACCGGCCATCGGCGTTCCACTACCGCGACTTCGTCGTGCAGGCCCTCAACGCCGGGATGCCTTACGACCAGTTCGTCCGCTGGCAGATTGCTGGCGACGAGTTCGCTCCGAACGACCGGTTGGCGATGATGGCGACGGGCTTTCTGGCGGCGGGTGTTCACTCGACGCAGATCACGAAGAACGAAGTCGAGAAGCACCGCTATGACGAGATGGACGACATGCTCGCCACGGTCGGCACGTCGATGCTCGGGCTGACGATTGGCTGTGCGCGCTGCCACGATCACAAGTTCGACCCGATCCCGCAGGCAGATTATTACCGACTCCTCTCGACGTTCACGACGACGATCCGCAGTGAGGTCGAACTCGATTTCGACCCCGAAGGTTACGAACGCGCCAAAGCGGAGTTTGAACGCACGCACGCCCCATTCGAGCAAGCCGTCCGCGATTACGAGGCGACTCAACTTCCGACCGTCTTCGCCAAATGGCAGGCCACGCGCGACGCGGCCAAAGAGAATCCGGCGTGGTTCGTTCCGGCAGACCTCGCCATCAAATCGAAGGGAAACGCGACATTCACGAAGCAGCCCGACGAGTCTTGGCTACAAAGCGGCACCAGCCCGAACAACGATGTCGTCACGATCACGTTCACCACGAAGCTGCGTGACGTGAAGTCGATCCGGCTGGAGGCTCTCGCGCATCCTTCGTTCGTCAAATCGGGACCGGGCCGCGCGGGGAACGGCAACTTTGCACTGTCCGACTTCGCGGTGTCGGTCCTTCCCCTTGGAGCGGCCGCCGACAGCAAGCCAACCTCCGTGAAGCTGACTGCCGCCAAAGCGACCTTCGAGCAGAACGGCCTCCCCGTCGCAGCGGCGATTGACGACAACCCCAACAGTGCGTGGGCCGTCGATCCCGAGTTCGGCAAGGACCACGCCGCAGTCTTCGTGGTCGCCGAGTCCTTCGGTTTCGCGAGCGGCACCGTCGTCACGATCGTGATGACGTACAACAACAACACGCAGCATTCGATCGGCCGACCGAGACTCACGCTGTCTCAACACGCCGAACTGCCCGCCACGACCGGCGGCGCGTGGAATGAGGTGATCCTCGCCCTGCTAATGAAGCCGTTTGACCAACTGACGGCTGATGAAAAGAAATCGGCCTTCGACTGGTTCAAGCCTCAGGACGCAGGTTGGAAGCAACTCGAAGACCGCCGCGCCGCGCATGCCGCGACGATGCCAAAGCCGCGCGTGCAGAAAGTGCTCGTTGCCACCGAGGGCCTGCCGCCGGTAAAGCTCCACACACAGGCCGAGTCCGAGTTTTTGAAAGAGACGCACTTCCTCAGGCGTGGCGAGACGAACAACAAAGACGCCGTGGCGACTCAGGGCTTCCTGCAAGTCTTGATGACGAACCCTGACGCACCGCAACTCTTTCAGTCGCCCGCACCGCAGGGAGCGCGCACGTCGTTTCAACGGACCTCGCTGACGAACTGGATGCTGGACCGTGAGGCCGGGGCCGGGAACCTGCTCGCGCGCGTGATCGTCAACCGGCTCTGGCAGCATCATCTCGGACGAGGCTTGGTCTCAACGCCCTCCGACTTTGGCACACGCGGCGAACTACCGAGTCATCCCGAGTTGCTCGACTTCCTCGCCAGTGAGCTGATCCGCCACAACTGGGAACTGAAGCCAACCCACCGCCTGATCCTGTCGAGCCGCGTCTATCAACAATCATGCGACGCGGACGAACAACGAGCGTCGGTCGATCGTGAGAACAAGTTCTTCTGGCACCGACCGCGCAAGCGACTGGAAGCCGAAGTGATCCGCGACGCAGTCCTCGCAGCGAGCGGCCAACTCGATGACCGTCTCTACGGCCCCGGCAAGCTCGATGAAAGCCATCGCCGCCGCAGCCTCTACTTCACAGTGAAACGCAGCCAACTGATGCCGTCGATGACGGTCTTCGACGCGCCTGATGGCACCACGCCGGTCGCCGATCGCCCGCAAACCACAATCGCGCCGCAAGCTCTTTTGTTAATGAACAACCCGCAAGTGCGAGACGCCTCGCGCCAGTTCGCCGCGCAGCTTCAACCGGTCGCGGTGAAGTCACTCGAAGACGCAGTGAGACTCGGCTATCTCACCGCCGTCAGCCGTGATCCCTCTCCCGACGAACTGTCCAACACCGCCGAGTTCCTCCGCCAGCAAGCCGCCTCGTACTCAACCACCGACCCCAACGCGGGCCTCGCGCGCAGCCTCATCGACTTCTGCCAAGTCCTGTTCTGCTTGAACGAGTTCATCTACACCGAGTGAACTGGTTTGTAATTCGTGACGAGATCACTTCAAACAGCCGAGCAACACTCGTTCAAACTCGGTCCAGTCGTAGCAGGGTTGGTCGAGGATGACTTCGATGCGGCTATCGCGGCAGTAGGGGATCGACTCGCAGGTCAGGTCGCCCCCCACGCGGTTGAACAGCAACCACTCGGCTCCCACGTTGAAGACGCCTTTCAACCGATGGACTTCTAAACTGCCGCCGAGGACTTCCATTAACGACAGTCGGCTGAAGCGATCGAACGGTGAGAAAATCCACCCGCAGGCGGCTCGGTCGTTCTGCGGACTCTCCTTTCGGATCGGCTTCCCCGGCAGCAGCATCGCCACTGGAGCTGCTGGTCCTTGCGAGTCGTTCGCAGATTTCAGCCGGTGTGCGTTGGGGAAAAGTGGGACGCGCGCGGCGGAGATGTCGGCATCGAGCAGCGCGACATCACAGTGGCCGTGCGCTGTGCAGACAACCTGCAACTTGGGTGGGAACAGATCGTGGAGATGAGTGAGAAAAGTGGCAGTCTGTTCCGCTGCCGCGCGATCCGTTTTGTTGACCAGCACAATGTCAGCCATGTGTAACTGATCCTGAAACACGGGCGAAGAAGCCACGCGCGGGTTGGAGAAGTCGGCGGGATCAGCCACGCAGATTGTGGCTCGCAAGTCGATCAGCTCGCGAAACCACGGGCCGCGCAGTGTGTCGAGGACCGCCGCCGGATGCCCCAACCCGGTCGGTTCGATCAGCACGCGCTGCGGTTTGGTCTGATGCAGCAACTCAATCAGTGAGAAGTCGAGCGGCTCGCTCGACGAACAACAGAAGCAGCCTCCCGCGATCTCACTCACGACGACGCCGTCGCTCCCCGATCCGCCCAGAATCGCGCCGTCGATCCCGACCTCGCCGAACTCATTCACGAGGATCGCCCAGCGTTCGTCGGCGGGTCGCTGCGACAACAGGTTCAAAATGGTCGTCGTCTTACCGACGCCGAGAAAGCCGGTGATGAGATTGGTTGGCACGCGGGGGCGTTCGGTGGTCATGAGTTGGAATCATCAGGAGGATGGGGCAGGAAGATTGGTCGCCACCGACTCAATCAGACCAATGATCGTGCGACCGCGTTCGGACGGTCGAATGTATGAAATGTCTGGTCAGGCAGCGCGAATTCAAAGCGGGCTGGAGATTCAGTGAAAAGTGTTCATCCTCTCGATGACACCACCATCTCACGCAATCGCAACTCTCGCGGTTATACCTCGCACGGTTGACTCGCGCAGGGCCGCCGCTATCGTGTCCCCCTTTTCCGGGATCGGCCTCTGCCAGCGAGGCGGTCTCAGCAGGATTCAACGAGGAGACACGATGTCAGTCGGCAATCCGTGGGTGCGTGTGGGCAAGGTTCCGTTCGGTCGAGGCGTTTTCGCGAGGCAGGACATTCCTGCGGGGACCACGCTCGGATTGGTGACGGGGAAGATCATCGACGATCCCGACTATGCGTCGTCGTACTGCATCGACTTGGGCGACCCACTGTCGCTCGAACCACATGCCCCGTTTCGATATCTCAACCATTGCTGCGCCCCCAATAGCCTCCTCCATACCGTCGATGCCGAGTACGAAGATGGAACGCCCGCGCCCTCCGAGGTTCATGTCGAAACGCTGCTCGACATTCCCAAGGGAGCGGAACTGACAATCGACTATCAATGGAGTGCTTCCGGAGCGATCGCGTGTCTCTGCGGCAGCTCGGAATGCCGAGGCTGGGTCGTGGCGAAAGAGGAACTGGCGGACTTGCTCAAATCGCAGGTCGTTGAGATCCCAAAACCACGCAAGGAGAAACGGAACAACACCGTCGTCAAACCGTGAGCGGTCGATGCGACCTTTTGTAGGATCGACGCCTCGTCGGCGCTACGAGCGAGCAAGGTCAAGGTCAAGGTCAAGGTCGAGGTCGGACCAAATCGCATCGTTGAACGCCTTGGCCCGGCGTTGATGCTGACCTTCGCCCGCTCGTCCGTTGAAGTAATACGCGACGACCAGCCCCGCCTCGGGATCGCACCAGCCCTGCGACGACTGCGCGCCGCCGTGACCGAACGTGCGGGACGAGCAATGCTGGCCGTAACCATACGGCACGGTGTCGGGACCGTAGCGGTTGGAGTCCACGATCACGCCGAGGCCGAAGTCCACGACGTGCCCCAGCGTTTGATCGAACTCACCCACGCGATGTCGCGATGTCAGTGCTGCCACACTCTGCGGTGACAACACGCGCCCGGTGGAGGACTCGCCGTCGCACAGCAGCATCTCGTAGAAGCGGCCCAGTTCTCGGATCGGCCCGCGCGTGTTGCTGCCGGGCGAGGCCGCTGCGCAGCGAGCCGCTTCGTGCCAGTCGAGTATTCGTAGTTCACCTTGCTCCCGTGCGAACATCCTCCCGATCCGTTCGCCATATGTGGCGTGTTGTTCGATCGGGATCGCGGCCCACGTGTCGTTCATGCCGAGCGGTAGCAGCAACTCGTCGCGCATCACGTCGGCAAACGGGCGGCCGGTGATTCGTTGAAGCACCTCACCGAGAATGAACCAGCTCGTGGAAGTGTGATAGCCTGCCGAGCGACCGATCACCCAGTTCTCTTCGAGTGGTGCGACACAGATGCGAGCGATCGTTTCGCCCCACGATACGTCGGGCCAGCCGGTCTCAACGCTGCGAAAGCCGCCCGTGTGAGTCAGCAAATGCCGCAACGTGATCGCCTGCTTGCCACTCACTGCAAACTCGGGGATGAATCGCGCGACGCAATCGTCGAGCCTCAACGCTTCACGCTCCCATTGCTGCAACAGCAGGACGGCGGTGAGCGGCTTCCCGGCAGAGAGCCACAGGTTGATCGTGTCCACCGTCATCGCGACACCCGGCTGCGAATGCCCCACGGCGGCGTCCGCCAGCACGCGACCATTCCTCGAAACGTAGACTTGGCTACCGGTGTGCAATCCGCGCTCGATCCCCTGCACGATCACAGCGTGAGCGTTGGGAAAGTCGGCGGCGAAGGACGTGTTGTTCATGATAAATCGGATTGAGGAGTCATGACTGGCTGGCAGCAAGTCGAGCCAAACTCTAGAGGGCATTTCAAAGCTTAGGCTTTGTCGGAAAACTGGTCTTTTCTTGAAAACGAATGATCTGCCACACTTTGGTTGAACGAGTGATTTCCATCAAGGAGGCGGCAAGGATGGCACGCCATCCCCTGGCGGATCATTGATCGCGGATGTCTTTCCGCCGCGTGCAGCGACGGAGCGGCGGCTGATTGTGGACGGTCTTTTGTGGATTCTCAACACGGGGTCGTCGTGGCGCGACCTGTCCGAAGAGTATGGTCCGTGGATGACGGCGTGGGATTTGTTTGACGCTTGGAACGAGAACGGCATGCTCGATGAAATTCTGAGTCGGCGGCGCACATTGACGCAGGCGATGTTGATTAAGAGTTGTGGTGCATGGATGGCACGTCGTTCGTGCCGCGTGCGGTGCTTCGGGAGGGGGGAAAGCCCCGGAGGAGCCTCCAGACCACGCTTTAGGCCGTTCCCAAGAGGGCGACGAAGATTCACCTGCGGTGCGATCGCCACGGACATCCGCGACACTTCGCGCTGAGAGGCTATGCGAGGAGGAATGAATTCGTCATGCCGCGATGGTTGCGGGAGTTGTGATTGTGCGTCGGTAGTTGAAGGTCACGGCGTGGTCGTCTGGCGCAAGCCGGTGGAGCACGATTTGGATGGCACTGACTTGCAGCGGGGCTTCCGGCGAGACCGTGGTGCGTTCGTCGTCCCGGCTGTTGCGGCGCGAGCGACCGTTCCGGGCATTCGTGCGTTCGACCACCCCACG
>JAYVDI010000043.1:0-23192 GCA_043749505.1 Schlesneria sp. | reverse complement strand
TGAGAACTCGACGGTCTGTCATGGGGTTGGTTCCGCGAGTGACGACAACTTAGTAGACCCGCCCAAGAATCTCAGGAGGTGAGCCGGGTGGCCTCAGCCCCCGGACTCTTCATTCGCAGTGTCCGGGGGCTGACGCCGCCCGGCTCACCTGCACAACTTTCTCTGCGGGTCTACTTAGTGCCGTAGTTCGGAGGTCATGAATCACTGGAAAATTTTAGGAACGGTCCATCTTTGTTTCTTTCCGTATCCTCCGCGCCATCCGTGTCCCATTCTGAATCAGCCCAAGGTATTGGACACGGACTGCACGGAGGACACGGAAACGCGTTCCGCGCTCATTGCAATTCATTCGGATTGAATCAACTCGAACAGAAATTCGCATCGTTATGACGACTTCTCAAGCTCCGGCTCCCGTGCCCCCTGTTTGCTCATCGACCGGCGAGCGTGACTTGCTGACGAGCTGTGTGCATTGCGGGTTCTGCCTCGAGGTCTGCCCGACCTACCAGTTGTCGGGTGACGAAAACAACTCGCCGCGCGGGCGTCTGCGTTTGTGGCGAGAAGAGGCCGATGGCCGACTCGCTCCCGATCCGTGGACCGCCGCCTACACGCAAGATTGCGTCGGCTGTTTGGCCTGCGAATCAGCCTGTCCCGCGAACGTTCCCTACGGTGAGATCCTCGAACAAACCCGACAGGCACACGTCGCTGCGGGGCGAACTCAAGTTCCCTTCAAACTCCGCAGCGCCGCAGCGTTGGCTGCTCGACCGTGGCTGTTCAATCTCACGATGACGCCTGCTCGACTACTGCGTCGCTGGGGAGTGTTGCCACATCGGTTCTTATTCGCCGGAAGTCCGGCAGTGACTCAATCAACGGCCAGCTACACGCAGCAACTGATGGAGCAACATCGCCCGACAGGCCCGCGAGTCGCGCTGCTGACGGGCTGCTTGATGGAAGCGGTCTTTCGCGAGATCAACTTCGCGACCGTCCGAGTCCTGATTGAAAACAACGTGCAAGTTTTCGTGCCGCGTGATCAAGGCTGTTGCGGAGCGATGCAAGAACACCTTGGCCTCGATGGAGTCATCCCACTGCGCGATCAGAACCGCAAAGCGTTCAATGCACTCGATGTCGATGCGGTGGTCTGCAACTCGTCCGGTTGCGGACTGGCACTCGGAAAAGCTCTCCGCGATGACGTTGCCGTGCGCGACGTACTCGACTTCCTCGGCGACCTCAACCAAAAGCTCGTTCAACGAAAACGCCCCACGAACGCAACCCGAGTTTACGTCGATTTGCCCTGCCATCTCGTTCACGGCCAGAAGTTGGCGGGTATTCCGAAGTCAGTGCTCGACGCGACGGGCTTTCAATGGGAACTGGCTCCTCAAGCCCGCGACTGTTGCGGCTCCGGTGGCGTCTACAACCTCCAGCAACCGGATAATGCCCGCGAGATCCTCGCCCGCAAGTCCGCCTTCTTGAACGACGCGGCTGGCGATCCCGTCATCCTCGCGACCAGCAATCACGTCTGCATGATGCAGTGGAACTCCGCCCGCTCCAGCGGCCTCGTGACACGCCCGTATTCAGTCCAACATGTCATCCAACTGCTCGATCCCTCGCCATCCCTTCAAGCTCGTTGAGCTTGCCGCAATCAAGACGTTTCCGACAGAAGTCGCATTTGGCAAGCGGGGCGGCGTCAACCCCCTGCTCGTCGGTTCACACGCCCTGTTCCATTTATCCTCGTGGTCCGATGCAGGGGGCCACATCACAACAGAAGCCAACCATGACATTCTCGATGATGCAATTTAGGCAGCGTCGCCGCGTGGCAATCTTTTTGGTGGCATGTCGCGTGATCGCGGCGTCAGCACTGATGGCGGCGGAACCGATCGACGTGTCGGCCGATCTCGTCGCGGTAGCCAAGCAGCACAAGGTGCATGGGCTGGCGGTGGCGGTGATCGAAGGGGACAAGCTCACGAAGCTGGGCGCGACGGGGATCAGGGCGAACGGGCATGACGCGAAGGTGACGGTCGATGACCTGTGGCATCTCGGTTCGTGTACGAAGGCGATGACGGCAACACTGTGTGCGCGGCTGGTTGAGCGAGGCTTGCTACGATGGGACATGACGGTGGGGGAGTCATTTGCGAAGGATGTCGAGCGCGTCCACACAGACTTGCGGCGTGTGACGCTCGAACAGCTTTTGTCGCATCGCGCGGGGCTGCCTGCCAACCCGCCGCCGACAGTCATGCGGAAGATGCTCGCCAGCGGTGAGGGGCGTGCGGCGAGAGAACTGCTCGTCACAGACGGCATTTTGGAAAAGCCGCTCGAACACCAGCCCGACACGAAATTCTTGTACTCGAACTTCGGGTTCATGCTCGCGGGAATGATGGCCGAGCGGGCGACGGACAAGGAGTGGGAGACGCTCATGCGCGAAGAACTGTTCGAGCCACTCGGGATGAAGTCGGCGGGATTCGGTCCGCCGGGATCGGCCGATGTCGTCGATCAACCGCGCGGACACGGTTTCTTCGGGAACTCACTCCCGCCGGGGCCGACCGCCGATAACCCACGCGGATTGGGACCGGCAGGAACGGTTCACTGTTCGATGGCCGACTGGTCGAAATTCGTCGCCCTTCATTTGCAGGCGGCTCGCGGTGAGAGCCGGTTGCTCAAACAGGAATCCTTTCAAAAGCTGCACGCGCCGCGCGGCAATGACAAGGATGAATACGCTCTCGGTTGGATCGTCGCCGACCGTCCGTGGGCGAATGGAGTGGTACTCATGCACAACGGCTCGAACACGCATTGGTTTGTGGTGACGTGGCTGGCTCCGAAGAAGAACATGGCGTTCATGGCCGCGTGCAACGTCGGTCCCGCAGCGGGTGGCGCGGCGACGGATGCGGCGGTTGTAGTCATGCTCCAGCAGGGGGGACTGCTTCCGAAACCGAAGGACGCAGCAGCAGTCGCTCCACCTGTGAAGTCGGGTGAGTAGGAATGCACCTTACCGCAGATTGAAGCCTGACGCGCAAGCGAAGAATCGGTTGGCAAGCGTCCTTCGCTTGCGCGTCAGGCTTCAATGGCCGGTATGACAGCTCTGGCGCTCATCTTACTTGCGGGTGTCGATCCCGGCTTTGGTTCCGGTCGCAGCGCGCGGAGCCGAGCGGGCCTGTTCGGCGATCCCTTCGGCGGAGATGGTATCGACCAACGTTTGAGCCAATTCGTCCATCTCAATCACCAGCGTGTCGATTCGCCCCGAGAGGTACATGTACATGATGATGGCGGGGATCGCGATCATCAGTCCGACGGCCGTGGCCAACAGGGCAAGACCGATGCCCTGCGCCAATTCCTCGGACTTTCCCATCGCGGCATTGGTCGCGATCTGATTGAACGAAATGATCATCCCAACGACCGTGCCCAGCAAACCCAACAACGTCGAAATGTTTGCGACGCCGTTGATGACACGCAGATGTTTGCGGAGCTGACTGACCTGTCGCTCGCCCCCGTCGATGACGGCCTGCTCGACCTCAACGCTGCTCTTGCCCCACTTGCGGATGCCGTGTGCGAAGATGAACGCGATCGGGCTGCCATTCTCTTCGCACAGTTTCGTTGCCGATTTGGGGTCGAGTTTTCCTTCGGCGAGATGCTCAAAAAAACGCTTCACAAATGGACGCGGGATGACACGCCCGCGTCGCAACACGACCAGCCGTTCGATCGAGAACCAGACCAAGACGATCGAACACAAACCAAGCGGATACATCAGCGGGCCGAGAGCGAGGAACACTTCCACCGGATCACGGGGGATTCCTTTCGGGGCGGCCGGTTTGAGGCCGGCGGCGACCACAGTCGGCTTGGAGACGGAAGTCGCTGAATCTTGCGCGGTCGCCGCTGGGCAAAACGACAGCGTCAGCACCGCAACCAGCGTGACGACCTGAAGTGCCTCCCGCCACAGCGCGCGGCGGACACGGAATCCTTCCGAGTGGTTCTTCATCGCTCCCTCTCCTGTGACTCAACTCCCTTTCGAATGCGGGCGGAGTCTATGTTCCATGTTTCAATTTCGCCAGACGCGAACTCGGACCGAGCAAGGCCAATACCTTTTTAAGCTGGGCAGAATGTAGGGTGGGACCAGTGGCGCTTCGCCGCGCCAGCCCACCATGATTTCCAATGATTGCACCATGGTGGGTCGGCGCTCGAACTGAGCTTGTCCCACCCTACTCTGAAAAAGGCGATGGCCCTGTCAGACCGAGCGGTCTCATCCCAACGCGCGACGCAATCGTTCGCGGTGGTACGCGAGCCGTTCATCGGGCGACATCTTGGCAAAATCGGGCTTGTCGAGTGGCGTCGGTCTTTGTGGCGTGTTCGACTTGGGAGCCGCGCCGCCAGTCGGTGTTGCGGCGGGGATGCTGATCGTCGTGCCGCTGCCGCCATAACTCATCACGTTCGTTTGGAGTGTCAGGTCCAGGTCGAGCGGTCTGTGCGGCGCGACACCCAGTTTGGCGAGAACGCTGTGGTACGCACGCACCGCCTCTTCGGGTTCGATCACACCGTCGGCGATCAGACGGAGGAACTCGATGAACGCGAGCTGGTTCTCGGCGCTGTTGATCTTGCGACCAAACAACGCCGCACGGCCGCCATACTTTTTTGACTGATGCAGCAGTTGAAAGGCATCGAGCGTCGTCCCGGCTGCGCCGCCGAGGACTCCCACGACGAGATGCGGGTCGTATTGAACCAACTCTTCCATTGCTTGCGGCCCGTGATAGACGATTTTCAAAAACACGGGCCGTCCGGCGCGAGGAACACCAGCCAGCGTGCGCGCGATCAGATCGTTGATGAACCCCGGCAGTTTGTCGGGCGGGACGACGTTCGCCACATTCGGGTCGAACACTTCGAGGAAGTGACGAAAGCCGACTCGCTCGGCCTCTTCACGAAACTCCTTGTAGCGCTGCAGCGTTTCCAAGTCGCGCGTTTGATCGTTGAGGAACGTCACCGAGTACAAGCCAAGGTTGGAACCGATCACTCGTTCTTCCGGGGCGCAGTCGAGATGGCCGCACTGCATGTGGTCGAGATGAGCCGAGCGAAACGGACGGGCTGGCTCGGCATGAACCTTCCCACCGCGCGGCAGATGCACGTCGCTGGCATCGTTGGCGCGCGCTGCCGGTGTGATGCGCGAGTTCTCGAACAGCTTCTCTTGCACCGCCAGTTGGTCACTCGTGCTGGCCGACATCAGCACGATATCGACGACCCCTTGATCGATGACTTGCCGAATCTGATCACGATACTCGGTGAGCGTCTTGAACCGAACCTCATTCGCATGACTCTCGGGCGACCCACTCTTGGAACCACTCACTGATCGCGAGAACGGTGCAGTCGTCGTCCCCGGCGCGGACATCCCGAACGCCATGTCGGCGTCCTTGGCATCCGCAATGATGAACTCCTTCGAGCCGGACGGATCAGCGTGGATCGAACGAAGTTTTTCGTCGAGTGATTTGCTGGCGGGCATAAGTTAGATTCCCAAAGGGCGTAGCGGATGAACCGTAGGATGGACGCCTCGTCCGTCCGTGTGAAATCGGACGGACGAGGCGTCCATCCTACGGGACTGTTTTTCGAGGCGTGTCTCACGAGTCAGTCATGGCGATGCTGTTGGCTTGCGGACTCGCTGTGGTGTGTCGGGGACTTGTTCGATGAGTTCATTCGGTTGACCGTCTCGCTTCTTGAGCGTGAAGGCATCGTAGAGTTGGCTGGTGGCGGTGCGGGCGACATAGCGGAGTTCGTTGCCGTCGATGGTGATGACTTGGAAGAGTTGCGTGTCTTCGGCGACGCGCTGGAACTCGACACGCACCGGTCGGCCGAGGTCGTACATCTTGGGACCGCTGACTGAGACCACGTAAACCGTCCCCGCTGCGTGACGGCCGGAGGTTCCTGTCGAAACGTTTTTCTCTGCGGTCGCTTTCTCGACCTCGTGCTTCTCGGCGGCGGCGATCGTCGTGGCCGTGGTCAGACCCGAGCGGGCGTAGGTGTGGTCGTGGCCTTGCAGCACGAGATCGACCTTGTGCTTGTCGATCACCGGTTGCCAAGCGGCTCGCAGCTTCACGTTGTCGCGGGATTTGGCCGACGAATAGATTGGATGATGAAACGTGAGGATGCTCCAACGGCCGGGGTTCTCGGCCAGCACCGTGTCGAGCCACGCGGCCTGTTCAACCTGCTTCTCGTTTGAGTTGAGCGAGACGATTCGCACGCCCTGATAGTCGAGGTAGTACGCGGTCTCTTCGAGTCCCGGTGGGCCGTGCTCGGGCAGCGCGAACTGCGGTCGCCAGTGCTGGCTGAGCGTCAGCTTGACGTTCACATTGAACGGCAATGCGGCATCGGGTGGCGAGGTCTCGATTCCGATACTCGCGTACTCGTGGTTGCCGGGAGTCGGAACACTGGGAATCATGCCGTTCAACCAGCCGCCCGCTTGAAACCATTCTCCCCAGTGAGCGTCGTTGTTCGAGTGGTTGATGAGGTCGCCCGCATGCAGCAGGAAACGGGCGTTGGGCGCGTTGACAAACGATTCACGAATGACGCGTGACCAGAGCGACTTCAAATCGTTCTGAGCATCGCCGAAGTAGACGAACGTAAACGGTTCGGCCTGATCGCTGGCAGTGGTGAAGTGGAACCACTCACTCCAGTTGGCTCCGTCGCCCACGCGGTAGGCGTACTTGGTGTGAGGCGACAGCGCGGTGAACTCAATCGAGTGATAGTGAGCGAGCGACAAGTTGCTGCGCAGCGGCGTCGTCTTCGCCTTGAGCTGTCGGGCACGCTTCACGAATGAGGAGCTGTCGTCAGCCACGGCCACTTCCGCGAGGCCGACCGTGACCGACGAATCCGTGCGCCAAGTGACCGCTTGAGACCGAGCGGGATCGCTCATCCAAGTCAGCACGATTCGGTCGGGCTGTTTCGACGGGCGATGAACTTCGGCATCAGGGACGGGCTTGATCGCGGCGGCAGACGGTTCAACCGCAACGGGCGCAGCAACTTCGACGGCAATGCTGGCGGTCCCACATCCGGCGAGAAACATCGTGAGGGCGCTCATTCCCGCTAAGCCGCATCGTCGCGTCATGGCCATGCCGCCTCCGCATCTTCAGAACAACGCCGCAAGCCGGTCTCGAACCCGTTGTGACAAAGGCCGCGTCTCGGCACAAGTCGCCGCGTGATGAACGCGGTATGTAGGATGGGCACTCCTGCCCGTCCAGCCTTTTACCTTCAACCCGGACGGGCAGGAGTGCCCCATCCTACAAGTCTGCTTTCCAGCACTGTCTCCATCGGCAGAGACCGTATCAGTGGTCGAGGCCGTTGTCGAACCGAACGATCTTGTGGGCGAGGCGGCTGCAACTCCTTGACCCGTGTCTTTGACGACTCTTATCATCCGCTGCACGTTGGCAAGAACACATGAACCCGCAGCGTGAGCAAGAGCGAATTCGGTTAAACCTCATGCGGTCATCGATGAGATGTTTCTTCCGTTCAAGTCTTAGAACCTGCCTAAGAATTACGCCGCCGTTTGTCGCCTTTCGCTCCGCGAAAGGGCGTTCTTTCGCGGAGCGAAAGACGACATTGTTTTTGGACAGGTTCTTAGCGAGAACCGTGTGAGGTATCGCCTTCAGTTTTTTAATAACGGGCTGAAAATACCCGGCTCGAAAGTCCCTTTAATGAATTAGGTGTGATGTCAGCGGCCGATCCTCGCTGACGCTGCGGGTTGGTGTGGTCGCGGCGGTTGTGCCGATCACTCGTGCGGCTGGCAATTCGGACAGATGGAATCTTCGACGGGCGATGAAGTTGTTGAGGGTGCCGAGGGGCGAATGACCTGTCGCCAATGACGGCCTCGGGTCGATAGACCTCACGCGGCCCGCAGTGACACTCACCCGAAGCGTGAGCGAGGAATGCAACACATCTCCTCGTTGACACTTCAGGTTAGTATGTCGCAGTGACAAATGTTTCACTGCAGGCCGCGTGCGGTATAGAAGCGGCGGTGGGTTTGGGTCTCGGGATGTCGAGGGCCTTGCAATGCATACGATGGGAAAAGTCGGTGTCTGGTTGGTGGTCGTGGCCGCAGTTGCGTCAACGATGCTGACCTCCAAGCTCATTCAGGTCCGCAACGGCTGGACCAAGAAGGCGTTCGTCGCCCGCGAGGAGTACCGCGCCCTCGTGCCCAAACTGGCCGAGTTGCAGGAACAACTCGATGCCCTTGAAGGAGACCGCTTCCGCGCGATTGAGTTGTGGGGCAACTCGTCTCCGCCGGTTCAGACGACGGTTCAGGCTCAAGGAGCACTGGTCGTGGACCTCGGCACCAACAGTGGGATCACTGATAAGAAAGTGATCTACGGTTTTGAAGTTCTGCCAGACAACAGTGTCGTCTATCGCGGTGACTTCACCGTCGCAACCGCGCGCGATGTGCAGTCGCAGTTGACGCCGAACTGGAAGGTGCGAAATCAAGACGGCGCAACGTGGCAAAGCTCAAAGTGGCGTTGGAGAAACCAACTGCCGTCTGCTTATCAGCAGAACTTCGACAAACAGATTCTGTTACTCAGCCAGCGCGAAGACGATCTGGCCGTCTGGCGTCGGTCACAGGATGTTCAGACGAAACTGGTGGCTCAGGCTAGTGAGCAACTCAAGCTGCGAGAGGCCGAGTTGGTCGGGGGCGAGCAGCTCTCGAAGAATGCAGCCGACGCGGTGGAACATCGCGAGGGCCTCGTCGCGGCGGTCGAGCAAGTGGAAGAGGTTCGCAACCAAGTCCTGACCAAAGTGGATGACCTGCGCCGGAAGTTGAGAACCGTGCAACGCGAAGTCGATCGGCTCAAAGCATTGAACGTCGAGTTGACCGACAAGCTTCCACAACCCGAGAAGGTTCAGGCGACCAACAACCAGTAGTGAGTGCTCGGCGCCACCAAGATGAGACGCCCCACTTCCGCCGCGCGACAGTGAGCTTCGACTCACCGCGCGGCGGTGGCATTCAACCCTGCCAACCAATTTGAAGTCTGGCTTTTCCCAAAGCCGGACTTCTTTCTGCCGCGCGTTTCCCGGAAGGAAGTTCGGCTAACAAAGCTCAGCCGGACTTCAACGTCGGAGACGGCATTTCCGGTGAGAGCGCGAGGATCACGCGATGGGCTTTGAAGATCGAGACTACTTCCAGGAAGACCGCTCACAAGGCCCGAAGTGGGCGCACGACACGCCGACGACGCGGTGGTTGATCATCATCACGGTCGTCGTGTTCCTGTTTCAGACAGTGCTGACTCGCGAGGCGGGCTTGGACGCGGTCATGAAGTTTGGTGCCCGGCGAGTCTCGCTCATTGACGAATGGTTCATGCTCGACGCGAGTGCCACGTTGAGCGGCCAAGTCTGGCGGGTGCTGACGTACACGTTCTGCCACGACCGACAGTCTCCGTTCACGCTCGTGTTCAATCTGCTCGGCATCTGGTTCCTCGGCTCGCGGCTGGAACGGATGTACGGCCCGCGCGAGATGCTGCTCTTCTATCTCGGGGCGGCGCTCTCCGCTGGAATGCTCTTCACGGCGTTCGGTGCTTCCGTGCCGTTGCCGCTTCCGTTGAACAGCGCGACGCCTGCGGTGCTCGCGCTGTTCACGCTGTACGCGATGCACTTTCCGCGCGAACAGATTCTGTTTGCGTGGATCATCCCCGTTGAGATCTGGGTGCTGCTCATGATCTACGCGGGGCTGGATGTCTACACACTGCTGCAAGCCGCGCAAGGCGACGTTGGTTTACCAATGGCCGCGTACACCGCGTCACATCTGTGTGGGATGGCGTTCGGCTACTGCTATTGCCACTTCGACTGGCACCTCGCCGGGCTGTGGGAGCGAGTCGATCCCTCGCGCTGGCGCAGGGCTTGGCGGCGCGGAGCGACTCAACGCAAGCTGCGAGTCTTCCAACCTGAGCCTGAGGCCAATGATCTCGATGCCAAGGTCGATGTGATTCTGGCGAAGATTCACGAGCAGGGATCGGACAGCCTGACCGACGCCGAACGCGCCATCCTGACTCGCGCCAGTGAGAAGCTGAAGAACCGGCCGCGCCTGTGAATTGAGTCGCTTCCGTTCGTTGAACCGCCAACCGAAGGCGTGCGCGGCATCGGCGTATGGCGTCGCAATTCCATCGCACGCCTGCACACGCCCTCGGCTGGCGGTTCAACGAGAACACTTCTCGGCTGCAACCAAAGTAAACGGGGCATTTCGTGACCCGAATGCGAGCCACGGAAGTGTCTCGCCTCCATTCTCAAGGTCATTCGATCCCGGCGGGGGTGGCGAACTGGACCGGGTTCGCCACGAAGGTGTCGTGCGCTTCTTGGCTGCCGAACAGATACAGCCGACCCTTGAACCACGCGGCGAAGTCGAGTGATCCTTCGACCACGTCCTTGTCCCGCGTCAAAGCGACCACGTCGGCTCCATAAGCGGCGGGAGCGTAACGCGACGGCTCTTCAACAAACTTCGACATCGCTTCCACACTGGCAAAGTGGAACTTTTGACCGCGATGCGTGGCGTGATGATCTGGTTTGGCATCGACCAGTTCTCGTTCATCGTGCAGCGTGACGGGGCAGAATCCCTTAAGCCCCTTCATGCCACCACGCTCACGGATCTTGGAGATCTTCTCGCGAGTCGCCGCGTCCTCAATTCCGTCCAGCGAGGGCAGGCTGAGTGACGGGGCGTCCGCCGCTGAAGGCTCTTGCGATGGCATCGCGAGTTTCGGCGAGGACTGCTCCGAAGTCGTTATTTTCTTGATCGGAGGCAGGATGCCGAGCTTCCGCAGTTCTTCCGCGAACGGATCGTCTGCCGCGCCAGCTTCAGGCGGTACGTTACTCGGCGAAGTCTCTGCGTTCCTGTTTGCAGTCGCGCCTTGGGGGTTGTCCTCATCGAGCGTCAGACCCGTAAACGGATCCGCACCATCAGTACTGTCTGCTTCCGCCTCGGACATTTCCGTGAACGGGTTATCGGGATCAACGCTCTTGGTCGATGCTGTCTGGAGCTCTGAGGTTTGTTCCGCGATCTCAGCGGCAAGCGGCAGCAGTTCCGTCCCGGTGGAGGCCGGTTGAGACAACAACGGTGGCAGCGAGACCGATACTGGCGCAGCCAACCTTGGAGCGGCGGCATCGCTCTCAGCCAGTGGTGACGGTGGGAGATCGAATATGTTTGTGGCCTCGCGGCGTGGTGATGCGCCAGGCAGCTCGACAGACGTTCGACTTGGCAGCAGTTCCGGTTGCTGCGAATTCAATGCGGGTGCATTCACGAGTGTCGTCGGGTTCTGGCCAAACGGTGTCAGCGAGTACGCAGACGGTGTGGCTGTCGGTCGCGAGTTCACCTGCGCCGGTGTGTACTCAGGCTGTCGAGGCTGTGATTTCGAGTTCGGCGGCGTCGGTGCGACGTTCGGCTGATAGTTGTGCGGAGCAGCCGTTGTCTTCGTGTCCTTATTCCCTGGGATCAACTTCTTGAAAAATCCGGAGACACCACCTTTGCTGGGTGGAGTAGGCGGTGACGGAAGAGGACGGACGGGCATTACGCCCGTTGGTATTCCGCCGGGCATCGACTGATTCACAGTGCCGTTTTTCGCATTCGGTAGCTGCATCCGCGGTTGAGAGACGCCGGAGTTGGCCGGTGCGGCCTGCTGCGCCGGAACACCGGGCCGCGTGACTCCGGAAACCTCAGGGGGTGTTCCCCCCGTCGGCACTGGCTGCATCGACTGCAGTTCGGGCATCTCTTTTCCGTCCTTCTCGTAGAGAAGCTCGAGCTGCTTCATGACCTCGGACTTGTCGCCCCGTCCGTTCGCGGCCAGAACCTGCGAGTCGGACACGGTCTGAATTTTTGAGAAGTTCGCGTCAGGGACCGGCAACAATCGCGGCGGTTCCGCGACCACGGCGGCGGCGGTCTTGATCGTCGCCTTCTTGCTGGTCGGCAGGAGGGAAAGTTTCCCGTCACCGAACACTCTCTGCTCCGTTCCGAATAGTCCCAGCGCGGTGGGGACTCCAATCGCGGCAACCCCCAGCCACCACATTCTCAGGTTTTCGCGGCCTCGCTGATTCATCGCATTCTCTCCCGTGAGGACGTGCGGCCACGTCCGATCTCGCTGTGATGGCCACTCGAAAGCAGTGGCCGATCTCGCCGATCTGTACCGAACGCGCGTAATTGAAACGCGGCCAGTGCCGTCGATCGACGACGTGATTCGTGCGGATAATTCATCGTCGCAGCAGTTGTTCAAAGTGTGACGGTTCTGACGGCTGTACGATGAAATCTGATCGTGACAATGAGATGCCCCGCACGACCAGAACAACAAACAAACTCACCGCAGACGACCTAGCTTTCCACTCGGCGGCATGTGAGGCATTCACAAAGAAGTCCCGATGAACACTGCATCCGATTCCGCATCTGAACGAACTGGCACGGAAGCCGCGCGACCGCGTCGCTCGGTCGGTCGGTCGTCTGTTCGTGATGTTGAGCGTGCTGGGAATCGCCTGTGGGTTGTTGTGGTGGCAGAAGAAGAATCAACCCTTGAAGCCGAATCTCGATGCGACGCCTCAGAAGTTGCTCCCGGACGAAGCGGAATGGCGGAAAGTGGTTGATACACTCAACGCTGAATGGAAGTCGTTTGAACCCGCCGCGACCGCGTTTCTTAAGGAACGATCAACCCGATTACTGGTGGGACAATTTGAACTCCCGTTGGATGCGCACAACACCGCGACGTTTCAGAAGGCCACTGCGGAAGTTCGTCGGTTGGAGTTGGCAACGTATCGCAAACGAACGACCGATCTTGGGGACGCTCGCGACAAAACCATTGCCTTCTTCGAGGCCTACTTCCACGAGATTGAGTTCGCTTCGTCGATTTCCGAGCGTGCCTCCAGACGACTCGGCGAGGAGGCACTTCAGGCGGGAGCAAGAGACCCGCTCATTCAGGTCTATCGCATCGTGGGCGAGCTTGTGGCCGACAATACAGCTCCCGAACAGATCGTCGAAATTAAGGCCGAACTCGATAAGTTGTCGGCGTCGAAGACCTATCCCATGGCCGCATTCATCGGACGGAAATGGCTGTCGAACTTGGCGATGGATGATGTGACCGATCTCAAAGCGGCGCGGTTCTTGGCGGCGATCAAGGCTCTCAAACTGTTCGCTCCCCCCTTTAAGAGTAGACCCACTCGAATCGCGCGTGAAGCATCTCCAAATCAAGGAGCTGTACCGAAACGCTGAAAACGCTCGATCAATTGGATTCCAAAGTCGCCCATGACGAGTTTGAACGACAATTGGTGGCACAACAGCGGGCGGCCTATCAACAGCGCAAGCCATTCCGCCTGCAACCCAATTCCCTCAAGCGGCCCGTCACCCTGACCAACGTTCTGGAATCCACGCCATCAGGATCAGAAGCTCCCTCGGCACTTCAGCCTGCAAATGGGAGTCACCGAGAATGAGCAAGACGCCTCCAATGTGAACCAGCCGCGTCCCGGAGACTCTGCTATGCGCCGTCATGCTCAGTGCGGCCCCGTTCCTTAGTCGAGTAAACATTTCTCGCCGGTCGTTTTACAGGAAGTCTTACGAGCAGGCAGCCTGCTGCATCAAAGCGACCGTCGAGGGCTGGAGTGTCCCCACAATGTCGCTCACCGAGCCGCAGCCTTCCTGAGCCAAGATCGCATCGAGTTCGTCTACCAGAGCGTTGGCCAATCCGGGGTTGTAGAAGTTGGCGGTGCCGATCTGTACGGCGGTGGCACCGCAAACGAGGAACTCCATCACGTCGTCGATCGACTGAATGCCGCCGACTCCGATGATTGGCGTCTTCACCGCTTGAGCCACCTGCCAAACGATTCTGAGCGCCAGCGGTTTGATCGCGGGGCCGCTCAGCCCGCCAATGCCATTCCCCAGGACCGGCTTTCGTTTCCGCCAATTGACCGCCAGTCCTTGAAATGTGTTGACCAACGAGAGGGCGTCGGCTCCGGCCTCACTCGCCGCGCGGGCGATCTCGACGACGCTCGTTACGTTGGGAGTCAGCTTGGCGATGATCGGCAAATCGCACGCAGCGCGCACCGCCGAAACGACTTCGGCAGTCATCTTCGGGTTCGTCCCGTAATCGACTCCGCCACTGACATTCGGGCAGGAGATGTTGAGCTCCAGCGCGGCCAGCCCCGGAAACTCATTCAATTTCCGAGCCATCAGTACGAACTCAGCCGTGTTCTTCCCGGCGATGTTCGCGATGATCGACGTGCCCAAACCGAGTAGCGCTTCCACATGCTTCACGATGAACGCGTCGAGGCCATCATTATCGAGGCCGATCGAGTTGAGCAGACCAGATGAAGTCTCGACCGTTCGCGGTGGCGGATTTCCGGGGCGAGGAAGAGGCGTCACAGTCTTGGGGATGATGCCACCGAGTCGAGCGAAATCGACATACGCCTGCATTTCGCGGGCATACCCGAACGTGCCCGACGCCACCAAGATGGGATTCTTGAGGCGGAGACGACCGAGAGTTACATCCAAACGCGGCACGAGGCGGTTCCCACTGAACGGACCGCCCGGCAAGAGATTCGATTGCGGCCCCGGTGGCTCGGTGTTTCGATCCGCGCAG
The DNA here is from genome assembly GCA_043749505.1 of Schlesneria sp. Taxonomy (GTDB): domain Bacteria; phylum Planctomycetota; class Planctomycetia; order Planctomycetales; family Planctomycetaceae; genus Schlesneria. Next base: position 8,643 of record JAYVDI010000043.1, on the reverse strand, counting down.
TCAACGCGGGCATCGTAACTGCCGTTCCCAAGGGGGACAACGACATCAACGCCTCGCTGTCAGAGATCGCAGTCGAGGCGCTGGCAATTAAATCACACCGCCGTGTGTGCGGTAGGGCGTCGCGACATCAGGCATGTCCAAGCCCCAGATCCGTTCCCAGATCTCGGGAATGTGACGGTAGCCTTCCGACACGAAAATGAGCTGTCTTGCCCGAACGTCGGGAGACGACGAATAGATCGGCATGATGCACCCGATTTGCGTGAGTGACCCGACCAAGAGCATGACGCCGACAAAAAGCCGATTCCGCATGATGGCCTCCATGCCACGGCGGGGTCGTCGCGATGCGCCCCGCACTCCATGACTCACTTCTACTCGATGCTCGACCGGCATCCGCCTGTCGATCATCCGTTATTGACCGAGGGAACTTCCCCGGCCGCAACGCTTGTTTCGCCCGTGTTTTGCTGAACACTCGGGTTCTGCTGACTGGTGGAAGCCTTCGCAGCCGCTTCTTCCATCAGCCGAACCTTTTCTTCCATCTCTTTGCCTGGCTTGAAGGTCACTACGAACTTCTCAGGCACAAAAACCTTATCGCCCGTTCTCGGGTTGCGAGCTTTTCTCGCCGCCCGCTTCTTCACCTCGAACACGCCGAAGTTCCGTAACTCGATTCGACCGTCCTCAACCAGCGTCTTCACGATTGCATCGAAAGTCTTTTGGACGATCTCTTTGGTCTTGAGCTGGGTCAGACCAATGGCCTCGGAAATGTCTTTGACAATCTCTTTCTTGGTCACGACTTGAGTCTCCCGCTAAACGTCGAAGAGCTTGACTCCGACAGACTTGTGTTGCCACGGAATGACTCAACTGTAGTTCCGAAAAAGAGATAATGTCAAGCAGGACCGCAACAAACCTTGATGCGGCTCACAAGAATCAACTTGCTTTCACCTGTGAACTGTTCCAACACCTCCTCCACGACTCTGCGCGAAGTCAGTACGCTGTGGTTTATCGGCGTCATACAACCGAAACTTTCGGGAAACTCGTCAAAGGTGGAAAACTTTAACGGACACCAAGGTCGTCGCTCACACTGATATCCTCTGAAAGCCAAATTCTTGACGCCAACGCTGAAGCGTAAGTATGCAAGGCGTTGGCACCGTCAAATGTCGATAACGGCTGCCTGAGTCTGGATTTGTACCAGCGGGACAATCTGGCCGCAGCCCGCACCGGGACAGACGGACGTGACTGCGTTCCAGGTCTCTCGGCTTTCAAGGTTGGAGTTCCAAAACGGCCATGTCCGGCATTGAGCGGGACGCACCGAGTAGACCGAGCACTTTCGAGTGGCTCCGTCGAAGAAGGTGCAGTCGCCGTTCGTGAACTCACGCAGCGAGACCCTCCCCCCCACCAACTTCGTGTGATTGATGCGGAACTCACCGATGCTGATTCCTCGGTGATCGGCGATCTGTTGCATCTCTTCGTCACTGACCCAGACATGGCCAGGTTCGCCGGTACAGCAGTCGCCGCACTGAGTGCATGTAAACGCAAGGCCGTCCTTGTACCAAGGCTGTTCGCTCATCGTCTCGCTCCTCTGAAAAGGGTTGTTTCTGAGCGTATGTCTGACGCGAACTCGACGCAACTCGGTCTCCCCGAATGAAAATCGCGGGGTCGAGCGTTATGATCCCGCCCCACCACAGCCCCCTTTTTTGATCCTTACGAGACGAGTCCCCCGCGCATGTCGAACGTCACTTACAAGTCCGCCGGTGTTGATCTGGAACTGTACGACGAAGCGATGCGTCGGCTGCCTGCTCTGATGCAGCGAACACATACGCCACGAGTCCTTCCGTTGGCGGATGCGTTTGCCGGACTCATGCGACTCAACAAAACCAGTCGTCCGGGGCAATCGACGTATGACGACCCTGTGCTCGTCTCGGGGACAGACGGTGTTGGAACGAAGCTCAAGGTGGCGCAGCAGGTTAAACGCTTCGACACCGTGGGAATCGATCTTGTGGCGATGTCGGTCAACGACGTGCTTTGTCTGGGAGCGGAGCCGCTGCTGTTTCTCGACTACCTCGCACTGGGGAAGGACAATCCCGACCTGATCGCGTCGCTGGTGAAGGGGGTCAGCGACGGATGCGTCGAATGCGGCGCGGCATTGCTTGGCGGTGAGACCGCGATCATGCCCGACATCTATTCCGGCGAAGATTTCGACATGGCGGGCTTTTGCGTGGGGGTGGCCGAGCGGTCACAGCTCATCGACGGCCAGAGCATTCGCCCCGGCGATGTCGTGATCGGAGTTCCTTCGAGCGGGTTTCACTCGAACGGCTACAGCCTGATTCGCAAGGTTGTTTTTGAAATCGCCGGGCTGACCGTCGATCAGCACGTCCCCGAACTTGGTCGTACCGTCGGCGAAACTCTGATCGAACCGACGCGGCTCTACCCGAAGTTGATTCTCGAAGTGTTGAAGACACAGCGACCGAACTCCGTCATCTCCGGGTTGGCTCACATTACCGGTGGCGGGCTGAAGGACAACATCGAGCGTCTGCTCCCCGAGTCGTGCCGCCTCGTGATTGACCGACTCGCTTGGCCGATCCCGCCCGCGTTCACATGGCTTCAAAAACTCGGTGACATCGACCGCGATGAGATGTTCCACGTCTTCAACATGGGGATCGGCTTCACGCTGATCGTGCGGCCCGAGAGTGTCGATGCCGTGCGCGGCGAACTGACGCGCGCGGGCAGTTTGAACTGGGTGGTCGGTGAGATTCGAGGCGGTTCGCGCGGGGTTGATTACCTCAACTGAAGCGGCTCGGAATTCGGTAGCGATCAAGGAAGCAAGCTCATGTCCGTGGCTCGGTATCGCCGTGTGTTCGCTGCATTCTTTCGCAACGCTCTCGTGCGGGAAATGTCGTTTCGCGGCAACTTCTTCATCACGCTGGTGACGCGCGGCTTCTGGTTTGCCGTACAGATTCTGCTGTTCGATCTGATTTACCGGCGAGTCCCACAGATCAACGACTGGTCGCGGGCCGAGTACTTCGGATTCATGGCGACTGGGATGCTGATCAACTCCATCGTCGAAGCCTGCTTCATGCCGAACTGTGCCCGGTTTAGTGAGTTGATTCGCACGGGCGATCTCGACTTTGTACTGCTCAAGCCGATCGATACGCAGTTCCTCGTATCGCTGGAGAAGCTCGAACTTTCAATGGTTTCACAGATGGCGTTCGCTCTGGGCTTGCTCGGCTATTCCGTGGTGCAAGCTGGCCATCCGGTCGAGTTGCTGGCTGTCATCCTGTACCTGCTGCTGGTTGCAGCGGCGGTGACATTTTTCTACAGCCTGATGATCGGCCTGGCGTCGCTCAGCATTTTCTTCGGACGCAATCAGGGACTGCTCGACTTCTGGTTCTACGTCACGATCTTCGCCCGCTACCCGAGCAGCATCTACAGCGGATCGCCGACCGGTGAAGTCGTGCGGTTCGTGTTCTCTTACGTGCTGCCCATCCTGCTCGTTGTGACGGTTCCCGCGCGTGTCTTACTCGGAAAGACGCTCGAACCGAGTTGGCTGGTCGCGATCACGCTGCTCGCTGCGGGAGCGACATTCGTCGCATCGCGAGCCGTGTTTCTCGGGTCGCTGCGACACTACCGCAGCGCCAGCAGTTGACGGACAACCAGCGATTGCCGGAGCGCGCCCCAAAGGCGAAGTGGCGTGCCTACTTCTTGCGTTTCTTCGCCGGCGGCTCTTCCTCATCGTTGTCCATGTCGAACGCATCAATGTCGTCGAGCGACGAATTGTTCTGCGTATCGAGTTCGGAACTGCTGTCAGAGAGGACATCGGCATCGGAGTCACCGAGTTCGTAATCCGATGTCGCAGACTCATCATCCAACGCGACTTCATCCGATCCGTCGTCGTCCATCACTTCCACCGCAGCATCGTCATCGACAGCCGAGTTGGCTGCTGTGGGAGCGGCCTTTCGTCCGGGGATCAACAGGATGAACGGCATCAGCGCGACAATTCCAGCGACCAGCAACGTCGAGCCTACGACTGCCTGCATCGTCGTGGAGAGACTGTCTGCCTGGTTCAGGAAGACCATGACCAGCAAATAGCCCAAAAAGCCCGCCGGGATCGCGGCGACCAGTGATGTCAAAGCTCGTTGCGTGCGTCCCACGAGTCAATTCCTGAAAGAGAGCGCGGCCATTCCGATGCGAATACGAGCGCCGATCATGGCTTCGTTGAGAGATCGTTAGCAAGATCGGCTGAGGACACATTAACTTCGCAGCCGATTCTCGCGCCTGCACACGCACGGTGACAAGCCGCTGCGGTTGTACGGTCTCTACCGAATCAGCCGGTCGTGCAGCCCGATCGTCGGGCAGAGCCGTGGGGCTGTAATCGTTGTGCTGGACCAAAGCAGATCTTCAAAAAAGGCAGATGCCCGGCAATGGAAGGCTGCCGGGCGTGCTTCATGCGTCCCTATTTTGACGTATCGAATCAGCCTTTGAACACACGCTGAAGTTCTTCGAGCGATGTCTTTCCTTCGGCAACCAGCCTCAACCCATCCTTATGGAATGTCAAGCACCCTTCCGAACGGGCAATCGTTTTGACCTGATCTCCCGAGGCTCCCTCGGCGATCAATTTTCGTGTCGCTTCCGAGAGAACAATGGCTTCGAGCATGGCGACTCGACCGAAATAGCCCGTCCCGTCGCACTTCGTGCATGGCGGATCTTCATCGCCGGTTTTCTCATCAACCATTGGCTCGCCCTTGCGGTAAAGCGTCTTGGTTTCCGGAGGAAGGCCGACCTTTTCGAGCAATTTCGGACTCGGACGAAATGCCTCGCGGCAACTCGAACACAGCAGCCTCACCAGTTTTTGACTGAACACGGCGTCAATGACTTCGGACGCCTTTTGACGGTCACCGGAAAACTCGATCAGTTGGTCGAGGGCACTGGCCGTATCTTTGACTGGCATTTCAGCAACGATACAGATGCGATCGGCCACGCTCATAAACTGTTTGGTCGCTTCAGCGTCTCGCAGCGGAGGTACGAAAATGACGTCGGCTTCTTCGCGCATCATGCGCATGCACGAAGTCTCGTAGTCGTCCCCTTCATTGATCTCGAACTTCTTCACGTTAATCAGTTCGCGCGTTCCCGTATCGACGATCGAATAGATCGAGAACATGTACATATCGACACCGCGCAGCAGTGCGTAGGTTGTGGTTGTTGTTCCCGATCCAGGCGGACCGCACACGGCGATAATTCCGTGGCGGTGTGAGGTCAGGTCGCGAACCGTCTGCTTGAGCGTGGTGGTGAACCCGAGATCGGCAGGCGTGTCGAGTTGGTGCTTCATGTTCCGGACGCGCACCGTCAGCCGCTCGGCCCCCTCGGCTTGCGGCGTGATGTCGATCGACAATTCGTACTTGATTCCGAGATGCTCGGCACGAACGCCACCGACCTGTTGCTTGCCCCTCAGTTTCGGATCGAGTCCCGCCAGAAGCTTTACCATTTGCGTGATCGCCTGAGCTTGCTGCTTTGGCATCTTGCTCCCAGCGTAGGGCATTCCATCGACCGACACGGTCGTCTGTGCCCGCTCACCCTTGACATCGAGCCGAATCATTTCGGCCCGACGCTCCAAGCCGTCGGTGATCATCTCCTTAGTCGGAACAAGGGCCGCTTGAGCCAGCCTAGAGTTGGCAGCCATATCGACGGGCTTCCCGTTCACGGCTCCCTGGAAATTGACGAGTTCCACATCTTCACCGTCATCATCATCGATATCGTCATCCGCATCATTGGTGTTGCCCTTCTTCTTACCGAAGCCGAAGACCATTGCCTGTTCCTTCACGAAGCCAACAAACGGGACGCTCGCAATAAAATTACGACGAGCGGGAAAAGTGAGGAGCCATCAAGACGAGACCAACTCGCGCAGCACAGCAAATCGAACCTCTTAAGAATTACGAACGCCGTTCACAGCAACCCATACGCGACAAGAGTCTTTTTCAGGCGAGCCTCTTCCGATTCCGAGAGCGGTGTGAGCGGCAACCGCAGATCGCCGGTGTCTCGGCCGAGCAGCCGCATTGCCACTTTAACGGGGATCGGATTCGTCGCGATGCCCAACATGTCGCGGCACAACGTGAACAACTTGAAGTGCCACTTCTGAGCCTCAGCGATGTTGCCCTCTTTCCATGCTTTCAACAGTTGCAGCATGTCGCCCGGAACGATGTTGCCAACGACCGACACAATGCCGCTGCCGCCCATCGAGAGCAGTGGCAGCGTCAGGCTGTCGTCGCCCGAGAGGACCGTCAGGTTCGTGAGGGCCAGTGTCTGAGACGCCTGGTCCATCGAACCGGTTGCTTCCTTGATCGCGACCACGCTGGGAATCTCGGCGATGCGAGCCACGACATCCGGCTCCATGTTCTTCGCCGTGCGACCGGGAATGTTGTAGAGGATGATTGGGATATCGACTGCCTCGGCGACAGCGCGGTAGTGCTGATAAAAGCCTTCGCCCGTCGGCTTGTTGTAGTATGGGGCCACCATCATCGCGCCGTCGGCTCCCACCGCCTTAGCGAAGCGTGTCAGCTCGATCGCTTCGGATGTGCTGTTCGAGCCGGTCCCGGCCATGACCTTGATGCGACCTGCCGCGTGCTCACACACCACGGCAATGACTCGCTCATGTTCAACCGTGGAAAGTGTCGGGCATTCCCCCGTCGTGCCCACCGGGCAGAGACCATTCGTCCCCTGAGCCACATGCCAATCAACGGTCTTCCTGAGAGCGGCCTCGTCCACGTTTCCGTCCTTAAACGGAGTGACAATCGCCACTGTCAACCCTGCAAACTGCTCGCCCTTGCGTGTCATCGTATTTCTGTTTTCCAAGTAGGGCGGGCACCGCCCACCGATTCCAATTCGATACCAATCATGGTGGGCAGTGCCCACCCTACGGTTTGTTCCCCGATCACTTGCGGTTGCGCCAATCAACACTTGCCATCTCAGACAGAGCCAACATCAGGGCGTGGGTTCCGTTGCGGCCCCAGCCTTTGGCTTTGACTGACTGATAGAGTTGCTCACCCAAGGCCAAGCCCGGCAGGCAGAGGCCCATGCGGCGTGCTTCACTCAGGGCGATCCCCATGTCCTTAATAAAATGTTCGACGAAGAAGCCGGGGTCGAAATTATTGGCCATGATGCGCGGGCCAAGGTTGTTGAGCGACCAGCTTCCGGCCGCCCCCGGTCCCACCGATTGAAGCATCGTCGGCAGATCGAGTCCCGCCTTGTAGCCGTACAGCAGGGATTCGCAGACACCAATCATGTTGGTCGCGATCAGGATTTGATTGGCCATCTTGGTGTGCTGCCCCGCGCCGGGACCGCCTTGATGGACGATCGTCTTTCCCATCGCCGCGAACAGCGGTTGGAGAGCCTCGACCACAGACTTCTCGCCACCGATCATGATCGAGAGCGTCGCGTTCTTCGCACCGATGTCGCCACCGGAAACGGGGGCATCGACCGAATGCACGTTCTTCAATTGCGCGGCCGCATGAATCTCAACGGCGAGAGATGGCTCACTCGTGGTCATGTCAACCAGCACATTGCCGGGCTTCGACCCGGTCAAGGCACCGTTCGCGCCGAGCATCACTTCGCGGACATCGCTTGGAAAACCGACGATGGAGAAGATGACCTCCGATTGCTCGGCGACAGCCTTGGGAGTCTCCGCCCACTTGGCGCCTCGACCGATCAGAGCTTCGGCCTTTTCCTTTGAACGTGTGAACACCGTCGCCGCATAACCCGCCGTCATCAGATGGCCGACCATGCTCGACCCCATCACGCCCGTGCCAATCCAGCCAATCCGAGTCTTCCCCGGAGCTATCTCCAACGTCATGTCGTGTCATCCTGTTGCGAAGTCGCCGAAAGAAAACGATCGCGCGAGCGGTACTCTCGCCGCGACCATTGGAAGTGGGCGGGAGTATATCGCTCGTTCCAGCAGCCGTCACCCAACGGGAAAACGATCAAAGTAGAGGATTGACACCGAAGACGCTGCGTCTTAGGTTCTCGAATCAATGCTTCGATGACTTGTGTCTGATGTCATTCAAATTGTTTTTCGGTCCGTCCTCATTCGATTGTTGGTCCAACGATCTTCCACATTCCTTCAGGAGAGAACTCGAACATGGCTCGCACCCCCCAAGATATCACCGACGCGGAACTCGCGGTTCTGAACGTGTTATGGGAACACGGCAGTTGTACCGTTCGGTTCCTGACCGACACGGTCTATCCCGGCGGCAGCGGGGCGCATTACGCCACCGTTCAGAAGCTGCTGGAGCGGCTCGAAAACAAGAAGTTCATCAAGCGAGACCGTAAGCCGTGGCCGCACGAGTTTGAATCGAAGGTCAACCGTGAGGAACTGATCGGTCGCCGCTTGCAGGCCACCGCTGACAAGCTGTGTGAAGGCTCACTCGCGCCGCTGCTCACGCATCTCGTGAGAATCCAACTCAGCCCCGAAGACCGTGATTCGCTGCGTGGCTTGCTCGCCGATCTAGATCAAGATTCCGACGGTTGAACGCCCCAAAAACCCCTCGCTGACGCTGCGGGTTGGTGTCGCTGAGAGAGTGTTTTCCAACTCAGATTCGGTTAGGAACGGGACCGTGACAACTTCCCAAAGTGAAGCAAGCTGCAATCAGCCGCCGGGCG
>JAYVDI010000042.1:0-5483 GCA_043749505.1 Schlesneria sp. | reverse complement strand
AGGGCTTCACCGTTATCGAATGTTCAGCCATCGCTTGCGCGTCGGGCTAGTTTTTTGAAATGTGCTCTAGGAATGGGGCCACAATAACATCCCGACAATCGTAGTCCGGACCAAGGGGTCCGGACTACGTCACCGCGAATTGAGAAGTGATTGCGGCCCCGTTCCTTCGTAGGGTCTGTTCAAACACGTTGCTTGGCAAACGGAGCGGGCGATTTCTACGATATGCCCGACGCCGGGGCCGCACGGCTGCAACCGACTGGCCGCATGAGGCCGCTCTTGTTTGACCTCACTCATCCTCGCATCGGCTTCGCTGCGAGCCGACTTTATTACCGGGTTCTCTTCTCATGGACACGATTCAGATCCCCTGCCCGAAATGTGGTTCCGAGTTGAAGCTGCGCGACCGCAGCTTGCTTGGCCGTCGTGGCAAGTGCCCCAAGTGTTCTCATGCCTTTGTGCTGGAAGAACCGGACGAAGTGCAGCTCGAACTCGCCGAACCCGAGCCAGCCGCGACCGGCACTGCGGCGCGATGGATTCCCGATGAAGTGGCTTCGGCACCTGTGATGCCACACTCACAAGCCCCTCGTACTCAGGCGGTCGTCCCGCAGATACCGGTCGCGCACGCTGCCAGCTTCGCGCTTCAAGGGCTGGAAGAACTCGCCGCGCCGGACGGAGCCGCTGCGAGATTGAAGACGCTCCAAAAACGAAACGCCAAGAATCGGAACATCGGTTTGGCAATCGGTGCCGCCGGGATGTTGGCTGTGGGGGGAGCGGCCTTCTATGCGATGAACAATCCTCCCGCGAAACCGGGCGCGGGTGATCGCGCGATCGCCGACAAAGGCGGACGTGAAGCGGATGACTCCGAAGCAGTTCCCAATGGAGCGGCCGGTGGTGGATCGCTCGCCAGCAACGATCGGTTCGCCAGTGCGGGCAAGCCCACCAAAGGGAAGCCGATCGAGTTGCAGTTCATTCCGTTCGGAACTCAGATTGCGATCAACATCCACCCCGCCGCGCTTTGGAAAGAGGAGAGCAAAGGGGAGGAAGTGCGGTTCTGTCTGACAGCCCCCGCCAAGTTTTTGGAGACGACGCTGCAAGACCTCTTCAAGCGGAAGCCCGAGCAAATTGAAGAGGCGTTGATTTGCCTGATCCCCGGAGCACAGGGATCGAAACCCGAAGTGGCCGCCGTGATTCATCTGGTCGAAGAAGCGAAGAAGAGCCAGTTGCTCGAAGACTTTGGCGGCGCGCGCGTTGATGATTTCGGTCACCCGGTCTACGTCACCGAGGAGCGGGCCTATCTCATCCAAGATCAAAAGACGATCGCTGTCTGCCCGAAGTCTCAGGCCAGCGAGATGGTTCAAGCGATCACCGGTCGCAACCCGGCGGCCGACGGGATCGACGAACTGCTGTCGCTGACGGATCGCGACCGACACCTCACGTTCATCTTCGTGCCGCGCACGCTCAGGCTGCACGCGAACTACTGGTTCGCGGGAACGGACGGAAAATCTTGGGCGGTCGCTCCGTTTGTCCATCGCTTCTGCGATTGGCTTGGCGACGAAGTGGAGTCGGCAGTCTGGAGCTTCCATCTCGGTGAGAAAGTCTTTTATTCAGACATGCTGCTCCGCAACATGGCGGGTGTGACGGCCTCTCGCTTCTCACGCGATACGCAAAAGAAGCTCGACCAGTTTCCGCACGATCTCCTCGCGACCGTGCAGATGATGAACCCGCGTGAAGTCGGCAAACGCAATGTCATCGGTCGGCTTCCCGTCATGAGCGACGCCTTTACGATGGCGACGCAGGTCAGCAACGGGCCACGCCACGTCCAACTCATCACGCCACTCCCCGAGCGAGCCGCTCCGAACCTCGCGCTCGGCACGCTGCTGGCGTGGGATGAATCGACTCGGACCGACTTCACGAAAAAGGCTCCCACGAAGCCCGCTCCATCGGACGGCATCAAACTGCCCGATCTGATCGCCGACCGGTTGAAGCTCAAAATTGATATCGACTTCCGCCGCACGCCGCTCCAAGAAGCGTTCGCGTATATCAGTGGTGAAATTAAAACGACGATCGATATCGACGGCGATGCTCTCAAATTCGGTGGATATACCAAGAACATGACACAGGACATGAAGCTCGACGCACAGCCGGTCAAGACGGGCATCGCCAAGATTCTCGAAAAGTATCAAGATCCAGTGCGACCGGAAAAACACATGGTCATCGTCGTCGATGAAGCCAAAAAATTGATTCTCGTCACGACGCAGGCGTCTTGCACCAAGAACAACCTCACGCCGTTCGACGTGAGCAAGTGACGTGTCGGGTGTGGTCGTTTGTGGGTGGCCTTGTAGTTTGACGGTCATCTGCCTTGTCCCCTCGCCCCACGCTTTAGTGGGGAGAGGGTTAGGGTGAGGGGGCTTCTCTTCCCGCTTAGCCCTAAAGAACGCGGTCGCAATAACTTCCTGAAGTCATTCAAACCGGGGCTAGCGCCCTGCGGCTGATCGGGAAATTATTGCGACCTCGTTCTTAAGCGAATTTCTCCGACCGTCGGATTCCCCCGTCTCTTGAGTTTCCCCTCATGTCTTTCGGCCACTGCTCCTGTCCCGACTGCGGCACGATTCTCCGGATTCGCGACCGCTCGTTCGTCGGCCGGACGGTCCCGTGCCCGGAATGTCGCACCGCGCTGGTGATCGAACTCGATCCTGACCAGCGTATTGCCGCTCGGAAGCCGGTGGTGGACAAGGCCGCGATCAACAGGACTGAGACGCTCACGAAAGCCTCTTCGTCGGGCATCTCGGTCGTACTGAACTCTAATCTCGCCACGACGAATTCCCCGCGCGCACCGAGTCGATGGAGTGAGTCGCTTCGGCGTGTGAGCAACTCACCGTTGGTGATGGCGTGGGCGTTGGCCATCGCGATGACGGCTCTCGTGTTTGTGGCGATGACTCGTCCGTCCGTCCGCTTTCGGTCTCCGAGCCAAGTTTCGCCGGGACATTCCAGTCCGCCGGAGTCCATAAACGATCAGCCGCTTGTCCCCGGTGAATCTTCTTCGAAGCAATCGAACTCTGAAGGTGATCCGAACGGTAATGCTCCGGTAGAAACGCCCTCGCCGAGTGAGTCTCCCTCTTCAACGGCAGCCGACGCGACGCGACCGGCCAATGCTCCCGAACTCACGTTCAGTCCGATTTCCGAAACGACTGAAAACGGGAATACGGGTCACAAGCCCCCCGTCATGGTCCCGTCACCGAATAGAGTTCAGTCCGTCGCCGCCCCACCGCCGAAGATCGACTTCGACGTGGCACTCCAGCAGCAATTTCCCTCATTTGAACAGGCCCCTCCCGTCAGTCGCCGTGCGTTGATCGAGTTCATCGAAGAACTGCTCGGCGCACCGATTCGTTATCGCGGCGAAGATTTGGGTGAACATAACCTCGACAAGCTCGTCACGATCCGGAAGCTGGAGAATCCGACCATCCGCGTGATTCTCAAAACGGTCCTCGACCCCGCCGGTTGGGAATTCGTGACGAATGACACCGAACTGCGCATCCAGCTCAAGCCCCGCCGTGATGCACCGCCGAAGCCCTGATTGCATCCAACACAGAACGGCCAAACTCATGGACCTCGACGACACCATTTGCTACTGCTTCCACATCTCGAAGCGCAAGATCGTGAACTTCGTCCGCGTTCATCAACCGCGCCGCGCCAGCCAGATCAGCGAGTGCGGCGGAGCCGGAACCGGCTGCGGCTGGTGCGTGAACTATCTCAAACGCTACTTTGCCCAGACACAGGGTTCGTCGAGCGAAGCCCACCTGCCGCCAGTCCCTCCGTCCCTCAGCGAAGCCGACGCCCTCACCCCCACCGACTACGCCCAACAACGCGCCGCCTACATCAAAGCCGGTCACGGCAAACCCGCCGCCGGAGCCATTCCGCTCCCGGAATAGCCGGCAGGGTGCGTGGAGTCTTCGGAACACACCGACATTCATCGCGGACCGATGCGGGCCGACTTCGGCAGTCCGCGCTGAAAACCGGTGTGTTCCGAAGACTCCACGCACCCTACGTCATACGGGTGGCATTCCTCAGCGGCACTCAGAATAATCCCGCTCGCCCCGCCGCTGCCGTGGCGGGAGGAATCACTCTTTCCAGCGAGTCCCACATGGCCAAGCGTGCGCCGAGCCAATCCGACAAGCGAATGATCGGCGTCTTCATCGCCTCACCGGGGGATCGGTCGGTGGAGCGGCGGGGCTGCAAATAGGCATCGGGGAGGTCTCACTTATGAGTCGAATCGAGAACGAGAATACGGAGCTACCGGAAGGAGGCTTATTCCCAGATGCCGACGATGCGAGTTTCAAACTCGCCGAGTTGGCGACTCAAGCTGCGCATGACGGTCGTGTTGAGCAAGCTCGTCAAATCTTTGCCAAAGCCATTGACGGTACTACAGACCACCGTGTGCTCTTACAGGCATTTCAGTTCTACGACGCCATAGGAAACTTGGACAAAGCCGAAGAGATGCTCGAACGATCTCTTGCCCTCAGCGGCCGAGACACCGAATCAGAGGATTCCGCTGCCGCGCTCGGTAACCTAGGACTGATCCACAGAAAACGGGGTGAACTTGATCGAGCCGAAGTGCTTCATCTGAAGTCGCTGGCCATTGAGGAGAAACTAGGTCGCATCGAGGGCATGGCTAGGCAGTACGGCAACCTCGGACTGGTCTATAGCACTTGGGGCGACCTAGACCAGGCCGAAGCGATGCATCAGAAGGGACTGGCAATCTACGAAGAGATCGACTGTCCGAAAGGGATGGCCATCAATTACGGCAATCTTGGGCTCATTTTCTGGACTCAGGGCAATCTGGACCGGGCCAAGGCGATGTTCCAGAGGTCGCTGGCGATCTTTGAAAGACTCGATCGCCAATTGGAGATGGCCAGTCAGTTGGGTAATCTTGGACTGATTTATCGGGAGCAAGGCGATCTTGAGCGGGCCGAGCAGATGCATCAGAAGTCGCTGGCCATCGAAGAAAAGCTCGGCCATCAACAGGGAATGTCATGCGACTATGCTAATCTCGGAATCATTTACCTATCGCGAAACGAACTCGATCGGGCAAAGGCGATGTTCCAAAGGTCGCTGGCGATTTTTTAAAGGCTTGGATGTCAGGAGCAGATGTCCATCCAGTGTGGCAACCTCGGATTGGTATATCTCTCACAGACTAATTTTGACCGGGCTGAAGAGTTGTTCAAACAGTCGCTCTCCATTGCCGAGAACATCGGCTATGAAGAGGGGAGGGCGAATCACTATCTCCAATTTGGAATGCTTGCCGAAAGGAGTGATGACCCGGACCGGGCATGGGAGCATTGGACGATAGCCCGCGACTTGTTTGCGATGATTGGGATGACCAACAAAGTCGAACAGATACAGCAGTGGCTCGACGAGTTGTCTTCGGATGAGGCAACCGAATAGGAAGCTTCGTAGGGTTGGCTGTGCCCACCAATTCGCAATCGGTG
>JAYVDI010000041.1:0-7973 GCA_043749505.1 Schlesneria sp. | reverse complement strand
CCCGTGCCCGAGACCATCGGCAGCGTGCCGGGAATCTCGCCGTTCCAGCTTGTGAACGGATGCGTTCCCTTGCGGCCGTTGCGGAACTTATAGCCGTAATCACCGCCGGGAATGATGTGCAGCAACCGGCACGGCGGACGGCTGTCGGGATCGTTGTCGAGCGTGAACAGCCGACCAAACGCATCGAAACAACTGGCGTGCGGATTCCAGAAACCGGTCGCCCAGCGTTCGAGCTTCGATCCATCGGGGCGACAGCGATAGACGTTGCCCCCCTCGCCTCCGCCCGACAGCGTGGTGCCGTCACTGCCGATGATCTTGTAGTCCGCGCCGAGGTTCTCACCGAACCCGAAGAACATGTTGCCGAGAGCATCAAACGCGAACCCCGCCAGCCCGTTGTGCGGATAGTTCCCCTTCGTTTCGAGATGCACGAGCCGCTTCGTCTCATCGCACTTCAAATCGCCATCGGTGTCGGTGCAGAGCAGGATTTCGCGACGAGTGGCGATGAAAACGGGGAAGGGCTGAGGGGCGAGGGCTGAGGGACGAGCGACGGAAGGCGCGGACTTGTCTGTCCCTTGGCCCTCAACCATTGGCCCTTGGCCCATGGCCAGCCACACCGGCTTCACAGCGACACTCATCGTGTGCGTCAGCCCGTCCTTGAAGACCGTGATCTTGTCGGCTTTGTGGTCTCCGTCCGTGTCTTCCATCACGAGGACGCGGTCGGTCGGATGCCCTTTGTAGCCTTCGGGCGGGAAGTGCGTGTTGCTCTCGATCGCCCAGACTCGACCCGCATGATCGACATCAACCCCAGTGGGGGTCGCGATCTGTGGGTTCTCGGCGAAGAGTTCGATCTTGAGTCGCGGGTCGAGCGAACGGGGCGGCTCATCCTGCGCGAGAGATGGAGGTGTGAAGATCGAGTTCAAAAGGAGAGTCGAGCCGAAAGCAAGCACAATGAGTCGATTAGGTTGAGACGGTGTCATGTCGCGCATTCCGTTGAGAGTCGTGAACGGTTCGTGGCTCAAGTGGCACATTGTGGGGAAGGAGAACGTGACTGGCAACTGGCTCTAGCGAACCCCGAATTGCCGGGCATTCCGGTCGGGTGCATTGTTGCCAGTGAAGTTCCTCACGAACCTTCGAGGAGATAGTAATGGCGACGATGCTGGCAACAAATCTGATGACAGCCGAGGAGTACCTTCGGCTGCCGGACAACGGTGTTCCGACTGAACTCGTGCGCGGAAGGCTTGTGAAGGTGAATCGCCCTTTCACCGCGCATGGCTATTTCACCATGCGACTCGGCCATCTCTTGCAGAGTTTTCTGGACACAAATGACGTGGGACGGGGCGGGGGGCGGATGCGGGCGTCGTCACCGAACGCGACCCCGATACGGTGCGCGGTCCGGACGTGGCGTTCTACAGTTACGAACGAGTCCCGCGTGGGCCGGTTCCGCTGGGTGAGTACTGGCCTGCTCCTGATCTGGCGTTTGAGGTTCGCTCTCCGGACGACCGCTGGAAGCAGATTCACCACAAGGTCGGTGAGTATCTGGAAGCGGGCGTTCTCGCTGCTGTCGTCCTCGACCCCGCCGTCCGAACCATTCACGTCTTCTCGGCCGACAGCCCGGTCGTGGTCCTCGATCTCGACGATGACTTGGAACTGACAGAGGTTCTACCGGGGTTTAGCGTCCCTGTCGCGAAGCTGTTCGAGTAGGCATCGCCGCGTCGCTACTGTCCGACTTCTTTTCGCGCCGCCGGATGGGCACTCTTGCCCATCCGCTCTTCAACACCAAAACCGGACGGGCAAGAGTGCCCATCCGACGGCGCGTTCAACAACTCTTGCCGCTCGCCTTACAGCCGCTTTGACAAGCCTTCTGCCAGCCGCTTCAGAGCTTGGCTGATGTCATCGGGCTTGAGGTGGACGTTCAGAATGCTGAAGGAGTCCTTGTGGGCGAGGGCGGCGTTGAGAGCCTGATCCAAGTCCCCCTCGGTATGAACTTCAAAGCCCCAGCCGCCGCCGAGCAGATCGGGCATCCGATGGTAGTTCCAGTTGAGGATGTCGTTGAACGGGCCGTCTTGCAGGAACCGTTCGGTCGTGTAGCCCTTGTTGTTGAGAACGATCACGATCGGATTGAACCCGTGGCGGACGGCGGTGGAAAGTTCCATGCACGTCATCTGAAAGGCACCGTCGCCGACGAGGACGATTGGACGGCGGTCAGGGGCCGCGACGTTCACGCCGATCGACGCGGGGATCGCGAAGCCCATCGACGTGTAGTAGGCGGGGCTGACGAATTCGGTCTTCTTGTAGATGGTGAGGTCCGCCGCACCGAACAGGCAGTCGCCGACATCGGCCACGACGACCATCGTTTCGTCGAGCATGTCGTTGATGCGGGCGAAGAGACGGGCGTTCGTGATTGATTCGTTTGGTTGGAGCTTGAACTTGGCGTCGGCTCCCTTCGGTCGGGCGAGCATCGGTCGCTTGGGAGTCTTCAATTCAAGCTTACTCAGCCCGCGCACAAAGTCGGTCACGAGGATGTCATGGAAGTGGTGGTGCGAGATCCGGGTCTCTTCACTCGTCGCGTAGATCGACTTGCGCGGGTCGAGGTTGGCAGTGAAAATCCCCATGTCGATGTCGGTCAGAAACGCGCCAAGCATGATGACGCAGTCGCTCTCCTCGACATACGTCCGCAATGCTTCGCGGCACATTGCTCCTTCGTAGATGCCGAGGTAGAGCGGATGTTTTTCACTCACGACCGACTTGCCGAGCAGCGTGGCGCACATCGGGATCGAGTTCTTCTCGGCGAACTTGACCGCCGCGTCGGCCAGTCCAAACCTGTGAAGTTCGACGCCCGCGATGACGACCGGCTTCTTGCAAGCGTTGATCGCGCGTTGAGCTTCGGCCAATGCTTCGTCCAGCGCGGCCTTGTCACTGACGGGCGGATCGACTTTCGGAACGTGAGGATGCGGGCAGCGTGAATGGACTCGATCGCGCGGCAGTTCCAGATAGACCGGCCGCTTGTAACGCAGGGCCGCTTCGAGGCAGCGGTCGATCTCGCGAAATGCCGTCAACGGATCTTCGAGTGCCGCGCTGGCGACCGTGATCTTCTCGAAGACTTCCCGCTGCGTGTTGAAGTCGCGCACACGGTGATGCAGCAGCGGGTTCGACTTCCGCTCGTCCATGCCCGGCGCACCGCTGATGACGACGACGGGCGACTTCTCGGCAAACGCCCCGGCGATGGAATTGCAGAGGCTCAGTCCGCCAACACAGTAGGTCACACAAACGGCACCGATCCCGTGGATGCGTGCGTAACCATCGGCCGCGAAGCCCGCACAGTCTTCGCGCGTGCAACCGATCACGCGGATCGGACTGTCCTCCAGCATTCCGTAGAACTGAAGCACGAAGTCGCCCGGGATACCGAAGATGTCGGTCAGGCCGTAGTCCTGAAGCCGCTGGATGAGGTACTCGCCAATCGTGGGCGAAGCGTCCTTTGTCGCAGCAGCTGGACGCGATGCGGTCTTGGTATTCGCGACGGCCTTGATGGCGGCCGTGGTCTTCCCGTGACTGGTCTTGCGTGTGGCCATTTCATTCCTTCGATTTGACATGCTTCTCGGATGGGGCAAGCTCAGTTCGAGCGTCGGCCCACCAAGACTTTGCCGTTCTGGATCGGGCTGTTCGTCTGGTGGTGGTGGACCGGCGCGGTAAATCGCCGTTGGCCCCACCCTACAAATCACGACATCGTTCTCCAGCGTCATCTTTTGTTCTTATTGTTCTTGCCCTTGTTGTCGTCTTTGCGGTCGGCGTTGATCTTCTGTTGGAGATCGTTCTGTTCGCGGCCGAGTTTTTGTTTTGCGTCGGCCAACTGCTTGGCCGCTTTGACCGATTCGCGTTTCGCGGCGGCGACCTGGTTCTTCGCCGATTCAAACGCCTCCTTCGCCGACTTGAGTTCCGGATCCTTCTCGACCGCCTTCTCCATCGCATCGTTGGCTTTGGCGACAGCCTGTTCGGCGGCTCTCAACGCGCCGCGTTCCGATCTGAGAGACTCTTCCGCATCAAGAGCTTCTCGTTCCAATCGAGCCGGAAGCTGCTTGATCTTGGCCGCATCGGCCATCTGTTTCAGTCGCTCACCATCATCCATATCGAGGTCCTCGCGCAGCGCAGACAACCGACGGTCGGCTTGCTTGGCCGTTTCGAGCGACTCCTTGTACGCGGCCGACTCGGTGACTTGCTTCAGGATTGGCGAACCGACTTTGTCATAAACCTTGCGAGCGGCGTCGAGCGTTCGTCGCGCCTCTGTCAGTCCAGCCAAGTCGGCATGTTTCTCTTCCAGATCCTCGCGCCGCTTTTGAATTTGACTGGCCGCCTTGGACTGATCGCGGATCGCCGCCTTGTGCTTGTCAGCCGCTTGCTTCGCAGACTTCTCGGCGTCGCGTGCCACTTTCTCAGCCGCGTTCACATCCTGCTGCGCCTTTTGAACGGCTTCGTTCTCTCGCCGCTCATCATTCTTCTGATTGTTGTTCTTCCCGTTCTGGGCCAACGCGAGCAAGGGAGTTGACGCGAGCAAAACTCCAGCGGAGAGGCTGACGAGTAGCAAAAGCTTGAGCATGGGAGGCTCCCTTTGAGGGTGAACAGAACCGGGGTCGTGGCCCGTGAATGTGTGGCCGGAATGTATATTCACGCGGCCAATGATGAGACATCTGAGCGGGGTGGCGTCAGCCCGTTTCCGAAGAACCGGGGGCTGACGCCACCCCGCTCAGAAAGGTCTCACTCTTGGCCGTGCGGGGTGTAACACCGAGTGCCGATGTCAGTCTCGTTTCAGCCGGATGCGTCTGACCTCAAACGGGTGATCCTCCGCCTGAATGCCGATGGGACCTTCGCTGATAAAGTCGGGATCGGACTTGCTGATTGGTGTGCCATTCAAATGAACGGTCAACGCGCCGTCCTTGGAAACGATTTCGAGGCTGTTCCATTGGCCGACGGGTTTGCGAGCTTGCTGTCGCGCCGCGTCATCGTCTTCGGTTTTCACGGGTTCCGCACCGCCGTTCTCCTTGATCGCGGCCATCTGCACGTGCTTGCCTTGCACTTCGAGACAGATCGGCCAGAGCTTGTGTTCGCCGGTGATGTAGATCAAGAAGCCGGTGTTCCCTTTGAACTTGGCCTCGTCTTTTAGGTTGTCCGGTTTTGGGAACCGGTAGTCGAGCCGCAGCGTGAAGTTTTGGTACGACTGCTTCGAGTACAGGTAACCTTTCGGCTTGCCGCCACACATCAATCCGTCTGCGGTGGCTGACCACGTGTCCGCTTCGGCCGCGAACGCTTCAAAATCGGTGAAGGCGAGCGAGTCAAAACCCTCTTCGAGAACAAACGGCTGCTCGGGCGGAGCCGCTTCGACGGCAGCGACCGGTTTGACTTCGGCGGCAGGTGATGTCAGTGGCTTCGTAGGTTCGGCAACCTGACCGCGACAGCCAATCGCGAACGTGATGGTGAGAGCGAACATCCATGACAGGCAACTCGTTCGTGCAACAGATCGAAGCATCGCAGAACCTCACGGGAACAGTCGAAAAGTCGATGGAAGAGACGTACGCGCCGGGAACGGGTCACGCCAGCGACCGACTCTAGCTCGCTCTGGATAGTGCCGCAACAGGTGCCTTGCGGACACGGGTGCCCCGCTCGAAGCCCGGCCTTTCCGATGCCCACGCGGCCATGAGTGAGACCTTCTTGGCGAGCCGTGTGCCGACAGGCCACGGGTTTCTTGCACCGATTGAGAACCACGGCGTGCGGCTCGCCAAGCACTCAGGCGAGGTCATTTGAGTTGACGCCACCCCGCAAAAGCGACCGTTTGGCGATTGAGTGCGGGTCTGATTCGCGGATTCCGCCGGTTCCCGCCAATCGGGCCTCAAGTTTTGATCGAGCGACGCTCTCAACTGCCAAAGTCGTCTTGTGAGCCTCGAAATCGTGGACTATGTTCCCGCCGCCTTTCTCCCCCCTCACATCTCAATCGAAACAGCGCGACAGCGACAGAGTCCTCATGGGCTTGTCGATGGTCGGCGGTCCACGCTTCCACGAAATAGGAGTTGCGAAGCCATGCGTGCCATGGGTCAATTCACACGGTTTTCGATCTGCCTCACGTTGTTGGTGCTCTCCACGGGTTGTCGCGCCAGCAACGGCTGGATGATGAACAACTCCGGGATGGGCTACTACCAAAAAGGGAACTACACGAAGGCGCGGCAAGAGTTCGCTCGAGCCATCGCCGACGATCCCTATCACCCCGACTACCGCCACAATCTGGCGATGGCCATGCAGAAGCAGGGCGATCTGCCGGGAGCCGAACGGGTCATGCGACACACCCTGTCGATCGACCCGATGCACCAACCCACCTATCACGCGCTGGCTCAAAGCTTGATGCTGCAACAGCGTCCTGACGAAGCTCAGGAACTGCTGATCGGCTGGGCGGAGACTCAGCCCTATGCGACTTCATCGCACGTCGAGATGGCGTGGTTGCAACGTGAGCTGGGGAACACGACCGGTGCTGAGCAGTCGCTCCGCCAAGCGTTGCAAGTCGAGCCGAACAATCCAATCGCACTGGCTCATCTGGGGCAGGTCCACCACGACGCGGGGCGTCCGGATCAGGCGGCGGCTTACTATGAACGATCACTCGCCTCGCAATGGGATCAGCCGGAGGTCCATTCTCGGTTGGCCACGGTCTCCAGCCGCCGCGATGCCCGACGGTCGGCCATGATGCAGAACGTGAGCCATTCGCAACCGAACACCTTTGCTTCAGGACCGATCTCGCTCGAACAATCGACGTTCGCCGCAATGCCGCTCGAAGACCCGGTGGACACCCGCCGGATGACTCGACGTGATCGACGACTCGGACACGGCAACGTGGTCGGGAACTACCCGCTGCCGACCTATGGGACTCAGACCGCATTGTGGAGTCCCACGGGAGTCACGATGTCTCAACCGGCGCTGGCCTACCAACAACAGCCGATGCAGGCCCATCAACAGTTCGCCGAGCAGCCCTACTCCACGCAGTACCCATCGACAGCCGAGCAAATCATGGTGCCCGGCTCGACGTTGGCCGCTCAGCCAATCTACTCATCGCCCGGCATGGCGTCGGGACCGGTTTTCATTCCTCAAGCCGATCCGGCCCACGCAACGGAATCGGTCACCGGTTTGCCGATCGTCTCCCCGTATTAATCGCGTTAATCGCGGCCGGTTTTTGAGATCGCCACATTCACGGGGCGAGTTCGCCAAGGAAGAGTGCCTCGAACGGCTTCGTTCGAGGGTACGCTGGATGAAATAAAACATGAAGTCGCCCGGTCGTTCTCTGACCGGGCGACTTCTTTCGTTTGAGTTGCGGCCGTTGTTGATGCCTTTCTGAGTGGGGTGGCATCAGCCCCTGAATCCGCGTTGAATGAAGCAGGGGTTAACACCCAAGAACCGAGGGACTGACCCCGCCCCGCGTGAGATGTTCCTGAAGTACTTCGCCCCGAAGGGGCGGCGTGCCCACTGCTTCGGAGTCCTCGGAAAAGCAGTGCGAATGGGAGCCGACTTTCCATCGGCACTGCTTGACCCAAAGCAGCCAAGCAGATGGCACATCCAATCACTGTGACATCATTTGAGCCGGGACACCCCGGCTGAGTGCCAGTGCGAACACGCTGGGAACGTGAGCGAAGCTCTGTTGGCAGCGAGCGAATGTGTCTGTGACGTGAGCAAAGTTATCTGTGATACGAGCGAAGCTATTTTTGACGTGAGCGAATGCATCTGTGATACGAGCGAAGTTGTCTGGCGAGCGAGCGAATGTACTGCGCTCGCTCGCCAGACAACTTTTTCTGCTCGCCAGACAGGTTGACTCGTGCGGCAGAGCGGTTCGCTCGCGTGACGGGCCGTTTTTTTGATTGTCAGGCAGGTTGAGTGCTGTAGAATGAGACATCGACTGCGAAAACGTCCTCTGTTCTCGTTCAAAGGAGTCCTGCGATGCCGATTAC
>JAYVDI010000040.1:0-3863 GCA_043749505.1 Schlesneria sp. | reverse complement strand
TACTTATTAGCTAACCCCCCGGCCCCGGTCCAAATCAGACCAGCCGGGTTGTCGTCTACTCAGTCATCCGAAAAACTTCGACTATTCAAGATCTCGGCGAGGCAAACTTCAAACCTGCCCACCCTCAGCTAGAAGATGCTATCGCCCGGTAGTGCGAATACAAGGAACCAGTTTATTTTTAGGAGCTCTCACAAAACGATTATTGCCCACGCCAGCAAATATGATTCAGCAGACGGCGAGAGCGAACTGATCCAAATGAGCTGCTGTTTGAGGGAGTGTTCATCGACGGCTTTCGGAGATGGCTACTGTCCTTGCGTCCCGTTCGTGAGAGCGCTACAAAGAATGCGTTCCAATTTCACTCCCCGCCGTTTCAATAGGGTTGCTGACATGTTGCGTCTGAGTGTCTTGGGTTTCGGTCTGCTCCTCGTCTTGTCATCGAACGCTGCCGACAAGCCGGTCGCCACGAAGGTTTCAAAGGAGATTAGGTTGCCCGAGTGTCGGATTGTGTTGATTCGGCAGGTGACGCTGGCGTGCGATCGGCCGGGAGTGGTGAAGTCGGTCGAGTTTCATGAGGGGGATGCGGTCGAGGCCAAGCAGCAGGTGGTATTGATCGCGGACGAAGTCGCTCGGGCGAACCTGGCCAGTGCCGAGGCGAAGGCGGGAAACGACGTCGATGTGCGGTTCAACGAGATGGCACGCAAGGTGGCCGAGGTCGAGCATCAGAAGAACGTTGAGGCGAATGAAAAGGCGGAGGCGAAATCGAGGGCGGAGGGAAAACAAATCGTGGTGCCGGTGTCTCCGCTGGAGATCTTGAAGTTGAAGCTCGCGGCCGACAAGGCGGGGCTGGGAATCGAGCAGGCCAGGAACGAACTCAAGCTGAACACGCTGTCGGCGGCTCAGGCGCGGGCGGAGTTGGCGACGTATTCGGTGATGGCCCCGTTCGACGGAGTCGTGACGCGCGTCCTCAAGCATCCCGGTGAGGCGGTTCGTCAGGGCGACCCGATCATGGAACTGGTCAACGTCAACCGCGTGCGGATCGAAGGGCGGGTCGCTCTGTCCGACATTCGTGCCATCAAGCTGAAGCACAAGGTGCGCGTGAAACTCAACGATCCCGATTTCAAATTGCCGGAAGCGGCCGAAGAATTTGTGGGCCACGTGTCGTTCATCGATCTCACCGTCGATCCAGTGACGCGAGAGACTCGCGTCTGGGCGGAGGTCGAAAACCGCGACAACATTCTCCGCGCGGGCCTGATGGCGGAGATGGTGATTGAAGTCGCGGAGTAGCGTTTAGCTGTAAGTGATTAGCTATTAGCCAGAAGGAAGGTGGACGCTTTGACAGGTTGTCGCCGAAGTCGTACCGATCTGGGTCATCGAAACCAGCGCTTGCCAACTGCCCACTTTTTTTCATGTCTTTCCACTTCAAGCTCATCGCTAACAGCTAACCGCTAAAAGCACTCGCATGTCCCTCGCCCTCCCCTCCGAACAGACGCCCTCATCGCAGCGGCCGGTGCCGTTGCGCGGGCGGGCGGACCTGGTCGTGAAGCGGATCGAGTTTCGCGGGGTCGGGCACTACATGGTCAAGGATGCGGTGGGACTCACTTACCACATGCTGCGGTCCGATCAGTACCGCGTGTTGCAGTTGCTCGACGGGCAACGGCACTTGGAAGACATCCGCGACCAATTGATTCGCGAGTTCCCCGCGCTCAGTCCGACGCTGACCGACGTCCAGCAGTTGATCGCCGATCTGCACCAGAAGGGGCTCGCGTACGGAATCCGTCCTGGCCAGATGGCATCGCGCATCGAGCAGCGTCGGAAAAACAGGCGCCAGAAGGTTTGGAGTGTCCTCACCAACATCCTCTCGATGCGGCTGCCGGGTTGGGATCCCGATGCGATGCTGGCGCGGATGCTGCCGTGGACGAGGTGGATGTTTCATCCCGTCACGGCGTGCCTCGCAAGTCTGTTCGTGCTGGCGTCGTGGCTGCTGCTGGCCACGCAGTTCCACACCTTTCAAAGCCGGCTCCCCGCGTTCAATCAGTTCTTCGGCTGGCCGAACCTGATCTTTCTGTGGCTGACGCTCGCAGGAGCGAAGATCATTCACGAGTTCGGGCACGGTCTGTCGTGCAAGGCGTTCGGCAGCGAGTGCCACGAGATGGGCGTGATGCTGCTCGTCGGCAGCCCGTGCTTGTACTGCGACGTGTCGGACTCGTGGATGCTGAAGAACAAGTGGAAGCGGATTCTGATCGGCGCGGCGGGGATGATCATCGAGGTGGTCCTGTCGGCGGGAGCGATCTTCGTCTGGTGGCTCACATCGCCGGGGCTGCTGCATTACCTCTGCCTGAACCTGATCTTCGTGACGGCCGCCACGACGGTGATCTTCAACGCGAACCCGCTGATGAGGCTCGACGGCTACTACATGCTCAGCGACTACCTCGAAATCCCCAACCTGCGACAGAAGGCGGACAAACTTTTGCAGGAGACGCTGGGGCTTGTCTGTCTCGGGGTCGAGCCGCGGCACGATCCGTTCATGCCGCAGACCGGCCGCCACTGGTTCGCGATCTACGCGGTCGCCTCCGCGCTCTACGGTTGGTTCATCCTGTTCGGCATCCTGATGTTTCTGTACACCGTGCTGAAGCCGTATGGATTGCAGAGTGTCGGCCAGACGCTGGCGGCGGTGTCGGTGTTCGGCGTGTTGTGGGGGCTGGGAATGAGAACGTATCAACTCTTCGCGACGCCGCGTGAAAAGCCCGTCAAGAAATGGCGCGTGGCAGCCAGCGCTACGGTGCTGGTCGCGGTGCTTGCGGCGCTGGGAACGATCCCGATTCCTTGGTTCGGTTCGGCCGCATTCGTGATCGAGCCGCGCGACGTGCGGCACGTCCTGACGAAAGTACCAGGCGAACTCGTCGCGCTGCACGTTCATCCGGGCGATCGCGTCGAGGCGGACGAGCCGCTCGCCGATCTGTTCGATCCCAAACTGGAGGACCGGTCGCGCGAGCTGCTCGTCGCCCGCGAGGTTCAGCGGAAGGCGATCCACCTCGCCAAAGTCGCGGACGATTCCGGTGCGCGGGCTGCGGCTGAGGAGAGCCTGCGTTCCATCGAGGAACATCTGACCGAGTTGGAGGAACGGCGCAGGCATCTGCACATCGTCGCGCCGTGCGCGGGAACGGTCGTCGCGCCGCCGAGGCACCCCGCGCCGAAGATGGAACAGCTCCGCACGCGACTCGTCGGTTGGACCGGCACGCCGCTGGATGCGAAGAACGCCGGCAGCATCCTCGACGAACGAACGCATCTGCTCAGCATTGCCCCGACCGACGCGATGCAGGCCGTGCTCCATCTCGACCAGGCCGACCGCCACGACGTGAAGGTCGGCATGCCGGTCGGCCTGAAGTTCGATCACCTGCCCGACCGCGTCTTTCGCGGCAGGATCTCGCAGATCGCGACGGCTCAATCCGACTTTGCCCCCGAAACGCTGTCGGTCAAGCACGGCGGATCACTCGCCACCGTGACCGATCGCGAGGGCAAGGAACAACTCGAAGACGCGGCCTACCAGGCGACGGTCCCGCTCGACGCAGAGCCCGGACTGCTCAAGCCCAACCTGCGCGGCAACGCCCGCTTCGTCGCCGCCAAACGCTCCGCCTTCGGCTGGCTCTGGAGATACATCCGCCGCACGTTCCACTTCCGCATGTGATGGCTCAGAGAACCCGAGCACGATCTGTTAAAGCACAAAGCGAGCAGCGCGTTCCGGCGCTGCTCGCTTGGCATTGATGGACGGCCGAAGTCCGAACCGCGACCCCACGGACGTGAGAGTCTGCGGCCGGCGGGTCCGGCGAGATCAGGTTCTGACCGTGATCTTCTTGGGCTGCGCT
>JAYVDI010000039.1:0-10707 GCA_043749505.1 Schlesneria sp. | reverse complement strand
CTGCGGATCATGCGAAGGATCAGAAACTCTGTGGATGGACACCTGCCCTCACATCTGCCCCCGGTGTCAGCGAAAGACGTTGCGATCTATTACGTCGAGACTCATCAGGGGGCAACGGTAGTCCGTGAACTGGAGTTGGGTGAAGAGGGACAGCTTCTCGATCCTTGGCCGGAGGGCTTCTTTGAAGAAGGTTTCCGCGAGCGGTTCTCATCATAAGGGGCCGCCATGCTGTACAGCTTCGCAATCACACCGGAAGTCTTTGAACCATGGTTTGCACCAGATGGTACGGCTGAGGCTCTCATCCTCACTGAGCTACTCCGTGGACTCTGCGATAACGGCATTCTCGCAAACCTACACGCGGGCCAATGGATAGCACAGGTTGTTCGGGGCCTGAACAGTGACAAATCGCGTCCGGCCTTCGGTTCCGTAGATTGAATCGGGGTATCTGCCAATGACTCACAAACCACTATTTTTCAGGGCTGAAACGTGATTTTGACGAGCTTTGCATTTCGTTGCAAGTCATAGCAAACCACGGCAAATCATAGGGGTATTTGCACTCAAGTCGGCCCAAGAGTGGTAGCAGTGGTAGTGGTCGCCCGATGGCCGCTTTCGCCGCTTTGACAGACCCGAAACAGGGACTTTGCGCGACCTATTCCGCCTCCCCCGCGACGGCTTCCTCACCACTCCGCAAATCGCCGCCTGAGTCGCGTTTTTTGCTGCTCTAAGCGCGGTACAAGGGATGTGAAACCCCTTCCAGAATGTGAAAGCACACAATACTCCGATGGCCAAACTTTTCCACCCGCTGCTGACCATGATCGCTTCCGCGACGGATCGTGAACTCGCGAAGCATGTCCAGTTCCTGAAGGAGGAGAACAAGATCCTTCGCAGCCGATTGGGCACAGAGGTTCACACTCGGCCGGAGGAGCGTCAGCGGCTGCTGGAGTTCGGCAAGGCGCTCGGCCGGGCGATCGAAGAGCTGATCACAATCGTGTCGGTCTCGACGTTTTATCGGTGGTGCCGGGACGAGAAGGCCGGCAAAAAGACCCCGAACCCCAAAGGGGGCCAGCGCAAGCCGCGCGAGATTCGAGAGTTGGTCATCGAGATCGCCAAGACGACCGGCTTTGGCTACACCCGGATAATCGGTGAACTGCGGAAGTTGGGGATCAAAGGGATCAGCCGTCAGACGGTGCGAAACATCCTCAAGGAAGAGGGCATCAAACCTGGGCCTGATCGAACTTCGGATAGTTGGGAAAAGTTCGTTCAGCGTCATGGCGAGACCTTGTGGGCGTGCGATTTCTTCTCGGTGAAGACAGTGACGGCTCGCGGCATTCGCAACGTCTATCTGCTGGTTTTCCTTTGCATGAAGACTCGCGAAGTCATTGTTTCGTCCTCCACGGGACGGCCCAATTCCCGCTGGGTGGTAAAGCAAACCGAGGCATTCATCGAGCAAACAGCGGGACGGGCCGAGAAGCCCTCGATTCTGATGCACGACCGAGACACCAAGTTCACCAAGGAATTCGTGGCCACTCTGAAAGCGAAAGGCATTCGCACCAACGCCCTGCCGGTGGCGTCCCCGAATTTGAACGGACGAGTCGAGAGGTTCATTCAGACGATCAAATATGAGTGCCTGTTCAAGTTCATTCTGTTCGGTCACCGGCACTTGGATCACATCGTCGGTCAGTGGGTGGATTACTACAACAAGACCCGATCGCACATGGAGCGCGAGCACTTGCCACCGATCCGCGACCTTCCCGAAGAAGTCCCGAAGCTCGACCGCGACCAGATCATCGTCCGGCCCTACGTCGGTGGGCTGGTGAAATCGTTTGAGCGGAATGCGGCATAGGTTCCGCTCGTCACGCCCACATCCCGCCAATCCTCTTCCTGACATCCGCCGTCGTCACCTCACTCGCCGCATCGCCCTGCGGGAACTCCAGCGTGGACCGGCCCGTGGTGACCGGCTCGAAACACGGGAGGAGTTCGTCGGGGATGAACCGCGTCCGCTGCGAGTACGAATGCTGGTCGCTCTTGCGATGATTGTGGAAGTAGTAGCGATGCGGATGCAGGACGTGGAGGTAGGACTTCGCTCTTGTGAGGGCGACGTAGAACAGCCGCCGCTCCTCTTCGATCTCGGCGTCCGATTCGGTGGCTAGGTCGGACGGGATGTTGCCATCGGCCGCGTGCAGGACGAACACAGACTCCCACTCCAACCCCTTCGCGCCGCTGACACGGAGTCGCGCGTGCCACCCCCAAAAAAACAGTCTGCATCAGTCCACAGTAACGGTGACTTTCGCGACTTCTTCAAAGGTGGTTTTGCCCATCAGAATTTTTTCGAGGCCGTCGTGTTTCATCAGGCGCATGTCGTGTTGGACGGCGGTGGCGAGGATTTGCGCGGCGTTGGCGCGGGACTGGATTTGGCCTCGGATCGGTTCGTTGATTGGCAGGAGTTCGCAGATGGAGAACCGGCCGCGATAGCCGGTCGAGCGGCAGGCTCCGCAGCCGGTGCCGCGTTTGGCGGTGGCCTCGGGGATGTGTGGAAGGTCGAGCAGGCGAAAATCCTCGGGGGTGGGGGTGTAGGGTTCCGCACACTTCGAGCAGAGTTGCCGGACCAGCCGTTGGGCGAGGACGCCGACGAGTGAACTGGCCAACAAATAGGGTTCGATGCCGAGGTCGAGGAGCCTGGTGATGGCGCTCGCGGCGTCGTTGGTGTGGAGCGTGGAGAACACGAGGTGTCCGGTGAGGGCCGATTGAATCGCCATCACGGCCGTTTCCTGATCGCGAATTTCACCGAGCATGATGACATCGGGGTCTTGCCGCAAAATGCTTCTCAAGCCGCTGGCAAACGTCATCCCTTTTTTGACGTTGATCTGCGTTTGGCTGATGCCGTCGAGTTGGTATTCGATCGGGTCTTCGAGCGTAATCACGTTCAGTTCGCGGGCATTGATCTCGCGGAGCGCCGAATAGAGCGTGGTGCTCTTGCCGCTGCCGGTCGGCCCCGTGACGAGGATCATGCCGTGCTCACGGTGGATCAACTGCCGGAAGCGCGCGAGGTTGGATTCGCCCAAGCCCAACTCTCCGAGCGAATAGAGCCGGGCACTCTTGTCGAGCAGGCGAATCACCACGCGCTCGCCGTGGCTGGTCGGCATGGACGCGATGCGCAGGTCGATCAGACGGTCTCCGACTTCCACGGTGGCTCGACCGTCCTGAGGCAATCGCTTCTCGGCGATGTTCATCTTGCCGAGAACTTTGATGCGGCTGAGGACTTCCTCCTGCAATCGCTTCGGGACGTGAAACATGTCGAACAGCACGCCATCGATCCGCATCCGCACCACGAGCCGTTCTTCATACGGTTGGACATGAACATCGGACGCGAGGCTCGTCACGGCATCGAACAGCATCGTGTTGACGAGCTTGATGACGGGGGCGCGGTCGGACGTGTCGAGCAAGTCTTCGCGCGAATCGAGCTGCGCGAGTTCCTCGAACACGTTCCCCTCGAACGACGCCAGCACGCGTTCAGTCTGTCCCGACTGCTGCGTGTAAGCGGCATTGATCGCCACTTTGACCTGCTCGCGCGGCGCGAAGCTCGGTTCGATCCGCCGCCGCAAGTGCCGCGCGAGGACATCCAACTGCGACCAACTTTCGACGGAACCGAGGACCACCGACAGCAGCAACCCTCGCGAAGCCATGCCGACCACGAGGTGTTCGCGGGCGAAGCCAATCGGCACGCGATCAACGAACTCGGCGGAGGGCTGCTGTTCGGCCAATGACTCATGAAACGGCACGCCCAGCAAATTGGCGAACGCACGCGTTTCCTCGTCCGACTTCAATCCGGCCTGTCGTGTCGCGGCGAGCGGACTCATCAACGGGTCGAGTTCAGTGGGAAGAGCCAACTGCGGGGCAACATCATGCACAGCCTCGCGCCAGCGACCACCGAGAGACATTGGTACAACAGAATCTTCCGCCATGTTGCCTTCTTCTCACCAAGAGTGATTGACAGAGCGTAACGGCAGTGGGAAGCCATGAGCGAAGGGGGCGAGGTCTGCAAAGTGAAGCAGTTTGACCACAGATTGCACTGATGGGCACGGAAGAAGATAAAGTCGGAAGAGAGTTCGTGGTGAGGCGCAAGTCGCGCGATGCCCCTTCATCAAGACAGCCCGCCCACGCTTCCTGTCCGGCTGAAAGCTAACAGCTATTCGCTAACAGCTCATCTCATCAACATCGGACGACTGGCGGGTAAATCGCCGGGGATGGTCGCTCGGCGAACATCGCGTTCCGAAAAGTATTTCAAGTCGCGGAACTTGTCATCGCGCAGGATGACCGGACGCAGGAAGATGAACAGCGAACTGTTCCCCGTCCGTTGAGTGTCATTGCTGAAGGCGTGCCTGATGAGCGGGATGTTCTCGATGAACGGGAAGCTATCGACGGTCTGCGAAAAGCTGGTCCGGTTCAGGCCGCCGACGATCAGCGTGTGGCCATCGGGGATGGTGGCGATGCTCTTCACCTTGTCGGTCTGACGCGGGGGCGGAACATTGGCCGACGACGGTGCTCCTTGAAAATCGTTCAGCGTGATTTCGTAGTCGAGCTGCAGTTGGTCCTTCTCACTGATGTGGGGCGTGACGGTGATTTCCGTCCCCGCCTTGGCGTAGCCCGCGAAGCTCGTCGTGGCGACGGTTTGCGACGCATTCACGCTGGTGAAGGGAATCTCGGTGGTACTCGACAGGTTCCCCTCCACGTTGTCCGCGACGAGGACGCGCGGGCACGACACGACCTTGGCCCGGCGATGCTTGGTGAAGGCCCGCAGCACCATGTCGGCCACTTCGGGATCGACCAGCGTCCCGTTGAGACCCGTTCCCGGAATGATCTTGAGCGCCCCGTTGACCGGATCGACGGTACTCAATCCGAACGACGTGAACGAGAACAGTTTCTTGACTCCCGAGCGGTCTCCGCCGGAGAACTCGACCCCCAGGCCGAAGTCGTCGGACGTGTCGAGGATCACGATCTTGGCTTCGATCAACACTTGCGGACGCGGCTTGTCGAGGGCTTCGATGATGTCGGTGTAGACCTTCTGTGCCGACGGATCGGCGACGACGATCAGCGTGTTCGAGTTCACGTCGGCCGTGACGTTCGCCTTGCCGAGTTGCAGCACGGCGTTGGGTTCTCCCTGACCGTACCCCGTGGGAATCGCCACCGGGACAGGCATCACTCCGATCGGCAGCGGCTGTCCGTTCTGATCGACCTGCAATTGAAACGCGGGGGGCTGCTGTGCGAACGGTTCCGGTTGCAGTTGCGGACGGTTCGGTCCCGGCACGAACTGGCCGGCACGCACGTCCAGCCCGTCTTGGAATGTCCCGCCCCCGGCTCCGCCGCCACGTCGTTGTCGTCCCTGCGGGGCCGAGCCTTGCTCCATCCCGCGAATGGTTTCGAGCGCGTCTTCCGCCGTGATGTGCTTCAGTTTGTGAAACTTGATCCGGCTGGTGGACTCGGCCGACTTCGCACCATCGTGCCGCTTGATGAAGGCTTCGATCTTGGCATGGATCGACGGCGGCGCATTGACGATCAGCGAGTTCCACTCCTTATCGACGGTCGTCTTGAAGGTGAGTCCCCCGCGTTCCGCCTCCAACACCGAGCGAATGAGTCGGTCGAGCCGTTCGGCGGGAATGCTTTGTGTGGTGTAAATCTCGGTCGTGGCATCGGTCGGAATGTCCAACTGTTGAATGAAATCTTTGACCTCATCAACGCGTCCCTGATCGCCGACGACGATCAATTGATTCGCGCGGGCAAAGGGAAACACCGAGACCGTTCCCGACGAGGCTGCGGTCGCCGTCTTGTCATTCGCGGTCGATGTCGTCGCGGTTCCTTCGGCTTTTGAGCGAGCATCGATCATGCTGGTGATTTGCGTCGCGACGGCATCGGCGTCGGCGTGTTCCAGCGTGATGAACTCGGTCTTCGCCCCCTGTCGCGGACGGTCGATCAGTTCGAGCAGCTTCGTCATCCGAACGAGGTTCGAGGCATAGTCGGTGACGATCAGCAGCCGTTGTTCTTTGAGCACAATCGTATTTGCAGGCTGGCTGCTGGCGAGCGGCTTGAGCAGCGTATCGACCTGAACCGGATCGGCGTGCTTGAGCGTGAAGACCTGCGTCACGGCGGTCGCTCCCTCGCGCCGATCGACCAGTGCCTGAGCGTCTTCATCCGTCGCCCATTCGGGATTGAGCTTCGCCGCATCGACGATCTTCTTCCAACCGGGCGTGTCAGTATCGACGAGCGCCAGCCCCTTCATCCGCAGCGCACTTTGCAGCAAGCTGACCAGGGAACTGGCCGGAATGTCTTCCGTCGCTCGAATGGACAGCTTTTTGTTGGCGAGCTTCTCGTCGTACAGAATCTTCACGCCGACGCGACTGCCGACATAATCAATTAGCGTCTTGATCTCGACTTCCGACGGCAGGTTGATGCGGATCGCCGGATCGGCCGCGTCATTCTGAGCAAACACGCACGGGCTGATAAACATCGAACCAAACAGGCTCAACGCCATCGTCATCACGCAGCAGCGTCTGATCGAAGCTCGGCACGAGACAGTCATGGCTACAGGCCGATCAGTGAAAAGGAAGAGAAGAATGGAGAAAAGTCGGATCGACTTCCCATCGCGGTGTCAGCGGGGAGTCGTTGTGGCTTCGTTGTGGCAGTGAGTCGTCGTCGTTGTGGCAGCAGGTCGCAGGCTCTTCTCTTGTCCCCTCGCCCCGGCTTTGCGGGGAGAGGGTTAGGGTGAGGGGTTCTTACGGCTTTGTCCTCTCAGCTTCAAAACCACTCCAATTGAGTGCCATCCATTCCCCCAAGTCGCATCACGGTACGTCGTACCAGTTGACCTGTTGCACGCGAGACTTCGTGGAGCGGAGCGTCGTTCGCCCTTCCGTCCCGATCGCATTCGGCTCGCCATCGAGTGCAGGCAGCGGTGTATCAGGAACCGGAACATCCGGCGGAATCAGCTCCGGCCCGATCCGAATCCGTTCCGCCCCCGGTGTTGGTGAGTCCAGTCGCGCGGGCGGAACGATCAGGCCGCCCGCGTCCTCGCAGTCCACAAGATCGCGGTGCGTGGTGGCCAGTTGTTCGCGTGCCCACTCGCGCCACTCGGGCCGGTCATCCTTGAGAACGAGATCGTGCAGCATGTGCGCCGTTTCCGTGGATCGCTCACCCCGACGAATGCGGACGCGCGTCAGGTTGGCGAACGGTTCGATCCCCGCCGTCTCCGTCGCCAGCGCGGTCTCGTACTCGCGCAGGGCATCCGCGAACCGGGACGCATCTTCGTAGACCAGCCCCAGATTGTTGTGCGGCTCGGGCCGTTCGGGCATCAGCTTGATCGCGTACTCGAACTCCCACGCGGCGAGATACAGCTTCTCCTGCGAGTAATACAGCTCGCCCAAGTTGTTATGAGCCGGGCCGAAATCGACATCGGCGATCAACGCCTTCTGAAAGTGCTTCTCGGCCTTGTCGAGATGCCCCGCTTCGAGAGCCTTCAACCCCGCCACGTTGTGCTTGATCGCCTCGGTGGTGTCATGGCGCAGGCTGACCCGCACGGTCTCGTACTTCGCCGCCTCGGCGTCCGTGCGAAACACCGCGCACCCCGTCAGCAACGGGACCAGGCACACGAGGATCGCGACACACAGCCGTGACATGGCCAACTTTCGGAAGACGCAACATTTCCAACGCGAGCTTGTCAAATTGAGAGCATGGTTCAATTCGCGGCGGCGACGAGTCTGAGTAGCCCGAACGTCGCAGGTCTCTTCTCTTGTCCCCTCGCCCCGGCCTTGCGGGGAGAGGGCTAGGGTGAGGGGTTCTTCAGGCTCTGTCCCCCCGCCCCACTCTTCAACGTGCGTTGTCGGCGGCTTGCCGCATTAGGTCAATCCGAGGTCAGGGCGGCACCCCACAACAACCCGCGCGAAGCAACTCAAACCATCAGACTCCGGCGGCTTCTTCCGATGGAACAGCCCTGATCCCGAGTTCTCACCAGAGCAGACCCACGGAGTCAGCGGTCAGGACTCGTTGTCGTCTGGCTTGTCGTTGAAGCGGACTTGCGGTCGGCCATGCGGGTTGATGGCCCTCCCCGTCGAGGCGAGTGAAGGAGATGAGCGGGTCCCCATCCGTCTCTGCCATTGCTGGCGAGGGAACCTCCGGGGTCTCCCGGTTTCCGTGAAATGAGTGTCCGTCCATGCACAGGGTCTCAGACTCCGTGGCGTCGTCGGTCCGCTCGCGGTCTTGATTACGCGGAACGACGTGTGGCCTTCCCCCTGTCAGGACGAGGTCGGCACGCACAAAGTGGTGATTTCGGAGTCGGGTACCCTCTGGGTGGGCTGGCCTGGACTTCCCCCTGTCAACGCTTCACCCGCCCCCTCGCGAAGACCGGCGCATGACTCGGGGCCAAA
This sequence comes from Schlesneria sp., assembly GCA_043749505.1. GTDB lineage: Bacteria > Planctomycetota > Planctomycetia > Planctomycetales > Planctomycetaceae > Schlesneria. The sequence goes on along the minus strand of JAYVDI010000039.1, from coordinate 2,296 downwards.
CTGGTTACGCTCTCCCTTGTTTGTACGGCTCTTACATCCGCTACTCACTCCCGGCTTTTACCGGCGCTTTCCCTGACCCCTTTGATTTCTCCGATTTTTCGCAGAATGGACGGCTACGCTCCGTTATGACACTGCGGAAATCCATTCATCCAAAATATCCTCAAGCGATGCAAACATGCCGGAAATTGCCTGTGTCTCTGTGTCCCACTCGTAAATTGAATTTGAAGTTGGGTTACAAGCGTAGTATCCGATTCCTGCCTGATACATAAATGGCACAGAACCAGCGGGAAATAGGCATCGCAATTGCCTTGCCTTTACATCAATCTGTTGGAACGTAAATACAAGTTTCACATCATCAACAAGCCGCGGAGTGTTTGTCGAAGCGAGCTTAAATGTACTCGAAAACAAGTCGATTCCATCGTATTTTAAGAAAGCGTCCCCGAGGCAAGGTTCGCACCAACCACCCGGCCCTGTGGTTCGCCTCCAAAGAGTCGAATGCTCACCAGATTTGTGCTCAATTTCAATTCGGTCGCCAATGTCAATCAAGTCTCCAGGGCGGTTTGTCATTATCCATGTCAGAAGTTCCATCATTTACTCCCCCCCACTAAGATGTTTACATTTCGCGCCACTGCGGTCTAGTAGCGAACCGGCAGAACCTTGGCGAGTACCGTTCGGATGATACTTTTGGACATGACCGGGACGGCCGCCTCTCGATGGAGTCACGTTATCTGGTACGTCAGCTAACCCGGGGTTATTATGAACGTCATTTATATGATGCCATTCAATATCATCTGGAAATTGACCTGTTTCTGCAATCCTCTTACGTTCAGCCCAACTCCACCCGCCGTCATCAGCCGTGCCGGGATGCCCGCTTTCCACCAAATCTCTTTCAGCAGATTTTGCTCTATTAACTCCTCGCTGTCGCGCATTCTTAATGTCTTTCGGGCTTGGAGCGCCGTCGCCACAGGTTGTCTTAGGTGCAACCTTAGCGGGCGGAGTTTCTGGTGGGCAAGGGCAGGAAGGCAGTTTTAGCTTTCCACCCTTGGGCAGCGGAAAGCGATAACTGCCGACGTTCGCCGGGAGATTCGGTGCGACGAAGCCAATCGTCCCACTGAGTCCGCCTGCCCCACGAGCAATGCTGTCGGTAAGGCTCAACGGCTCATATGTCGGTGCGTCGAAGCCTCCTAATCCTTCGACAAGTGGCGTCGGACCTAATTCTGCAATCATGACCCAGCCAAGGTAATAACCTTTGGGGCCGGTCCAGTCGTCGATTTCACCTTCGGTCAGATCGTGCCCCGCCTGCTGTGACGCAATTTGGTAGGCACGATCGCCCATCGCGCGGCCAGTATCGCCCGTGCATACGCTGGCAACACTCCCACCAATCGACCCCAAAAAGCCTCTAACTCCTTCAATAAAGGGGTCGTCTGTTGGCGTTGACCAGTCCATTCCGGTTCCCCCGAGCATGTCGAAGGCTTCATGACCAAATGGGTCAACTGCGCCCAAGCTACGCCCGCCTACGTAAACCGTCAGATTCAGTCCACCTCGAAAGCCAATCGGATCACGTTGTAGGAACCTTGCGAGGCGGGCGTCATAGGTTCTGGCTCGGTAGTGGTAGGTGTGGGATTCGGCGTCCCATTCACGGCCGGTGTAGGTGAAGCGGTTTTGGATGAGGGACGCTGCTCGGACTGTTGTGCCTGCGGCGTCCAAGATGACTTGTTGGCCGTAGGCGTCGTAGGCGTAGCGTTCCACGACTTGGCCGGATTGGTCCGTCAAGGCGGCGATGCTGTAGAGGTGGTTGGCGTGGTAGTGGTAGACGGTCGTGGTGCCGTTGTTCGCGCCGGTGCCTGTTCCGGAAGCGGCTCCCGTGTGGTCGATGAGAGCGACCGGTTCGTCGATGTAGGAACCGAAGGCGTATTTTCTCAGCGGGGTCGTTGAGGGTTGGCCCTGAGAATATTCGGCGACGTCTTTGAACAAAGGGGTCAGGACTCTTTGAAGTGAATGCCAACCTTGCTGGCTAGGAAGTTGCCCTCGAAACGAGTGTCGCCAACGCTCTCGGTCACACGGACCACCGAAGTGGCAGTGCCCGCCGGGTGAGAGGACAAAGCCGAAGACAGATGTGAAGAACCCCTCACCCTAACCCTCTCCGACCACCGAAGCGGCGGTGCCCGGGCCGGGGTGAGGGGACATGAAACAGGCTGGGGGCGTGATGGCGGTGTTTGGCTATCAGGCGTTGAATCGGGAGCAGGCGGTGATTGCCGGGGTGATCGTGGCCGATTCGGCGCGGCAGGCTCGGGAT
>JAYVDI010000038.1:0-3632 GCA_043749505.1 Schlesneria sp. | reverse complement strand
GGAGACCGTCCATGCGTCAATTGCTTCCCCTGGTGTTGGTCTGTGGCCTCGCGTCCCCGCTGCTGGCGGCCGATCCCCCGAAACCGGCCAAGCCGGCCAAGCCGGTCAAACCCGATCAGGCGGCGCTCGAGCAGGCGTTTTCCGAGTCGTTGTCCAACTCCACGCTGGTCGGATACTTCACGACCGACGGCAAAGAGGGAACCAAGCCCGACCGATACCGCGTCGTCTCGGCGAAAAAGGTCAAGGACAACGACTGGATCTTCACGGCGACGATGAAGGTCGGTGAAAACCAACTCGATATTCCCATCCCGATCAAGGTCTATTGGGCCGACGACACACCCGTGATGTCGCTGACCGACCTGACGATCCCCGGTGTCGGCACCTTCACGGCGCGGGTCATGTTTTACGGCACCCGCTACGCCGGAACCTGGCAGCACGGCGACCACGGCGGCACCTTCGCCGGCGTGATCGAGAAGCCCGTCGCCAAGCCGGAGCCGGAAAAGAAATAGTCGAACAGCGCGAGATGGGAGTCGGCGCGGTGGCCCGACTTGATCCGCCAGCCACGTTGGACGTGCCACGGCTGCGGAGTCTGCGGAGCAGCCGTGCCGAGGGAGTGTCCACGTCCGATCACATGGCTTCTCCGAGGACTCCGAAGCCGTGGCACGCCTCAACTTCAAAAGCGGCCCCAGCCGGGCCAACCAGCCTGATTAACCAGAGGAATGGTTCAGATGTCGCATGAATGGTATTACGCCATTGAGGGTAAAGTCACCGGTCCAATTTCGGCGGAACATCTAAAGGTTCTCGTGGACAATGGCACCCTCGTACGCTCAGACCATCTGTGGAAAGATGGTCTCGCTGATTGGATCGCCGCTGGAACAGTAAAGGGGTTGTTTGCAGGCCCGCCGCCCGCTCCGATGGTTCCAACGGACTTCGGAGATCAGGCATCAGCCACGTTGCCGCCGAAGCAATACAAGGTACTGTCTCAGAAAGACAAATGGTTCAGTGGCAAGTTTGATCCGGATTTGCTCGAACAGGCGTTGAACTCATATTCACAGCACGGATGGATGCTGAAAGCAGCCGTAACAGCCTCGATTCATGGTATTGGTGGCGCGAGAGAAGAAATGGTCATGATTCTGGAGCGATGATTGTGCATGCAACAACCTTTGATGGCATCGTCTTCATTGAGGGAACTCCCGCTAAGTACCAACCGGTTCGCCCGATCCAGGTTGAGATTGGTGGTGTCGTTCAACAGGCACAGTTGAAGAATCTTGATGATGTCAAACGGCAAATGGCCCAAGAAGCAAAAGCTTGCGGCGGCAATTCCATCGTAGACTTTGAATACGGTCAGCGGTCTGTCGGTTGGTTCCGGTCGCTATTTCAACTTGACGATATCAATTGGTACGGGTCGGGAACAATTGCAATTATTCCAAGGGCAGGGTGGCCCGGATTGAGCTGACGTATAACTCTGGATGCGCCATTGTTTCGGAGTCTTCGGCGGGGTGAGTGGTATTGGCCCCCAGCGGTGTGATGTTGCGAATGCTGGGGGTTTAAAGACTCGACCCCAGCCGTCCGGCACCTAGCGCCGAGAGGAGTTCGACGATGTCGCTATTTTCGCGCAGGAAAGCGCCTGTCACGGACGCCTATCGTTACGACATCCCGCAGCAGATTCGCAATCGACTGCTGCATACGATGAGACTGTGCCTTCAGTCGCAAGAATTCAACAACTACGGCATCGAAGATGTCTTGTGCGAGATGCGCGACAAGCTGCTGCAGCGGTACGGGGGCTTGCGCCAATCCGGGTACGAAGCGGCACGCATCGCTACTGATCCAGTCGTTGAGCATTTCTTCCAATGCCGTGACGAGGAAGTTATGGACTTCCTGCAGATGTGCTTCGAGACTCGATGGCACTTCGGCCAACAACCCATGGTTGAAGCACTCAACCGCGTGCTTCAAGAGGAAAACATCGGGTACGAACTGACGCCCTATTCCGAAACTCTCACCGAAGGCGCGACGCTGTTCGGACGTTTCAGACCCGATGCGAAGACCATCCATTCAGTATTGCCGAAGGTACTCAAGAAAGACGAGAAACTTCTACATGCCGAGGTAGTGAAGCCGTGCTTGGACGCTCTTTCTGATCAGCGGTTCGCATCTGCCAATGCTGAGTTGCTGAATGCATTCGACGAATATCGTCAAGCGAAATACGGAGATGCCATTACTGACGCCGGCGCGGCTTTTGAGAGCGTCCTCAAGATCATCTGCTCGCAGAAGCGATGGACCTACGACAAAGAACGGGACACGTGTTCAAAGCTCCTCGACATTTGTCGTGAGAACGGCTTATTCCATCCGTTCTACAAGCAGATCCTGGAAGGCACGGCGACAATCCGGAACAAAGTCGGAGACGCCCATGGAAAAGGCCCGAAGTCGGAGTACGTGGCGACGAAGGAACTCGCCGATCACATGCTCTACACAGTCTGCAACAACATCAATCTCGTCATTTCATTGGCGAAGCTCTGACGGCGGGGTGGCCCGGTTTCTTCTGGACCCCACAACAACGAGGGGACGTGCCACGGCGGCGGAGTCCGCGGGGAAGCCGTGCCGAAGGAGTGTCAACGCCGTGGCACGCCTCAACTTCAAAAGCGGCCCGAGCCACCCTGCCACACGAGCGAAACGCTGTCGCAACGACAGGTGTCGTTTCTTTTGGTTGACTTCGGCGGGGCCACCCCGCCTCAAGTGGCTGCGAATGGGTCAATGAGCGCCAGCCCCGGAATCCACCGAAAGTCGGCGGTGTTGCAAGTCACCAACTTCAACCCGTGGGTGAGTGCCGTGCCGGCAATCAGAGAGTCGCCCAGCGACATCTTGCGTTGTTGCCGCAGGAGGATTGCCTCGCGGAGCACCGCGTCGGAGAGCGGCAACACATTGGCCGCGGCGAAGAACGACTCGAAGAGCGCACGTTGCGATTCCGAGTGCTTGTGATATCCCAGCACCTCGACGTAGCTGACCGCTGACACCGCCGGAGAATGCCGGGCGATGAAGGCTCGCAAGTCGCCGTGTTCGGGCCGAGCCGCGAAGATGATGACATTGCTGTCGAGAAGCATCAGTCGCGCCCCGGTAATGACCGATCGGATCGCAGAGCACGTTGCCATTCGACCGGATCGTCGATGTCCGCGAACGGAGCAAGTCGCGCGAGTTGTTCAAGCGCGGCCGACATGGCGGCCCCCGGAAGCGACTCGCTGACAGGATCGTCAAACACGGTGGCGTCGGACACGGTGACATTGACCAGGATCGGCTTGTCTCGCGGAAGCTGCGCGGGACGAGACGGATTCCATTTCAATTCGTCGCCAGTCAACACCGCTTGAAATGTCTGAGCCATGCGGGAGTCTCCTCGAAATTGCTGAATCCGACCGCCACAGTATCACGGGATTCGACGGATCGCCAACGGAACCTGTCGCATTCGCGATCACTGGTTGTGGCTGGCCTCCCGACCCAACACCGGTGTACACGTAACGCCGACGGGTGACTGGAGGTCGGGCGTCTTCGACCGCCCCCAGCAGCGTGACCATGCGAATGCTGGTGGCTCGAAGACTCGACCCCAGCCACCCAGCCCGGCGAGCCGGGCCACACTGCCTTGATAG
>JAYVDI010000037.1:0-12634 GCA_043749505.1 Schlesneria sp. | reverse complement strand
AACAGACTGAACGTGACGAATCGAAACATTTTCTTCATTGTTCGTTCTCCTTCAAAAGGGGCGGGCGTTCTGCACCCACAAGGGTGCTAAATCTTCATTCCTTAGCGCTTGGGCCGACAAGGAAGGTTTTCCTGGGGTTGTCCCGCAAGTGATATACCGGGGGACAGTCATGATGCATGCTGTTGTTATGCTGCTGCCATCGTGCTGATTAGTGGCGCGTGTCCCGACAGACTCCTGCCCTAGTCGGCGCTGACTGAGCGGTTAGACAACGGTGTGGCATGTGATCGATCACTGCCACAGGGAACCACTCGCGTACTTACGCTTACATTGATGGATGATGGATCCATCTCCAGCGGAGGAGCCGCTTAATAAGCCTTATTCCAAGCCGCCAACAAGATTTCTAGGCGGGCTCGCATCGGATCATTGAGTCTTTCTCGTGCGACTGCGAGTCCCACAGACTCTTCCGGACGAAGCGATGCATGGCGATATTTGACAAGGGTGACACGGGCGTCATCACACCGGCCAAGATGCATTTCACACATCGCCTTCAGAAGGTAAATGCGAGCATGGTTGCATTGCTGCAAGCCGTGGTTCGCAAAGGCCAACGCATCTTGGTAAAGCCCATATGTGAAGCATTTGTAGCCGACATCGAAACAGGTCGTCGGCGTCAAGGGAAAACAGTGGGCTGGTCCATATCCAAGAGATGGCAAAAGAATTTCGGGTGCGGTCTTTAATCTCTCTGGAATGCCAAAACCAGAGGTTAGAGTCGGTGGTGGCAGAACATCTGGAGGAAGCTCTTCTAGTAACACTGCGTGTGGTATTACTTCAAACCCAGATCTTTCAATAACGGGAAGCTTTGGTCGGACGGGCAATTTGCGGACTGATGGCTTCGGTGGGTCGGGCAATTCGCCCTGCGCGTGAACCTCAATGCTACGCATACCACTCGCGGCCTGCACTCCCATCCAAACGACTGTCAGCAGTAAACGACGCATTTTGAAGTCTCCTGGTATTACTCATCAAAGTGTTTAACAACTCACCCCATAGCACTGGCGTGGCAACTCCGGTGCCAGAGGTTCGATCGTCGAATCAGGCGGTGTCGCAAGAAAACCACAGCGGTCTTGCCCACGAGCTACACTCACTCACATTCTGAAGTTGTCCTTGTCGTCGCAGCGTGGGGCGATCAAGCCTCAAAAAAAAGAACCCGGCCGTGCGGCCGGGTTCCATCATTGCGCAATCGACCTCGCCAATTTAGTCGAGCGTGTGATTGCGACAACTCCGTTTAGGGGACAACAACCCCACGTCGAATTGCCTGGCGCTCTTGCGCCGGTGTCAGGCCGTAATACTTGTAGGTCTCGACTCGGTACTTGGGTGACGAGAAAACGGGGTACTGATCGACGGTGTAGGTCGGAATAACTTTGAACCGTTCCGGCGTGATGTTGACAATGGCCGTTCGCTTTTCAAAGTTGAATTTCGCCGCTTCCCAAGGCACAGTCACCAACTTGTTGTCATTGAGAATGACCAGATATTCGAGGTAGCCATCGTCGGCAAAGACAATGTCGTCTACTGTCCCCACCGCCACATTGCCCTCGATGCTCACCTTGGATCCGAGGACCGACTTGGCTCGGTAAGTTTGGCTTGGCGATTGCGCCGCGGCCTCCTTCTTGACTTGTCGCTCTTCTTGCGCACTCGCGATGGTGATGCTGACCATGGCCGCGACCAAAGCCAATCCTGAACTCCAACCGATTGTTCGACTCAACATAACTGTTCTCCTCTATCAAAAAAACTTTGTCCTGTTTTGAACAAGCCGCAATAGTTCGGTGGTCCCACCAAATCTAGTGGCAATGTTCCCATGCTTTTGACAACCGCAATCTGTGTGCCACAGGAAGTGGACTTTAACGGCCAAGAGGTAATCGCATTACGCCGGTAGCAAGAGGATATTAAAGGGCCCAGAAGATTTGGTGGCAATAAATTCCTGCGGCTGCACAAATGGACTGTGACCAACCGCAGTAGGCTCCGATCGACCAACTGGTTGCCCTGACCGTTGATTGACCGTTCGGGCGCGCGAGTCGGTTTCGCCGATGACCCGGCTCATCGTCAGGCCAATCAGAGCGTAGTCGGCCAGGCTCAGAGCGTAGTCGGCCAGGCGGTACGCATCAAAGTTGGAGGTTTTGGAGAATGTTGAGGACGTAAGCTGCTTGGGATCGATCAAGCCCAGCATGCGACTGAACGTGTTGTGGGCCGGAACACCAACTGAGCAGATCAATTTATTCATCAACCCAATTCCGGCCCTTCAGCGGGAGCGACGCTCCAAGTTCCATCACCACCAAGTTCCAAGATATGTCGGTGGTACTTGACGATGTTCAGCCGATGACTGACGCTGATGAGCGTCGCTCCCGAATCATGCAACTGCTGGTACAGCGACTCTTCATTCTGGGAGTCCAATGCACTGGTGGCTTCGTCCAAGATCACATAGCGGGGCTTGGCAAGCAGCACACGAGCGAAGGCGACCCGCTGTTGTTCGCCCAGTGACAGGATCTTTCCCCAATCTGCTTCGATCTCGAACCCGCCGCACCGCTCCATCAAATCGGGGAGATTGACGGTCTTCAGAACGTCATGCAGTTCATCGTCCGTCACGTCCCTCTTGTCGCTCGGATACAGCAATTGACCGCGCAGCGTCCCGATGATCATATAGGGACGCTGAGGCAGGAAAAACATGTCCTGCAACGGCGGGCGAACGATGCTGCCGCTTCCGGCATCCCACAAGCCGGCGATTGCGCGCAGCAGGGAACTCTTGCCGCCTCCGCTCGCGCCGACAATCAACAATCCCTCGCCCGGCTTGATCTCCAGAGACAGGTCCACAACCAACGTTCGTTTGTAGTCGGGCGTTTGCAGGGTGAGATGTTCAATCGCAAGACGGTCATCTTCCACCGTCTTGATGACATCCCGTTCCTTCGAGGGCTCCCTCGCCGACACTTCCAACGACTTCGAGAACTTGTCCAACCGGCTGATCCCCGCCGCGAAGCGGCTGAGGGTGTCGAAATTGTTCACGATGACCGTCAGCGCCGAGAAAATCGCCGAGAAGGCTCCCGCGGCTTGAACGACCCGTCCGACTTCAAGATTGCCGGACAATACCTGCGGCGCAAGAATCAGACCCGGCATGATCAACGTGATGGAGCTGTAGGAATACTGGAACAGATTCAGGAACCACTGCCAGTTGATGATCTTGTTGTAGTTCTCGACAGCGTCATTGAACCGGTGCTTGATGTTGAGGGACTCGGGTTCCTCGCCCCGGTAGAACGCGATGGACTCGGCATTCTCCCGCACTCGCACCAAGCTGAACCGGAAGTCAGCCTCGCGCCTCAACTGGAACAGGTTGAGGGCCACCAGCGTCCGGCCAAACACAAAACTGGCGATCAGCGTCCCAATGGTCGCATAGATCACCAGGAACACGACCAGAGTTTTGGAGATGGCCCACAGAACGCCGCTAAAGGCGATCAGTTGCAGACCGGTTTCCACGAACAGTAGCAAGTAGAAGATCGATCTGACGGTGAAGGTGTTGATGTCTTCTGCAATGCGCTGATCGGGGTTATCGATGTCCGCATTGTACGCGAGCTTATAAAAGGCGGCGTTTTTGAAATAGGTGTCTAGAAAGTTGTTGGTCAGCCACTTTCGCCAATAGTTGGTGAGCTTGTCCCGGACGAAGTAATAGAACACATAAAATGGAGCGGCGGCAACGATGATGCCGATGGTTTTGTAGATGGACGTCCAGTAGCGGGAAGTGTCTTGGGAGGCAAGCGCCGACGTGAACTCTCCAGACTGCTCGTTCAACAACACGCTGAAAGCTGTGTTTCCCAACAACAGCACGATCAGCAGTGCCAGCAGACCTCGGGCGATCCATTTGTCTTCGGAAAACCAGTAGGGCTTGATCATCGCCACAAATCGCGGCAGCACTCGACGTTTCATTCTGAACACGATGCGACTTTCATAGCTTGCAACAACTCTGCCTCTTGTAGCAATGAAACGCTCCCATGAGACCGCTTGGCTCTGGGCGAACTCCTACTCTCGGGGTGGACGGGTTCTTGCAGACAGACCACCACGATGTCGCACTGCGCTAAATGGCGCGTCCGTAGAATCTCACCCGACAACTGGATTGAGCATCTTTCCGTTCCATGCCATCTCGTCGTTGGAGTCGGATTGTTCTGACTCTGCAGCAACAGGTGTCGAAAGTTTGCGAGTCAGGAGAGGCAGGCGCGACACCAACAACTTACGGGTCTCCAATAGGGTCGTCGTCACAAAACTCGCTCCGGCCTGTTCGAGTCGCTCTCGGTCGAGTTTGCTGTTGCGCGTGTGACTCCACCGTCCCACAATGATCGGAAGTTCAGGCGCTGAACTCTTCAACCGCTTGCAGAGATAGCGAGCCTGCGCCAGTCCTCCGGGAGGCAGTGACGCTATGCAGATCATGTCGGGAGGATCTTCAGCTACGCGCGCCAAGATTTCGGATGTCAGCATCTCCGGTGTGGTCACCTCGATTTCCCACCGAGCTGGGTCCAGAAGCTGTTGAAGCATCTCCAATCCCACGCGATCCGTGTCGTCCCCAGCGGGGCAAGCCAGAAGTTTGACTGACTTGGTCAGGGTTTCGTTCCCCCCGTCGAGAGGACGCATCTCGGGATCCTCTTCGTCTGCGGACTCAATCCGCCGCAGTTCGTCGATCTGCTGCAAGGTGGCTCGCATTCCTTCCAGAATGGAGCTTTGGTCCTCGGAGGTTAAGTAGTCTCGCTGGACATCACGTCTCGTATAGTTCAATGCCGGGATCAACAATGAATCAAAGACTTCTTCGACAGGAGCCCCCTTCAAATGGTGCGCCACGAACGAGTCTGTTTCATGCTGAGTGCCCACCATCAGACGCTGATAGACGTTCATTTGCGAGTTGAATGCCGGCCCGTCGCCCAGCAGCACATTTAGGAAACTTAGTTGCGGAATGTTCTTGCCGAGAACCACCAGGCAGACCGCAAAGGGGGCCGACAAGATCAAGCCGATCGGTCCCCACAGGTACAACCAGAAAGCCGCCGAGACCAGCAGCGCCGTCGGCGAAACTCCCGTGCTGTGCCCGAACAGCAAAGGTTCGACGATATTGTTGGTGATCAACTCCAAAACGACGACGTATACAAACACTTCGAGTGGCTGCCACCAACCCTCGGATGTGGCGAGGCTCATTATGATCGGGAACACCGCGCCAATCCACGGGCCAATGTACGGAATGAACCGCAACACGGCGGCAACGAAGCCCCAGAGTAAGGCGTAGGGCATTCCCAACAACATCAATCCCAAGGTCAGCATGATTCCGAAACCGCCGTTGACCAAGGCCACGGTCACGATGTAGCGGCTTACTCGTTCGGTAACATCCTCCAAGGCTTTGCTCGTCACCGCGAGTCGCGCCTTGCCCGCGAGTAGCACAACCCGGTCGCGCAGATCCTCGCGCCCCATGAGAAAGAAAACGAGCAGCACTAGGGCGAAAGCCAGAGTTGCGAGGACTTCCAACGCCGACCCGAGAGATCCAGTGAGACTCAGCCATGGTATCGGTGTGATTTCAGCGACGGCTGTTTTTGTAGGAGCTTCAGTCGTGATAGACGCCTGTTCCTCCGGACCTGCCAAATCCCCGCTCTTTCGATTGGGGGGGAAATTCAGTTCTTGATTGATCTCCTCAATCATGTGCCCAAACTGCTCAGCAACGGGGCCGGAGCCTAGCTCCCGTAGCGAGGCGAGCTTCGCCTTAATGTTGTTGGTATTTTGAGGAAGTTCGGCCAAGATCCCTGCCGTTTGACGTGCCACCATCCAACCCAAGCACATCAAAATGAGGCTAGCAGTGGATACCGTCACAATGACAGACAGCACTCGCCCGAGGCCCCGACTTTCCAAACTTGCGACGACCGGACTCAATAAGATCGTCAAGAGGACAGCCAAGCAGATCGGTATGAGAACCGGCCGGCCCCACTGCAAGCCGACGATAACCAGAAATCCAACGACGGTGCTCGCCAGAATGATTAGTGACCGTTGCCACGTCGGAATCGGTTGAACTCTTGTCACGGCAGCACGACGCTCCGGAGTTACTTGAGGTGGCTTAAAAAACAAAGCGCAAACCAAGACAATTCCACGCTGGACAACCAACGCCCTCGGTCGCGCTTCGAGTTAGTTTCGGAAGTTTAGAAACCGCTTCGCGCGGTCTCGTTCACAGGTACGAAGGGCAAGCCTCGTTTCTCTTGAGACGATCACAATTCCCAACACTTCAATGGACAGCCAAATCAGTGAGGATACCTCGACTGGCTTTGTCAGATCGCGCGACCTCCAGTGCATTCACAATCCGCCTGACTCCGGCGATTTGGAGAACACGCTCTTGGGCCATTTGCTTTTGGAAATAGGATCTGACCGATCCCATGAGCACTACATCCCGATCCACCAGTTCAAATTGAACGCCCTGGCCACCAACATAGGGGTCGGTCTTCAAGTGGTGATCGATGTGAGTCCGCAAATCTTTAACTACTATCATCGCAGAGTGTCTCTGTACGATTGTGGATTCGAGAATCGGGTTCTTGAGCCGTTGCACCTATCACCCGCTGTCACAAATCAATCACCTGTCAAAAGACTCTTTCGACAGCCAATTGTTGGGAGGTGGCAGTTATGGAATCGCTGCCATTGCTGCTCGAGTGCAACACGGGACCGCTGATCGGTCGTCCACCAAGTTTCTCTGTAAACCCATCGATCACTTCTGCGATCTCGTGCTTGAGGGACGGCGGACCGGCTTCTGTGAGCATGTCTCGCACCATGCCGAAGACTGTTCCCACCGCCAAGCCCTTGAGCTTGGCGATTTCCGTCTGAAATGAATCGCCAATTTGACTCATTAGACCTGTATTAGAGGTCAGTCCTGACCTGCTGGCCGAACCGTTTGTTATTGATCCATTGGTCTCATGATTCAGAGTCGGGGCAGAAGTCATCCCCTCCCCTTCGGCTCGTTCAAGAGACAAACGGTTAATGGAACCATTAGTTCGCTGGCGGCTGGGAAATCTTGCTCTGACGCGCTCGCGTGTAGGCAACAGTTGAGCAGCGACGTATCCCACGGCCATCGCCCCCATCACCATCCCCCAAGGATGCCTTTTGACTTGGAGAGCCAGATCCAGCGCCTCTGACACGGATACAACCGTGTCTTCAACGGAGTGTCTGACAGTATCAACAGTGCCTTGGACAGCGTCCTTCACCGAATCAACCGTCTCGGTGACAGACGCGGTCGCATTTTGCACGGTCTCCGTCACAGAGGCTGTGGCACTCTGGACGGTTTCAGTGACCTTCTCTTCCAGCAGCCCCAGTTTTTCAGTGAGGGCGGCTCGCGACTCGTCCATTTGTTGACGGATCACTTCGGGTTCATCGGATTCATCAGCCATTGGGCATTCTCCTTGAGTGATTGAGCCGCTTCGTCAGGCAATGGATTCAGGTTCTTGAGTTGATTAATGCCCATCGAGATGGGGATCGCCGCCAAGCCCAAGACCACGACCGCGACAATTCCATAGCACATCCAAAGCGATAAGGTCGGCACGACAGTCGTCAGCAGATGAACCAGCATGAGACAGAGCAGCACACCACCGATTTGCATCAGTGCGAATCCCACGGCCAGAGCCAGCACCCCCTCTTTCGTTTTGCGCAAGTCACGTAAAAACTCGCTGCGAAAGAGGGCGATTTGCTGGGTGGCCAAGTCTTGAGCATCTGTCACAATGCCGCTCACCAACTGCGTCACAGTTGAGTTCGATGCAGTCGGATTTGCGATCGACATGATTTAGCTCCGGGGTGTTGTGGCGCGAGCGATCAGGAAACCAAGGCCCACTCCAATCATTAGGGATGGAATCGGGTTGTTCTTGATCATCTTGGTCATGTCGCATGCGAGGCCTTGCAGGCCCTCGCGTTCTAGGTAGCTGCCGGTCTCCTCCAGCGTCTTGGCAACAACCGAGGAAGCCTGGCCCAGAGTGCCATCGTGAGGCGCGTTGTGTCGGATCGCGTCGCCAGCGGCCTTCAATCGGCCACCCACCGCAGCCGTCGCGTCTTCGGCTTTTTGATTCAAGTACGAGGCGGCTTCCTCGGTTCCCTTCCCTACATTGCTCGCAGCGTCCTTGGCTTTTTCGCTAACATAGCCCGCCGCATTCTTGACGCCTTCGGCCGCACTGCCAGCAGCCTTTTCAAGCGTGTTTCCAAAGTCTTGTGCCTTGTTCCTGGCGGTCGTGATTACATCGGCCATGATCTTGCTCTCCTTGTTGAAGTGTCCGTCATTGCTGCCAAGGCCAAGCCCAAAAACGCAGAGCATCACAGGGCACGACCCGCAGCTTGGTTTGCTACGCGAGGCACTGCTAAGCAATTTTCGCGCCGATCAGCGAATGGCGGCAAAAAATTCAAAATTGCCCGATAAATTGGAAACAACTGGCGGTGTTAGGAGTCGCAGCCGATTTCGTTTCGGTGGAAAGTCAGTCTGACTGATCGACGGGCAATCAGGTAATCGATGCTGAAGTAGAGCATCACTGTACGGAGAAAAGGATTCCCATTTGAGGCGGTCTTCGTCCCGGCCAGCGATGTGGTTACTCGGAACGCAGCCCCTCGAACTGCGCGTAAAAAAAGCCGAGCTCCTGTGAGAAGTTCGGCTTCGTACTCAGTGGGATCAGACGGAAGACAATCATTCAGAGCCAGCGACATCGTCCACTTTGGTCTGCCTCACTCGATCATAGGCATCGCGTGCAGCGTGCTTCGCTTGCATCCATGTGAGTTTCGAACTGCTCCGCGCGTTCGTCCAAGTCTTCGCCAATTCTGACTCGATCTCATCAAATCGGCGACCTTGAAAGCGTTGGCGGCTTTCCCACCCCTGTCGGTAGGCAGGGGCATACTCGTCGTAAGTGGTTTGCGAGTCGTAGTAGGGCCGCGAGGGGTATGTTTCTCGCCAGTAAGCTTCTTCAACCGTTGGATCGATTGACTCGGCCACGACTTTCCCGCCGTATCCCCCGGCGAAAGCGCCCACCACAGCACCGACTGCTGCCCCTGCGGGTCCGCCGAGTGCGCCCGCCGCCGCTCCTGCTGCCGCCCCCCCAACAGCCGCTCCGACACCTACGCCAACCGGGTGAGCACCCGGCTCGTCGGTGATCGGATCGGCATTGCGATCGGCGGCTTTGGTGACCATTGTTTTGTTGGCAGTTCGTGTTGTCATCGTCTTGCTCCTAGAAGAAGAGGAACGTTATTTCACATGCAAAAGATGAGACGATGCTTTCGCCTCATCTGACGAATTGAAACCTGTTCGCTCAGGTGATCGGTGGACCTCTGCGCCCAGCGACAGCCGAGACCAGAAACAGAACTAGAAACACGACAAACAAAACATGGGCTATCCACGCCGCTTGTCCGGCAATTCCACCGAAGCCCAATACACCGGCGATCAGCGCCACGACTAAAAAAGTAAGCGCCCAGTTCAACATGGTAGTTCCCTTTCGGATGCGAGGATTTCAAACCCCACTTCCGCCAATCGGGCGGTTGAGTTCTTTCCACGCCTCAACGGTGCGACTTGACTCAACAGAGAGTCACGCGGAAATCGTCTGGCTAGTCATGCTTCACCAGTGAAGTTCTGTTGGAACTTCGGGATCACTGGCTGATGCCGCAAACGGAATGCCGTCCAGCTTAGTGAGCGAGAATGAATGTTGTCGGAAGTAAAAGGCTGGTCGTTTTCCGGGTTTCGCCCTTGGTGGATGCGTCGAGGTCTCCTTTCTCCCATCCAAAAACAAAAAAGCTGGTCACTCCATGAAAGTCCCGGAGCGACCAGCCTGATCGATGTTCGACCATTGCTCGTAACCT
The DNA here is from genome assembly GCA_043749505.1 of Schlesneria sp. Classification (GTDB taxonomy): domain Bacteria; phylum Planctomycetota; class Planctomycetia; order Planctomycetales; family Planctomycetaceae; genus Schlesneria. The sequence continues at coordinate 2,767 of JAYVDI010000037.1, read as the reverse complement.
GACACGAGCGACTTATTCGGCCTTGATCCTTGAAACATCGCTATTTCGAGACGCGATTCTCTCCCCTTGATCTTGCCGTTCAACAGATTTGACTCGTTTGCGGGATGCCGCTGCAGCCGCAACAACTGAAGCTGTGCCAACTACTGCAACAGCAACCCAAGCCGTAACCGCCACTCGTTCGGAGGTGGTCACATAAGTTGCCACGGTAGCCGCACAGGCCATCCCCAAGGGAACAACTGCTCCGGCGGCGACAATCATCCAAGACCGCAGTTTTGGCTCTGTTTCAACGGTCTTATCCATCGACTTGTCCTTAGCGTTGTCTGTCCACTTTTCCCGTCCCCTGTCCACTGACTTCGATGGCAGGGTGTCTTGTTCAAAACTCGAGTTCGCTGCGACCATTTGCTTCTCTCCTTAAGTCGTGTTTTAAGAACGGTGACGGCTGCCATGCGAAAAACTGTTCTACGCCTGGATGGCAATGCCAATCGTCTTCCAAGTCGGTTGTCACTTTGGCGAACCTTGCAGTCCGCAGAGAAAACAACTCGAAGACATTGAGTTCCTGTCACGCCAAAATGAACACCTGCGAAGTGTCCTCAACCTCTCATCCATGCAAGTCGTATTCCCCAAAGGGCCGAGACAACGAATTGATCGGTGGTTGTTCAGCATGGCTCCTGACCATGCGATTCTAAGCGTGACGGCATGATCGAGTGATAGTCGGCATTCGCATCGGACGCTTTCAAAACGACCTGACGACACCGCATTCCGATGGCATTTGGTCGGAGAATTTCTGTCTGGATGTAGAACATTGGTCATCCAGTTTCGTTGCTGCCGCCATATGCTGAGAAGTCCTAGTGAAGTTCATGGCACGCTGGTTGCGAGGCGGGCCGGTGAGATTGATGAATACGTTGATGGCCGCAAATGTGCGGCTCTTGATCAGACACATGTGCGGCTCTTGATCAGACACACCAACACATGAGGGTCAACAAAATGCTCACAACAGCTTCACCTCGCTGGTCATGCACTTCTGGCGAAAGACACACTTTCACCAAGTCCAACCGACTGTCGTCGCCCAAATCACGCGGCGCGCGAAGAAAGCCAAAAGCATGTCTCGCCATGCCATCGCATTTGTTCGCTTACGAAGACGGATCACTGCCGAGCGATCTCCCGTTGAGTCGTCTCCTGCGCATGAGCCTTCACAGTTTGCGAGGCTATTTGGAAATCAAGGATCTTTGCCGTGATCCAGCCTTGGTGACATTCGCCGAGGTGATGGTTCGGCAACGATTTGCCCAATGCCGACAACTCGCGAGCTTCGTCGAACACTATGGCTACTCCACTGACGACGATGACCGCGAAATCATGTCGGTGCGAGTGTCTTGGATTCGTGCCTTGTCCGAATTGGATCAAAACAACGTGCGGCGCTTCGTGGAACATGTCGCAACCGCCGAACAGCAACTCGAAGACGCATGTCTGGAAACCGCCATGGCGTTCAGTTGCGACTCCATGCAAGGCATGCTCCATGAATACGCCATGAATATCTATGGCGCTCTAGAGCGTATCGAGGAAATTGCGACTGGTTGTTCAATGACCCAGATTTCTAGGAAGCACTAACTGGGTGCGCGAGTTCCGGCATGATTCACCTAACTCGCACCCTCCGAACGACTACCACTAGAAGGAGATCGAAAATGACCATGACTACCAAGCGGCCAGGAATTGTTGTAGGCGTCTTTGAAGCGAGCGCCGACGCACGTGCGGCAGTCCGGGAATTGAAAGCAAACGGATTCTCAGACGCACACATTGGTGTGGCCGTCCGCTACGATGAGGCAGGCCGTGAAAGCGACTCCGGAACCGCATCCGAAACCGGAGCTGTCACTGGTTTGGCCGCCGGAGCAGGAATCGGGACGCTTTGGGGATTGGCCATTCTCGCTGGCGCACTGCCTGGGATTGGACCGGCCATTGCTGGCGGAACACTGGGGGTGCTGTTGTCGAGCGCTGCGGCTGGAGCAGCAGTGGCTGGCGTTGCCGGAGCGCTGATTGGCTTGGGCATTCCAGAGGAAGATGCCGCTTACTACGAGGATGAGTTCAAGGCAGGCCGTACCATCGTGACCGTCAAAGCTGGTTCGCGTGACGATGAAGCGACTTCAATCATGGCCCATTTCAATGGCTTCGCGAGATAACCGAACTACACATCTGAGTCGCCACGGGTGCCGGATGAAACTGACACCCGTACTCTGCGGCCAGTTTTTTCACGTTGTGGGTTTAACGCTTGATTAACGAGAAATACGTCGATCAACAAGGTGCTCTAAATGCCGTGAGCGGGGTAATCGTTCACAGGCCGGATTGAGTTGTTGAAGGAATTGGTCTTCGCGCGGGTCGTGAAATTGGCGACATCTGGCGTATGTCGTCGCAGAATGCCCCGCCGATTTCCACCGAGCAGAGGGCTGCATTGCCGCCCGAGTTTCGGGCGCTGCTGCAATCGGTCATCGACCATTACGAGCGTCGCCTCGCGATCCTGGAGGCCGAATTGCGGGTGTTGAAGAAGACGCCGCAGAACAGTTCGCTGCCGCCGAGCACGCAGCATCCCCATGCCAAGCCCGCGCCGCCGAAGGCGAAATCGCAGCGGAAGCCCTGAGCATCAATCGGATCAGTCTTGGCGTCCTGGCCGATGCCGTCGGCGAAGGCCCGCACGCGACGGGGGTTGACCACGGCCACGGCGATCTCGTGCTGATGCAACAGTTCGACCACTAAATCTTCATAGCCACCGGTGGCCTCC
>JAYVDI010000036.1:0-6773 GCA_043749505.1 Schlesneria sp. | reverse complement strand
CGACATTGGAGACCGGCGGTATTTGCAAGAGATAAGTTGCCGTGTTTTCTAGGCAAATCTTCAACGGCGTAATCAGCCGAAGTTTCAAGTTGCTTTTGGCTATGCACTTCGAGATGCGGAGGCCCTGCCTACCTGTTTCACCTCGTGGAAAACCATCCTTTCTTGGACGGCAACAAACGGGTGGGAACTGCGGCGGCAATCGTGTTTCTGAAAATCAACGGCCTCAACATCCAAGTGACGGATGAAGAGATGACCAACTTCGTTTTGGAAGTCGCACAGGGCCGGATCAACAAGTCTGCGATCGCCGAATTCCTTCGCAGTCACGCCACAGAACGATTGACCTGACATTTGAATGGGATTCCTTCAATGATCCACTCCACCCGCCGCGACTTTCTCCGCGATCTTGGCCTTAGTGCGGCGGCGCTGCCGTTCGTGTTGAATCTGCCGAGCCTCGGCTTTGCCAATCAGCAGGCTCGCAAGCAGCGGCTGGTCATCATGTTCAGCCCGAATGGTGTTGTGCCGAACACGTTCTGGCCTGAAGAAGAGGGCGAAGAGTTCAAGCTGAAGGACAGCCTTGCGCCGTTGGAGCCGTTCAAAGGCAAGCTGCTGACGCTCAACGGGGTGTGTGACAAGGTGCGCGGTGATGGCGACAGTCACATGCGCGGTATTGGCTGTTTGCTCACCGGAACGGAGCTTTTTCCTGGCAACATTCAGGGGGGATCGGATACGCCTGCCGGGTGGTCCAGCGGCATCTCGATCGACCAAGAGATCAAGAACTTTTTGCAGGCCGATGCCAGCCGACGCACGCGGTTCGGATCGCTGGAATTCGGCGTGATGGTTCCTGATCGTGCCGACACATGGACGCGCATGTCGTACTCCGGTGCCAACAAGCCGATCGCGCCGATCAACGATCCGTACCAGATGTTCTCGAAGCTCTACGGTCGTATGAAAGATCAAGAGAATTTGAAAAGCATCCTCGACGAATTGCAGGGCGATCTGAAGAAAGTGGCGTCCGTGGTGAATGCCCAAGACCGGCGGCTTCTCGAAGAACAGACGACCTTCGTGCGCGAACTCGAACAGGAATTGAAGGCCACGTCGGTCGAGGCGATTGGTCACGCCATGCCCGAACTGGAGCCGGGGATCAAGGAAGAGAACGACAACATGCCGCGTCTTAGCAAGCTGAACATCGACCTCATGGTGAACAGCTTCGCGAACGATTTCGCCCGCGTCGCGACGCTGCAATACACGAACTCAGTCGGCGGGGCGAAGATGCGTTGGCTGGGTGTCGATGAGGGACATCACGAGCTGTCACACAACCCGGACACGGACGAGAAGTCTCAGGATAAACTCACGCGGATCAACAAATGGTACGCCGAACAGGTGGCTTACCTCGCACAGCGTCTGTCTGAAACACCCGAACCGGGCGGGCAGGGGAGTCTGCTCGACAACACGCTGATCGTCTGGACGAATGAGCTGGGCAAGGGCAACTCGCACACGCTCGACAACATCCCGTTCGTACTGGTCGGCAACGGCCTCGATTTCCAGATGGGCCGCTCAATGAAGTACCGCAAGACGGCGCACAATCGACTGCTCATGTCGCTCGCCCACGGCTTCGGTCATCGGATTGAACGCTTTGGGAATCCCGACTTCTGCGGCGATGGGCCACTGTTGAATTTGACGTGACCGTCGAGCCTGCGGAAGTGGAGTCTCACTGGCAGCGTACTCCCGCCTTGAAGATGACACGCCTGCTGTTAAACATGGCTCTAAACAATGAAAATAATGAGAGCCAAGAGGCGAGTTTCAAACCTTGACTTAGCCGCGTTTGCGGCGTTAGATTGCCGCCTGTTATGGATTCACCCGATTGGATTGGTTCTTGTTTTCAATTGGGTAGTTTTGTTTTTCACTGTTTTTGAAGGGAGATTCTGATGAAAGAGTTGTCGATTCGTAAGTTATTGAGACGGGGGTTCACTCTGATTGAGTTGTTGGTGGTGATCGCGATCATTGCCGTCTTGATCGCCCTGTTGCTGCCAGCCGTTCAACAGGCGCGCGAGTCTGCTCGGCGTACACAGTGCAAGAACCAACTCAAGCAATTGGGTTTGGCATTGCACAATTACCATGACACATTTGGCTCTTTCCCGCCGGGAGCCGCTTCGCATCTCAACGCCGGATTTGCACAGGCAACTTGGGGTGGAGCAAGCGTTCACACCATGCTGCTACCCTACATCGATCAAGGTGCGATCTATGGTGCTTACAATCAGGACCGCGTCTATTACGAGGACTCTCTGCCAGTTAGCAGGAATCTCACTGTTTCGCGGACGAAGATTCCCGCGTTTCGTTGCCCGTCGGACCCGCTTGCTGTCACAGCCGAGCCTCAAAACAACTATGTTTTTAGCACGGGGCCGAACATGGGTTGGTTGGGTTTTGGGGCACAAACGGTCGGTTTGTTCGGCCTCAACAATGTCCGGAGGATTGGTGATGTTACCGATGGAACCTCCAACACGTTTGCCGCTTCAGAGATTGTACGCGGTGACAATGATGGGGCGCGGTATACGAGTGGTTCTGACTTCGTGCGTGGTGTGGCGTTTACTGCTGGCCTCAGTGCTAACGGAACTTTTCCCACACAGGCCCAATTGGATGCTTACGACGCGGCATGTGTGGCGGGTTCCGCAAATCACATAAGCACAGCGGGGTACCGCTGGGCGTCACCGATGATGTACGACACGATGTTCAATACGCTCCTGCCTCCGAATACGAAGAATGCATCGTGTCACGTTTGCGCGGGCTGTGGCTTAGGAGATGGCCAAGGCGTCTGGCCATCGCGTAGCCGACATACGGGAGGGGCCCATCATTTGATGACTGATGGTGCGGTGAAGTTTGTGGGCGACAGCACGGACTTAAACACATATCAAAGAGCGGGAAGCGCGGCGAGTGGCGATACCGTCGGAGAGTTCTAAGAGACGCGGTGTCCGATTTTCTATGAGACAAGGTTGGCAGGTGCGTTGTGCCCTGCCAACCTTTACCGCTCCATTTGGCCCCTCAGCCGTATTTTGAAGGCCGGAGTGATTCACTCCGGCCCGTTTTTCTAAACCCATACGATTAGGAGTATTTCCGCATGCGAGCCATGACCTCGAAATGGTTGTACGGTGGATTCGCCAGTTTGGCTTTATTGGCTGCGGGCTGCGGTGGTGGCGGAGCCAAGTTTGATTCCGTTTCGGTCAAGAAGGTCGATCTCCCCGTCACTAAGGTTCTCCAATCAGCAGCCGCATCGGGTGAGTTGGGAAGCGCCATGATGGAGGTTGAGTCGGCACTCGAGTCACTTAAGAAGACCGATGCGGCCAAAGCGGCAATCCTCGAAGCGGGATTGCCGGAGTTGCGTGCGGCGGAAGGCAATCCAGACAAGATGAAGCAGGTCGCCAACGACCTAGCAACCAAACTCGGCGCTTGATCTTCGGTTTGCGGAAAGGCAAACGGCAAGAAAGTAGCCCCGACATTCCTGCCGGGAGATGTTCTTGTCACGAAGTGACATGACTGCATTGGCTTGTCTTCAAATGACACAGTTTGACCCACACGGTTATTTTCCGTGTGGGTCGCTGCATTTCGGGAGACTCACCGTTACTACGGTGTTGCCAGCTTCTGGTGGCGGTTTGCCAGTTTTAGAAACTCGGGCCGGGTCTTGGATAAGTTTTGGTAATATCCAGCCAATAACTCGTGCGCTTTTGAGCAATGGGGATCCACCAAGAGAGCCTGTTTTAGCCAAAACTCACCCGTTTTGCGTGATCCATACTGCATGAAGAGTTCGCCGACACGCAGCTTTTCCTCAAGGCACTTCTTGTCCTTTGATCCGTGTATGGTGTCAATTAGCAGATCGACTTCGGTCAACAGTTTGCGGTTGTGAGCCACGGCAGCCAATTCTTGTGCAGCCTCTTCAGTACGGTTGTTCTCTCGCAGTTCAACTGCCCGTGCATACCGCGCTGCCGAATTGGTTGGGTCTTGAGCGAGGGCTATGTCTAGCAAACGAAGGGCTTCCAGATGATTACCCAAGGCACTCTCCACGATACCTAATTCCAGCTCAACCGAAATCTCTTCGGCTGTCTCATCTACTAGGACCAAGCTTCGGTTAAGAGTCGCTCGTGGCAATTGAAGTAGCGGTTTCAACAGTCGACTGGCTTCACGTCCATTCCCCATTTTTAAACTTGCCTCGGCTTCACCCAACACTGCAGCGGCTCCGACGTTTAATTTGCTCAGCCGCCGAAATATCACGAGTGCCTCCTCGGCTCTTTTGGTTCGCAACAGGAACCGACCAAGACGATAAAGAGCCTGTCGATGATGTGGCTCACGTACTAGTGCTGCGCGGTAAGCGGCTTCCAGCTCCGTGTTATTTTCCTGATGTTCAGCAATTCGCCCGGTGACGTAATCGGGATGACCGTCTTTGGGAAATGACTGCCGCCAAGCCTCGATGACGGCGAATGCCTCGTCGAGCTGATTGTTGATGATGAGTCCATTGACCAGTGCTTCGCTGATCTCCTGGCCATCGCCACGCTGGTCAATCATCAAGGCACGCAGTTCGTGCTGGATCGGCTTGATCTCGCCAGCTTGAGCGCGGACCAGCAGCTCCTCTCGACGAACGGCTTCGACATCGGCACCGTGTCGCCGGGCCTGGCGCAGGTGCGTCACCATTGCTTCGCCATCGCGCAGTCGCCGACACAGCCTCGCCCACAACAAGTCGGTGCTGCCGTTCGTCGCGTCGCAACGAGTTGACCAACGCAGCCACGCTTCCGCAGATTGCAGATCGCGTTCCAAGAGTGCTTGTCGGGCAAGCATGTTGACTGCGAGGCTTGGTGCCCCCACCAACCATGCCACGAACAAGCCCACGACAAGAGCCGAAATGGAAACAGGGAATCGTCGTCGGAGAAATGCAGATCGGCGGTTGGCAGGCGCAATTGACACGATTAAGTTCGGTAGATTCGTGATCGGAAAAGAACTCACACCGCCGCTCAGGGCGGTACTTTTTTACGTCCGCGATTGGTGGTCATGCGCGTGGGAATTGTCTCTGGAACAACGCCGTGATTTCCTAGATCGGTGTTCTTGCCAGTTTGGCCCGGCTCTTGCCCCTGAAGTCTTTCTGTCTCCTTGCTTTGGCCGCGCAGAAGAAGGAGACAGAAAGAGAGAGGCAGAAAATGGGGCGGAAAGTGAAGTCCTGACGAACTCTCGGACGCAGAAAACGCCTCGTTTCTAAGAGATCAAATACCGTGCGCGAGTTGTTGAGGCCCGTGTCTCGTGACTCGAACACGAAGAGACCTCATTCGGCCGCGACGGCCCCCCGACATGAAAAAACTCACCCTTTGGCGGCTGCCAACGCGGCGTCGTAGTTCGGGTGGTTGGCGATTTCCGGAACGTACTCAACGTGCGTCAGTTTGCCTGCGGGGTTGATGACGAAGATGGCTCGCGAGAAGCAGCGGTCGAGCGGGCCGCCGTGGATGAGCACACCATAGTCGTAGCCAAATTCCGTGCAGCGATGGGCGCTGAGCGTCTTCACCGTCTCTACGCCCTCAGCACCGCACCAGCGCTTCGCACCGAAGGGGAGGTCCATGCTGACGACCAAGACTTCGGTGTTGGCGAGGTTCTTGGCTTCGTCGTTGAACCGCTTCGTTTCGGCGTGACAGGTCGGCGTATCGAGCGACGGGATCGTGGCAATGATCCGCGTCTTGCCAGCGCTGCTGGCCAGTGTAATGTCGGCGAGGCCGTTGTCTTGCAGCTTGAATTCGGGAGCGTTGTCTCCCACCGCCAAACCTCGTCCCTTGAGATCAACCGGGTTTCCCTTGAGTGTCGTCGCACCAACTCGCTTCATCGTCTGTGTCCTTCTAAAGAGTCTTTCAAAATGCTCCGGAGAGCCGGGCCGAAGTATGTCGTCCGCTTCGCAGGATGCAAGGACGCCCGCGATGACAGCCGGGCCATCGGGCTTTGCCCATCAAACCGTAGGTGGGCTGCGCCCACCACTTTGGCTTGTGAGTTGGTGGGCACCGCCCACCCTAGAGGGCATTTCAAAACCTGTTTTTGCCTCGAAAAACTAGTGCCTCGTCAATGCTTGAAATTGGGGTTTCACAAATCAGCCGCTGGGCGCTAGCCCACGGTTTTCCCTCGAATGAACCCTGGGCTAGCGTCCAGCGGACGTGGTAGCCCCCGCAACACTCGTGATTGCTTCTGAAGGCCGAACTCAAACCGTCGCGTAGTCCGGCCCCTTGGTCCGGATGATCCCTAGTTCATTCCAATCCATTCGCATCACAACCCTGCTTTGCTCGGACCAAGAGGTCCGGACTACATTCCGGGCTTGCTTCAAGCCGGGGGCCGCAGGCCCAAGAAATTTTCAGTTCACACGGAATCAGGTTGTGACGTTCGTGCTGAGGCTTCTTGTGCTTCGCACCTAGCTTGAAGCAAGCTAGGCCACCTCGCCAAACCGCCCAGCGAAAAATGAACTTTGAACCACCTGACCTCGCACCATTCGCGTTCCTACCTTACGCGGGTCAGTGTGTAAAACACTGAATAATTCTCTTTGATGCCGTCCGTCTTGAATGACTTCGGTCGGACAGCTTTGCCGTCCTTGTTGTAGCGGTAACACAACTTCAGCGTGTCACCGTCGTAACCGTTCACGACACGGGGAGGAGTGATGGTGGAGTCTGCTTGGCGTCGTGGAGTCGTGTGGTGGCGGCGGTGATGAATTCAAAGATGTTGCGGGATTGCTGGCGGCAGGTTTCGATGACGGTCAGCAGCGTCTC
>JAYVDI010000035.1:0-19672 GCA_043749505.1 Schlesneria sp. | reverse complement strand
AGCGGCGCGGTTGCTCAGATGCAACTGATCCGGAATCGCCCGTAGGATGGACGCCTCGTCCGTCCGTCAAAGCGGTGTCTCGGACGGACGAGGCGTCCATCCTACGGGCATTGCCTCCGCGGTGTGAAAAGACTTCGAGGAACCGGCGCGGCACGATGTCGCCGGGGTTGCCCGGGTTGCCGCGACGGAAGACGGGGAGATCGCGCGGCTGGCGTTTGCGGATGTCGAGCTTGGTCGCATCCGGTCCGTCGGGCATCACAAACACGCTGGCCTCTTCGATCGTGGGGGCCATCGGCGAGTCGATCTGCGGCGTCGCGGCGCGGAGGTCGGCGATCTGCTGCTCGATCTTTTTCGCGTCTTCCGACTCCTTGTCCTTGACCTTCTTGAGACTCTCCTTGAGCGAGTCCACTTTGCGGCGGGCTTCGCGCACCTGCTCGGCCAGCGGCGACGGCAGCAGTGGGCGGTCGGAGAGGTCGGTGCTGGCGAAAACTCCCGCCAGCGCGTAGTAGTCGCGCGTCGTGATCGGATCGAACTTGTGATCGTGGCAGCGGGCACAGGCCACCGTCAGACCGAGAAACGTGCGCGAGACCGCGTCGAGCCGCTCGTCCCACTCGTCGGCCACGATGACCTCGATGACCGACGGTGCGAGCTTGAGTTCCTTCCAATACTGCGGGCTGAGCCCCACAAAGCCGAGCGCGGCGTAGTCCTCGGGCGCCGTCTCCGGCATCACATCCGCAGACAATTGCAGTTTGACGAACTCGTCATACGGCCGGTCCTCGTTGAACGCGCGCACGACCCAGTCGCGGTAGAGCCACGCCTGCTCGGTCGTCTTCTGCCAGTCGGGCGTGTCGTCCACGTAGCGGGCCAGATCGAGCCAGTACCTCGCCCACCGCTCGCCGAAGTGAGGCGACGCGAGCAGCCGATCGACAAGCCGTTCATACGCATCGGGCCGTTCGTCGGCGATGAACTCGGCCACCTCTTCGGGACTCGGCGGGAGTCCGATCAGATCGAACGACAGCCGCCGGATGAGCGTCAGCTTGTCCGCCATCGCCGACGGCGCGAGACCGTTCTCGTGGAGCTTGGCAACGATGAAGGAGTCGAGCGGATTGCGGAATACGTTGGTGTGGCTGGGGTCGAGCGTCTTCGCTCGCCCCCAGCGTTGTGGCGTTTCTTCCTGAGTAGCCGCTGGGGGCGGCGAAGACGCCGACCCCAGCCACACGAGTTGCGGAATGACCACCCACCCCAATGGTCTCACCGACCAGAACTGCCTCGCGGCGGTCCAGTCGATCTCTTTCGCCTTCTTCTCCGCCGCGATGCCGTAGTCGGGAACAAACGCACCGTCGGCGATCCACTTGTTGAGCAGTTCGATCTCGGCGTCGGGCAGCTTTCCCTCGGGAGGCATCTGCAACTTGGGATCGCCGTACTTCACCGCCTTGAGCAGCAGGCTCTCGTCGGGTTTTCCCGCCACGAGGATCGGCCCGCGATCGCCTCCCTTCAGCAGAGCGGCTCGCGAATCGACGGCCAACTGCCCGCTGTCACCCGCCTTGTCGTGAGCGTGACACTCATAACAGTGCTTCACCAGCAGGGGGCGAATCTTCTTCTCGAAGAACTCGGCGGCAGCAATCGGCTCGGACGCAGCAGTCCACCCCGGCGCAAGACAACTCACGACGACAAGCAAGATTGCCAATGGTCTCATTGAGAACTCCTCGGAGAGATTGACTGAGAAGTTTGAATCTAACAGAGCGTACTCTCGATGTCTCGCAGTTTGAGCTGATCTGAAAGTTGAAGTGACGACTGCACCCGAGTTGACGATTCGGACGGTGGGGCAATTCTCCACGGAGAATCCGCCGCTGCCGTCCTCTGATCTCCTGCGACTTCACGGTCGTGTTTCCACTCGCGCGCATCGGTGGCAAGAGGCGTTCGACACGGATACGATCCACACCTCGCATCCACGGACGGGGCGTTGAATCGGTTGGTGAAATTCTCCTCGTTCCTCTGCTGCTCAGGATGCAACTCGAATGGTTCAGGCTCTCGCCGCTGTCCGCGAAGACAGCGAATCGGCATTGATCTCGCGTGCTCAATCGGCCCTCAGCCACTGCAATTGGGAGGTCGGTGAGTGCGCCGCCTTGTGGACGAAACGCTTCGCCAAGGGGCGCACCGATGCTGACTTTGGCATTTTGGTCGGACTGAGTGCCGATCAAGTCTACCAGCGTCGTCGCGTGTGGGAGACGTTCGGTGATGTCTCTGAAAACTACTCCGCCCTGAAGTGGTCGCACTTCTATTCATCACTCAATTGGGACGATGCGGCGGAGTGCCTTCAGTGGGCGCAGGATGTTCAAGCGGGCGTCGCGGAAATGAAGGCGTGGCGGCGCGCTCAACGTGGCGAAGACCTCAGTGAGTCGGCGAACGACGACGACTTCAATCTCGCGCCCGCAGAATTGACGCTCGTCGGTGAAGCCGCGCCATTTGATGCCGATGCGCCACGTAGACCAGTCGGTTTTGTCACGACGATCGACAACGATGGTCGTCAATCAGTAGCTCTCTCTGCGGGAGAGACGCTCGTCAACACATCGAACAGCTACGCACCGTTCCGTGAAGATGCCGCCACGCCACCGCGCGACACTGCGTCGCGCATCGAGCCGACCACCGAGCAACTGGTGAAGCGAATGACCACCGCCATCGAACGTTGTCATGGCGCGATGAACGGTCACTTCATGACTCAGTTCGCCAAGTTGCCTGAAAAAGTTCGACTGCGGTTTTTGAAGTCCATCGAGCAGCTTTCCGAGAAGTCTGCGTCGCTCAGTGAATGACGCGAGGGAGAGGCGACAACGCCATGAGCGATTCCGAACAGCCAGACTTTGCTTTCGATCTGCCTCCGGCGCGAGAACCTGTTCGCGGTGAACGAACTGCGATACCGCTCAGTTCGCACACGACGGTTCCCGCGTGGTTGGTGGCCGTGCTGTTGGTCTCGGTGGCGACGCTGATGTTGCGGAATGCCGGTTTGCTGCCGGGGTTTTCATCGCGGGCGGCAACCGAACCGCGAACGGTCACGCCGCGTGGTGACTTGGCGGCCGATGAGCAGTCCAACATCGAGCTGTTCCGCAAGGCGTCTCCGTGTGTCGTCCATATCAAAACGCTGACGCGCCGTCGCGACCCTTTCAGCAGGAACGTGCTCGAAATTCCGGAAGGGACCGGTACCGGTTTTCTCTACGACGACGCCGGCCACATCGTCACCAACTACCATGTCATTCGCAGCGCGCAGGCCGCGAAGGTGAGACTCGCCGACCAATCCTCTTGGGACGCGAAACTGGTCGGGTACGAAGCGAACAAGGATTTGGCCGTCCTCAAAATTGATGCTCCGGCCGACCGCCTCCGCAAAATCGATATCGGTGAATCGGCCAACTTGCAGGTCGGTCAAAAGGTCTTCGCGATCGGCTGTCCCTTCGGTTTGGATCAAACGCTGACGACCGGCGTCATCAGCGGGTTGGGACGTGAGATCGAATCGATTGGTGGGCTGCCGATTGAAGGAGTGATTCAGACTGACGCAGCGATCAACCCCGGAAACTCGGGCGGGCCGTTACTCGACAGCGCCGGTCGGCTGATCGGCGTCAATACGATGATTGTCAGTCCGTCGGGAGCGTATTCGGGAGTCGGGTTCGCCGTGCCCGTCGATATCGTCAATCAAGTCGTGCCCGAATTGATTCAACATGGTCGAGTCGAACACGCCGTACTTGGCCTGCGTCTGTTCGACGATCAGGTCTCTCGTCGGTTGGGAATTCAAGACGGGGCACTCGTTCGAGATGTCTTCAAGAACGGCGGAGCGGCTGCGGCGGGGATTCGACCGACCTACGAAGATGAGGAAGGCAACATCCAACTCGGCGATGTTCTCATCGAGGTCGGCGGTCGAAAAATCAAATCGACGATCGACCTGCTAAAAGCACTCGACGGACCAAAGCCGGGAGAATTGATCCACGTCACGCTGCTCCGAAATGGGCATCTCCAAACCGTCGATGTCCTGCTGCAAGCGGCCGCTCCGCCACCGTGATGTCCAAACCCGTTCGCGCCAAGACCGCCATTGTTGCCCGCGATCACTTCTTTTCAGGAGCGGGCTTCGCATTGGCGGGCTTTTCGTTCGCGGGGCGTGACTCCGCGACATCGGCCAGCAGTGAGTCGAACTCTTCGACTGGAACGGTCTCGGAAGGTTGCTCGTCGATGCGCTCGTCAGTGGTGCAGAAGAGATAGAACCGCAGCAGCGGCCTGAGAGTCGAAGCCGGGTCGCGATCCAACGCCGCTTTCAGCGATTGAGCCGCCCCCTTCACATCGCCCGATTCCAACTGGGCCATCGCGATTTGGAAGCGGAGCATGGTCGCTTCAGGGAGGCTCCCTTCTTGAGATTGGACGACGGCCCCCGCATGAACGAGCGGGTACTGATCGGCTGCCATCCAGTATTGATTGAGCGTCAGGAACGGCAGTGTCAGGATGGCCGCTTCTGCAGCAGCTGTTTCGGTTTCTCGCGCTTGATCGCGCCAGAGTCGGATCGCGCGGAGATAGTCACCGTTGGACAGAGCGGACATGGCCACCAAGCCGCGCCAGCCGGGTACTCCGCCCGCCGCCGGGTTCGACTCGACCGCCTCCAAAGATTCGTGAGCCTCACGGACTCGCCCCGCTTCAATCAGCCACGGTCCAAGCATCGTCTTGGCCGCGATGTTCTGTTCTTTGTAAACGGCATCCGCTTCCAGAATTTGAATGGCGGCGAGGACTCCGCCGCTTTGAGCTGCGGCGTTGGCGACCTGCAACCGCTCGGCTCCGGCGGCGAGTCCCTGCTGAGTCATCTCGTTCAGTTTGGAGACCGTTTCTTCGAGTGCAATTTCACGATCGAGGAGCAATTCTCGCTGCTGTCGTTCCTCCTCCGTGGAATCGGGACTGTACGGTTGAAGTTGCTTGATCTGCTGCAACGTCTGCAAAGCCAGGTCGGCTCGTCCCAACTTTTCGAGCAGCGCGAGCATGTCGTATCGGACGCCCACATCATCCGGACGCAGCGCGGCGGCCTGCTGCAATGCGGCAATCGCCTGGTAATATCGAAAGAGCGGCGACCACGGTGCGCGGGCTTCCGACATGATCCCCGATTCAATCCGGTCGAGGATCAAATGGGACATGCCCAAGACGCGATAACCTTCGGCAACGTGCGGATCGTCGCGCAAACCAGCAGTCGCATCGCGAATGGCCGTCAATGCCAAGCCCGCTCGCACGGGGAGCGGGATGTCGCCGCCGGAGACGGACATTTGCAGTCGATGCTGTCCGGCTTGAACACCGGCTGGAAGTGACGGCCGACGCAACGAGAACAAGTTGTCATACGTCGTCGCAGGCTTCGCCCATTCGCGCGTCGTCTCTGGAACGGAGCCTTCCGTCCGAAAGGCCCGTTCGACGTGATTGATGCGACGCTTGGCGATGAATTCCTTCAACGCCGTGGCGTCTGTCCCGTCGCGATAGAACACGGCCGTGGCGGAGGTGAGTTCTGTCAGCGCCCAATCATTCGATGACAAAAGGTCACTGAACGTCGTGTAGTCGGGCGCGGGGATCGGTCCCGTCAAACGCGGCATGACGTGCGTGATCTGATACTTGTCGAACACGGCCTGCCAGAGGGAAGGCTCACCGCTGCCGGGGAGTTGTTCACGCTTCTGTTGCAGGGCGCGGCGAGTCTGGTTGTAGAGACCGATCAGGTCTCGATCACCCTCACCCGCGAATAGCCCGGCCCGCTGATCGACGAATGATTTCTGGCCGGACCAAATCACCAAGTCGCCGTGACGGAGCGCGAAGTGAAACGGACGGTCATCCAAACTGTTGGCCGCGAGATTTTCAAAGACACTCATTTGAATTGCGAGATTTTGATCGAAGCCAACTCCCGTCCGCTTGCCTCCCGCACCATCAATCCGCCCGCTGATGACCAGCCATGCGAGTCCAAAGAAACTGAACACGGTCACCGCGCGGCCACCGCGCGAGAACAGCAACTCACGCCAATCGACCGAGTACACCTGCCCGAACCGCTGGCGATACCAAACTTGGGCGTTCACCGTGCAAATCGCGCAGTTCACCAAGCTCGCAGCAGCGAGTTCGTGTGTCGTCAGACAAGCCATCAGATTGAAGACCAGCACCGCCAGAAAATGTCCGGGATGCAATCGTTCGCGATTGAGAAACAGCGTGACCAGCGTCGCGACGAACAACACCATCGCCGCGACTGCACTATGGCTGATCGAGCCCCAGAACGCGGGAAACAGGATCGAGAAGTAGGACAACTCCAGCATAGACGGCTTGGGGAACACCTGCCTCAAGGCGGGGTAATCCACCATGAACAAACGCCACGGCGCGAGCCACGCCTCGAACAGGAACGGGTGAATGATCGTGACCGCGAACGACGCACCGGCCACACGCCACCAACCGCGACGACGATTGGCGGCGGCTTCGTCACCTCGCACTCCGCTTCGCAGAGACTCACCCATTGCCAGCAGTATCAACAACAGCCAGCCAAACCACGCGCGGTTGTCGAATTGAGACCACAGCCAGATGAACGGCACCAATTTCCAAAGTTGCTTCCGCGACGAGTCCTCTTCCGACTGCAATGCCACAAACAGCGTGACTGCCAGTCCCGCGAGCGTCACCAATTCCGGCTGCATCGTGATTTGGGGATAGCAGACCAACAGGGCCATCACGGCACAGATCGATCCCCACCACGTCCGAATTCCCGAGCGATGAGCATGCACCAAACAACCGAACGCCACGCCCGCCAACATGCCCTGCGTGATCGACAATCCGATGCCGCCTGCCACCGCATGAACACCGGCGGCGAACAGATCGAACAGCCATGACAGGTTGACCCATCGACGATCACCGGCAGTGGATGAAAAAACATCGTTGGCGGACGGCAGCACTCCATGCGACGCGAGGTACTGTCCCGACTTGATGTGGACCAGCGTCTTGGTCTCACTGATCTGCGAAAATCCGAACAACAGCGCCAACCCAACCACCGCCCAACGCAGGACGAAGTCGCCGCGAATCGCTTCGTCCTCAACCAACTCGGGCGTGAGCGGTTCCCATTCCGGCAGTCCCTCGTCGATGGGAGCGGCTCCATTCGGCTGTGAACTGAGTGCCGCGTCTGGCTGACCAAGCAAATCTCCCGCAGGCGGCGACTCGTTGGAGGCGGAGGCGGATTCATTCAACGGAGCTGGTTTACCGGCACGGGGCTGATTGTCAGCGGTCGAATCGGAAGGAGAGGTCACGGTGTCGCTCACGAAGAAAAAGAAAGAAGTGTTCGAGACGGGAGGAACGGTACAAATCGCAACAAAGACGGTTTCGACAACACCGCCAACCACGACCTCTCGCACGGCGAGACGACCTACGTGAGACAACTCAAACTTGTTGGAGCCTTGGCTCCTCGAACATCCGTCGTTTGCCGTTTGCTGGCTGGGCGTGAGCGACTTCTGACGCAGCAAGAAACGCCAAGGACTATGAGTTCGTGTTGTGACTGTCGTTCCGCACGCCATTCACAACGGGCTGTTACGAGGCTGTCTCGACGATGCTCGGGGGAACGAGGAGTCTGAGCGGACAACGAAACTCGGGAACGACATCCTCACCGCTCAGTTCGCCGCCGCTCCGCAGAAAGGTTGTGGTTCCATCGAGACGGTAGATTTGCGCCGCCCGCTGCTTGGGATCGATGATCCAAATGAGCCGCACACCGACGCTCAGGTATTCACCAACCTTGGCCAACACGTTCTCGTACAAGTCATTCGGTGAAACGACTTCGACCGCCAGATCGGGGGCGAGTTTCATGAAGCGGACGGGAATGGTGCCGTTGGGAAAACGAGGATGAGCCACAAACGAAACGTCCGGCCGCCGAATCTTTTTGGGGCTGTCAGGAAAGCACTCGTAGCCCGCGTCAGCGGGAAAGACAAAGCCAAGTTGCTTCTGTTCTACGAAGTCGCTCAAGTGTCGAAACAACTTCCCGCCCACCCAACTCGATTCCATGCCCATGTTGCGTTCCACCAATTGTCCGTCCACCAACTCGAAACCCACACCATCGGACATCTCCAATAACTCTTCCGGTGTTGCCATGAGATCGGGATCGAATGGCAACGGCGGAACAGACGGCTCTAGGACGGCGATACTCATGGTCAGTCTCCTACTCGGAAATCGGGCGGGCGGATTCTGCGGTCATGCTGCGGAGCATTCAAGTCCATTCAACGGCACTGAGTGAATTGAGTGCAGTCGCTCATTGGTGGTCACTCAAAAAAACACTGTGAAGCCAGGGTTTCGAGAAGGTAGCCCTGTCGCTCCGCGACAGGAGGCGCGAGGAACCAAGCGCATTGCCCCGTCGAATCACCTCAAATCAACGCAAGATGCCTGTCTGCGATCTCGCTTCCTGTCGCGGAGCGACAGGGCTACCAACAATGAGCGATGGCACCGAGTGTCCTCATCAGCCAATCCGATCCTTCCCAACCCACGGCTGCAGCGCTTCGGGAACGAGGATGCTGCCGTCGGCCTGTTGGTAGTTTTCCATGATCGCGATGATCGCGCGAGTCACGGCGATCGCGGTGCCGTTCAACGTGTGAACGTACTTCGTCCCCTTCCACTCCGGCGACTTGCAACGAATGTTGAGGCGACGGGCTTGGAAATCGGTGCAGTTTGAGGCCGACGTGATCTCGCCCCATTCACCCGCCTCGCCACGACCGGGCATCCACGCTTCGAGGTCAAACTTGCGATAGGCCGGGCCGCCGAGGTCACCCGATGCAATGTCGAGGACTCGATATGGGATGCCCAAGCCCTGAAAGATTTCCTCTTCGATGGCGACGATCTCGTTGTGGACGGCATCCGAAGCCGCGACATCCGGCGCGGTGAAGCCAAACATCTCGATCTTCGTGAACTGGTGAACGCGATAGATGCCGCGCGTCGCCTTTCCCGCCGCGCCCGCTTCCGTCCGGAAGCAGTGCGAGATGCCCGCGACTTTGATCGGCAGCTTGTCAATATTCAGAACCTGATCCTTCAACGAACCGCCCAGCGTGATCTCAGCCGTCGCGACGAGACACAGGTCCATTCCGGCGATCGAGTAAATCTGTGTCTCATTCCCGCGCGGCTGGTATCCGGTCCCTTCGAGAATCTCCATGCGTGCGAGATCGGGCGTCGTGTGCAGCGTGAACCCGTGCTGCACCAACTTCTGAACGGCATATTGCGTGAGCGCCAACTCCAGCAGCACCGCTTCGTTCTTGAGGAAGTAGAACCCGCTTCCCGTCACGCGCGCTCCGGCCTCCAAGTCGATGAGATCGTGCTTCTCGGCGAGGGCCACGTGATCGAGCGGCTTGAAGTCGAACTTCGGAATCGTTCCCCAAGTCCGTGCGGTCTTCGAGTCTGCTTCCTCACCGAGCGGCGCGTCGGGATGAGTCAGATTCGGGATCGTCATCAACGCGGCACGCACCTCTGTCTCGACGCCCGCTAATTCCTTTTCGAGTTCCGCGATGCGCTCCCGCATCGCGCGCCCCTTCTCGACTAGCCCCTGCTTGTCTGCCGGAGCCGCCTTCGGAATGAGAGCCGACATTTCCTTCTGCTCGTGCCGCACCCCGTCGGCCTCGGTAATGAGCGTCGAGCGGCGGTCTCGCAACGAAATAATCCGGTGCAGGTCCGCCTCGACATGGCGGTTCTGACAATTGGTGCGAACCACGTCGAGGTTGTCACAAACAAATTGAAGATCGAGCATCGTTGGTCCAAGTCGAATGGAAGAAATTCGAAGAGAGTCTGTTCGTGATCGTTCACGTAGTTTCGCAGTGAAAACAGCCCCGGCAGGGCGGCATAAGGTAGCCCACGATGCAGGCCGTGGGAATCGAAGCTCGAAACGATCTCCGGGCCATCGCCTTTTTCAACGTAGGGTGGGACCAGCTCGCTTCGAGCGCCGGCCCACCATTGGGAAATGTCAAGAAATCAGGGTGGGCAGGCGCGGCGAAGCGCTGCTGGTCCCACCCTATGGGTTTCGCAGTCCCAGCAAGGCGCGACGGCCTTGGAAACGATCCCGCCGTCCACAAGCGGGTTGGAATCACGGAGGATGTCGATTAAAACCGCGAGCCTTACTCCAGACTCTCGTTCGTTCCGTAGGTCGCTCACGGATGTCTCAGTCGACAGATATCAGCCCGCTCCCGCCCCCCAAGAATCGCAATTTGTGTTGGCGGATAGCACAGTTCATTGTGAACGGGTTCTTCGTCATCTGGCTCGGCTTTCGAGCACGCGGACACGAGCGGTTGGACGAATCAGAGGGGGGGCTGATCCTCGCCAACCATCAGAGTTTTCTCGACCCGATGTTGATCGGGTTGCCGCTGTGCCGTCCGATCAGCTTCCTCGCGCGAGACTCGCTGTTCAAGGTGCCGGTCATTGGCTGGTTCCTGCGTCAGACCTATGTCATGCCGATCAGTCGGGAGGCGGCGAGTTCGGCCAGCCTGCGCGAGACCATCCGTCGCATCCAGCATGGTTTTTTGGTCGGCGTCTTTCCCGAAGGAACTCGCTCGGAAACGGGGGCTGTCGGTGAGTTGAAGCCAGGATTCCTCGCCATCGTGCGGCGGGCCAAGCGGCCGATCTATCCCGTTGGAATCGCCGGTGCGTTTCAAGCACTCGGCCGCAAGAGTTGGTTTCTCAAGCCGGTGCGAGTTCGCGTGGTCGTTGGCGAACCGATCACGGTGGAAGAAATCGCTCAGTTTGAGGGACGTGACAAGGATCAGGCACTGATCGACTTCGTGCGGTCGCGGATCGTGGCCTGTCAGACTGAAGCCGAAGCTTGGCGAGCAATGACTGCGGCGAGATAGCCTCCTTTGAAACCGGCGTCGATGTTTACGACCGCCACGTTGGCCGCGCAACTGTTTAGCATCCCGAGTAATGCCGCAAACCCACCGAGATTCGCACCGTAGCCGACGCTCGTCGGCACCGCGATTACCGGGACGGAGACCCAGCCCGCGACCACGGACGGCAACGCACCCTCCATTCCCGCCACGACCACGAGTGCATCAGCGGCGGCGAAACGATCACGCTGTGCCAACAAACGCTGCGGTCCCGCGACCCCCACATCCACGATCACATCGACCTCACAACCCATCCAGCGTGCGGTCTCGGCCGCTTCTTCAGCCACTGGCCGATCACTGGTCCCCGCCGTCACGACGGCCACTTTGCCGCGAATGTCCTGCGAGGTGTGACACAGCGCGAGCGTTCTCGCGACGGGATTGTGCCTCGCGTCGGGAAACTCTTGGCAGACAAGTTCCACCTGCTCCGAAGTGACCCGCGTTGCGAGCGAGTTCTGTCCCGCTTGTCGTTGCGCTCGAAAGACCTCCAAGACCGCAGTCGGTGTCTTGCCAGAACCGTAAACCACTTCAGGGAAGCCGCACCGCCGAGCGCGATCCAAATCGACAAGTGCCTCAGCAGTCGGAGCCGTTCCGGCAAACGTCGTCTGCAATACGTGTTCAACCATCAGCCAGTCGATCTGGCCAGCCTGCCAACCGAGCAACAATTCCTGAAGAGCTTGTGAGTTCATGAAGAGGTCTAATGCCTTCCTGTGCGAGGTTCGCCTTGAAGCCTGCCTTGGTCGGGTTGTCGCTCACAGACCGGGTGTCAGCAGCAACTCGGGGAGCGCGGCCGAGCGAGAGTTCGTGAGCGGCGGGTTGTCTCCCGCCCGAAACGTGAACACAACCGAACACTTGGTCTCGTGTGTCACGTTGCGACTCGCGGCGTGCAGCGTCTTGCAATGAAAGAACAGCACGTCGCCCGATGCCATCTCGACGAACTGCTTCGTGGTGATCAATGGCTGATTTTCGATAAGGTCCGGGCGGAAGAACAGGTCATCGTCGAACCGCGATTGTTCGAGCGGCAGCCGGTGCGAGCCGGGGATGACTTGCAGGCAGCCGTTCTGTGGCCGCTCTTCGCCGAGGGCGATCCAGACGTTGACGAGTTCCGGTCGCGCGTACGACCAGTAGCGAATATCTTGGTGCCAGCCAGTCGCACTGCTGAACTGCGGCTGCTTGGTCATGATGCAATTGTGGTGTGCCAGCGGACAGACCACGTTTGGTCCTAGCAACTGTTGCAGACGCCCGAGGATCGCGGGGCGGAGCATCCATTCCGTAAACAAGAAGTCGCGGCTGTGCGCCTGCTTGAGTCGGCGAATCGTTCGCCCACCCACAGCATCGAGCGACGCGGGTGAACCGGGATAATGCAGGTCCGCTTCGTACTCGACGGGCGCGATCTCATCGCGCACACCGCGTTCGGTGGTGAGCCGCATCTGCCGCAGATCGGCCTCACTCACCAAGCCTCTCACCACGAGAAATCCGTCTCGCTGAAACTGATCGGTTTCAGCCAGCGTGAATTGGGGCGATGGCTCTGCGACTGATTCAGGCTTCACGACGAAAGATTCCACTGCACCCAACTCCATTGAGACGCGCCCGATAAGTGTTGATTTTGGGCGAGCGGGACGGCGTCCGCTCCCTAGTTCCGCGTTGATTGAAGAGAGGGCTGACGCCGCCCCGCTCGCCAAGTTGTCGCGAACATCAGCTCTTGATGTCGTATTCCTTGATCTTCCGATAGAGCGTTCGTTCGCCGATGGCCAACAGTTTGGCGGCCTCTTCGCGTTTGCCTTCGGTCAGCTCCAAAGCCCGTTCGATGTAGTACTTTTCGATCTCGGTAAACGGGCGTCCAATCAGAGCATCCGCGCCGCGCGGGCCACTTCCCTCGACAGGCACGTCGCTATCGTGACCAAGCGGGATGACATCATCCGGAAGGTCATCCACATCGAGCCGACCATCGCGGTCGAGAACCACCATTCCTTCCACGGCATTGCGCAGCTCGCGGACGTTGCCCGGCCACGGGTGGGCGATCAGCGCCTGTTGTGCCTGCTTCGAGACGATCGGGAGCGGTCGGTGATAACGCGCGGCAAGTTGTTTCAGGAAATGATCGATCAGCAGCGGGATGTCGCTACGTCGTTCGGAGAGTGGCGGGAGTTCGATCGAGACGACGGACAGTCGGTAGAACAAGTCCTTCCGGAACGAACCCTTCTTCACATTCTCTTGCAGGTCGGCATTCGTGGCGGCGACCAGCCGCACGTTCACTTCGATTTCTTCATTCGTGCCGAGTCGCGTGATCTTGCGATCTTCGAGGACGCGGAGCAGTTTGATCTGCGTCTGCATCGGCATCTCGCCCACTTCATCGAGAAACAGCGTTCCGCCGTTGGCGTACTCGAACTTGCCGATTCGCTTGGAAGCCGCTCCCGTGAACGCGCCCGCTTCGTGGCCAAACAGTTCGCTCTCCAAAATGCTTTCGGGGAGGGCGGAGATGTTGAGCGGGACGAACGGCTTGTTTTTGCGGTCGCTGTTGTGGTGGAGCGCCCGCGCGGCGAGTTCCTTTCCCGTGCCGCTCTCACCCAAGATCAAGACAGTGCTGTCGGTCGGGGCAACGCTGCGGAACTTCTCCATCACGCGGTGCATCGCGAGGCTGTTCCCGATCACTCCTTCGTAACCGAACTTTTCATCGAGACGTTGGCTGAGTTCCGCGTTCTTGCGGAGCAGGCGGACTCGCGTGGACGCCTTTTCCACCGCATGGCGCAGCTCGGTGATGTCGAGCGGCTTCGTGAGATACGTGTGAACGCCGTGCTGTCCCGCCGCGACCGCGGTCTTGATGGAAGCGTGTCCCGTGAGCAGGATGACTTCCGCGTCAGGCAATTCTTCCTTCGATTTACGCAGGATTTCGAGGCCGTCCAAGTCGTCCATCATCAGGTCGGTGACGACAACATCGTAGGTCTGGCTTTCGATCAGTGTCGCGGCACGCGCGCCGGAGTTCGCCACGGTGCAGTCGTATCCGACGCGGCGCAGGCTCTCCGCCACCGCCTGCGCGTGAGCCTCATCATCGTCCACGATCAGGACGCGAATGGAGATTCCCAACAGTTCGACCGGTGTGGTCTCTTTCGCCGACATCCGAGCAGCCCCGCACGAAACCTCAAAAACAGTATTCGCGCCCGAGGAAAGTCCTGTTCAGCCCATCACCCCGGCAACGCGAGGCAGGAGTTTACCGGTCGCCACGCCGCATTGCACGGCAGCATTTCGGCTTGGTGTTGAAGACGGCACTGCACTCCGCGCGATTCTTGATGAGACATCTGAGCGGGGGCGGCGTCATCCCCCCGGTTCTTGGGCGTCAGCCCGTTTTCTAAGAACCGGGGGACTGACGCCGCCCCGCTTAGAAATATCTCACGCTCGGCCGCGTGAGTCACAGCCCCTAACTTGTCGCCGCGCGTTTCCTGACCAACCCCGGCAGAACATCCATGTCGAGCGGTGAGAACATCTCGCGTTCCCACAGTTCCCAGCCGAGCGCACCCATCGCGGCATTGTCCGTGCAGTACTCACGCTGCGCGATGATCAGCTCGATTTGTCGGTGGCTGGCCAGTTGGTGAAGCCGCTCGCGCAACAGTGTGTTTGCGGCGACTCCCCCTCCCACGAGCAGCGTCTTCCGTCTGGTCTGCTGCAACACCTGATCGCACTTTCCGATGAGGACATCGATCACGGCCGCCTGAAAGCTGGCGGCGATGTCGGCCGTTCGTTGAGGCGTCATTGCCGGAAGTGGCGGTTGATTCCGTGCGCCGGGAGTTCCTCGCACCGCGTACAACACCGCCGTCTTCAGGCCGCTGAAACTGAAGTCGAGTCGCTCGTCTTTGAGGAACGTGCGCGGGAACGAGAACGCGCGCGGATTGCCTGTCGCCGCGATCTGCTCGATCAGCGGCCCGCCGGGATATTCGAGTCCCAAAATTTGAGCCACCTTGTCGAACGCTTCGCCCGCCGCGTCATCGGTCGTTGAGCCGAGCAGATCGAACTCCACGGGCGAACGACAGTCATACAGGTTCGAGTGACCGCCACTGACCACCAGCCCAGCCGCCGGAAAAACATCGCGTCCCGCCGCCATCCGACAAGCGTACAGGTGAGCCTCAATATGGTTTACCGCGAGGAGTGGCACATCGAGTACCAGCGCAAGCGTCTTCGCGGCGGTGAGTCCCACCAACAGCGAACCGACCAAGCCGGGATGCGTCGCGACGGCCACCGCGCCGATGTCAGAGAGACTCGCGCCCGACTTCTTCAACGCCTCGTCGATCACCGGCAGAATTCGTTCGAGATGCGCCCGCGAGGCGATCTCGGGAACAACGCCACCAAACCGTTCGTGCAGTTCGTGCTGAGTCGCCACGACGTTGGAAAGAACTCGCCGATCTCTGTCGATCACCGCCGCCGCCGTTTCGTCGCACGAAGATTCGATCGCGAGGAGCAAGCGGCGAGAAGTAGGGGACTCAGACACAGATCACGTCTCAAGTGAGTAAAGACTGGCGCTGCCACATGCGAAGGAATATCCCGCCAGAAGTCCGGCTAACAAAGCTAAGCCGGACTTCTGGCGGACTCTTCGACACGAGATCGGCCTCAAAACAAAAAGAGCCGGGACAACTTGTCCCGGCTGCGTGATCGAGGAACGCTGTCAGACAGCGCGCGACGGTTGTCCAATTTGAACTCGCTGCCATTCGAGGAACGCCTCGACGAACTGCCGCCCGAGACGCGAAGGGAGGCTGGCTCCCTCCTTTTTCTCGACAGGCTTTTCTTCGGCTTTGGGCTTGTCGGTCCCTTCGGCAGGCTTCTCGGCGTCGGCCGGTTTGTCGCCTTCGGGCTTCTTGGCGGTGAGTTGTTCCTTCAACCACGCCGCTCCCTTGGCAAGCTGTCCGTCTACGAAATCACTCTTCGGGACAGTGCCGTCCAGACGGACGATCTCGCGTTCGCGACGGGCATCGAACAGCTTGGTCATCTCTTCGTCGGACAGTTTGACTTCAAAGCCTGCATCGGGCATGACGCCCCATTCATCTTTGTCCGTCGCTTTCGGAAAGCGATGAATGTTCTTGCCACTCGGACGATGATAACTGGCCGTGGTCAGCTTGAGGGCGCTCTTGCCTCCCTCAAGTTCGATCACGTTTTGAACGCTCCCTTTGCCCCAAGTTCGTTCGCCCACGATGATCGCCCGCTTGTGGTCTTGCAGGCAGGCACTGACGATCTCACTGGCCGAAGCGCTGTAACGATTGACGAGCACCACCATCGGGAAGCCACTGTAGGTGCCAGGCTTCTTCGCTTTGACAACGTGCTCGTCGGTGTTACGGCCTTTGGTGCTGACGATTACTCCACTCTCAATAAAGAAGTCGGAGATCGCGGTCGCGGCCGTGAGCAGCCCACCGGGGTTGAACCTCAGGTCGAGGATCAATGCCTTCATGCCGTCCTTCTTCAGCCGCTCGAGCGAGTCATGAATTTCTTCCGTGCTGTTGCGGGCGAAGCTGGTCAAGCGGACGTAACCGATCTTGTCTTCCCCTTCGAGGAAATAGACCCAGTTCCCCTCTTTGTCGTAGTGGTCGCCGAGGACCGTCGGAGTCTTGATGATCGCGCGAGTCAGTTCCAGCGAGATCGGTTCGGCTTCGTCTTTGTGCTGGATCTTGAGCTTCACGACTTCACCCGGCTTGCCGCGCATCATCTTGACGGCAGACTCCATCTCGCGACCTTCCGGAAAATCGGCGGTCGGTTTCTCGTCGATCTCGATGATCCGATCACCCGCCCGCATCCCCGCTTTGTAGGCGGGCGTTCCCGAGATCGGGACCATCACCATCAACTGTCGCGTGCGTGGATCGACCGTCACCTGAATCCCGATCCCGCCGAACTCCTGTTCCACCGACTCGTTGAACTGCTTGAGTTCCGAGGTGTCGATGTACGAAGAATACGGGTCGAGCTTTAGGACCATCCCGCGCATCGCCGCGTCGAGCAATTCGCGGCGATCGACCGGCTTCACGTAGTTGCGGTCGATCTGCTCGAAAGTGTCCACGAACAGCTTCATCAACTCGAAGTACTCATCTTCGGTCGCCGCTTGAGCCGACCGAACAAACAAGCCACCGGGCTGGGCAAGCAAGCTCAAACCCAATATCACGAACAGCGCCAAAACCAGCAGTCGCCCCCGCATCCGCGTCTCCCTTCCGAATGGTGTGCCGTGTGGTTTTCCAGACTGCGTCTCGTCCTCTCGCCCACATCACGTTCAACGCGAAGCCGAGTCCATTTCAGAGCGAGCCGCCGTTCAAAGCGGGGCGAGTCTACGCGCTTTGCTGGAACCCGGCAAGACTCTAACAGCCTGTCAAAAAAGTAGGGCGGGCTCTATCACCCCTCGATTTTCAAGCGGAAAGACCGGCCACACTGCCCGTTTCATTTCCTCGTGCGAATACGAACTAACGATGTTCACTTAGCAGCCTGTTGAAACATAGTAGCCTGAAGCGCGAGCGAAGGATTTCTGAGCCGAATTTCGTCCGCATTTGCGACATCCTTCGCTGCGCGTCAGGCTTCAATCTGCGGTAAGGCAACTCATGCCGCTCGCCTTACTGGTATCTCCTGCTCGCCAGTTGAGTCGCCGGATATGTGGTCGGTTTGGCTTAAATCATTCTGCCGCAAACCCGCCTCTTTTGACCGACTCTGCCCGTTGAGAAGGGTTTTCCGGTTTGTGCAACTGTGACGGTCGTGAAGACCGAGAAATTTGCGAGAACTGAGATTGCCCGGTCGCACGTTTCCCGTTGTGTTGTATTTTTGCAACGCCTCCGTCAGTGATCTGAAGGCACGCAGAAAATGTCACTGAGATGCCGAGTATCAATCACTTAATTGATGTGTTTTGACTGAAGTTGATTGCAATTGTTTCGATGGACGGTAGTCTGGGGTGACTTTGGGGGATGTTGATGAAACAACGTCTCTGCGGATGAATCTCAGGGAAGTGTAGAATGGCCATGATTCTCGATCAGCGACGAGACGAGATTCTGCAGGCGATTGAACAGAATGGGTTTGCGTCGTTGCAAGAACTGGTGACTCGTCTCGGGGCGAGTGAGTCCACAGTGCGACGTGATTTGGAGTATCTTGACGGAATTGGACAGATTCGTCGAACGCGAGGTGGAGCCGCTTACACGGGGGAGTCGATCACGCCGTTCGAGGAG
Organism: Schlesneria sp.; assembly: GCA_043749505.1. GTDB lineage: Bacteria > Planctomycetota > Planctomycetia > Planctomycetales > Planctomycetaceae > Schlesneria. The sequence continues at coordinate 1,635 of JAYVDI010000035.1, read as the reverse complement.
CGGTTTCGGAGTGCCAGTCGGGAGAAGCAGGCCATCGCCAAAGTGGTCGCCGACCTGATTCAGCCGGGCGAAACGATCCTGCTCGACGGGGGAACGACAACGCTGGAAGTGGCTCGGGAGTTGGTGGGCAAGGCGCTGCAGGTGGTGACCAATTCACTGCCGATTGCCAACCTGCTGGCTCAGCAACAGAACATCGAATTGATTTTGATCGGAGGATACCTGTACCCGCGAACGGGTGTGGCACTGGGACCGCTGGCCGAGTCGGCCCTGCGAGAGGTCCACGTGCCGCGAGTCATCATGGGTACGGGCGGCATCACGGAGAAAGGGCTCTTCAACAGCAATACGCTGCTCGTTCAATGCGAGCGGATGATGCTCGAAGCGGCTGAAGAGGTTTGGGTCGTGGCAGACAGCAGCAAGTTCGGGAGGTCGGCACTGGCTCACCTCTGCGAACTGTCGAAGGTGACGCGGATGATCGTCGATGCGGGACTGAGTGACTCGTGGCGCGAGATCATTCGCGGCGTGGGGATCGAGTTGACGATTGCCGAGACGTGAAACCAGTTGGATGGAATTAGGTTTGAAATAACAAGCCCGACGCGCAAGCGAGGGCTTCGCATGCAATCAAAGTTCAGCCCTCGCTTGCGCGTCGGGCTTGTTGAACGACGAGAGGCACGATGACAACATTGACCACCGGTTACAGTCGAACCGATATCGAGCGAGTCGTTCGCGCGGTGCTGGAGAAGCAGCTCGGGGCCTCGCCTGCGAAGGCCGCTCCGGTAAGTGTCGTTCCGGCGCGGAACCCGCTCGTCGTGAACATCTCGGCGCGGCACGTCCATCTGTCGGAAGAACACGTTGAGATTCTGTTCGGCAAGGGTGCGACGCTCGAACCGATGAAGTGGCTCTATCAGGACGGCTACTTCGCGGCCAAGCAGACCGTGATGGTTGTCGGGCCTCGCAAACGGATGCTGCCCGAGGTGCGAGTCCTCGGTCCGTGTCGGCCGTCTCAGGTCGAGCTGGCCTTCACCGACTCGATCTCACTCGGCATCGACACGCCCATCCGGATCAGTGGCGATCACCACGACACGCCCGGTTGTGTGCTGGTCGGTCCGGCCGGGGTTGTCGAGCTGAAGCAAGGGGTCATTCGTGCGATGCGGCATGTCCACATGGGTCCGTCGGACCTCGAATACTACGACGTGAAGAACGGCGATCGCATGCACCTTCGCATCGAATCGCCCGGCTGCACGACGGTTCTGGAAGACCTGGCCGTGAGAGCCGATCCGAAGGTGAAGCTCGAAGTTCACCTCGACACCGATGAAGGAAACGCGATCAACCTGCCAGCGGCAACGAAGGTGGAGTTGATCAAACCACACGACTGTGCGTGTCAGCACTGAAACACGTAGCCTCGGGCTGCCAGCCTGAGGCTGCTTGAAAACGGATGTGACGAAGACGAAGAAGGCAACAAGCTGGCAGCTTGTTGCCACGGACTTCGCGGAACATGGACCGCGAGAAACAACTATGGGGCAACTTCAGTTTCAATTCTTTCTTGAGGGGGAACGAGCAATGGCGAGCGAAGCGTTGGGGATGTTGGAGTGCAAGGGTTTGGTCTGCCTGATCGAGGGCGTCGATGCGATGCTCAAG
>JAYVDI010000034.1:0-7506 GCA_043749505.1 Schlesneria sp. | reverse complement strand
TTCCATACTTGTCGCGACTCTATAGGTCCACGATGGCCTTCCCGCCGGACGAACCATTCCCGGTGATCCTGTCACGGCCCCGCATGGCCCGCCTCGAACGGATCTCGCCCGAACAGGCCGCAGAGTTGAAGCAACCGTTCGAGCGAATCGGCATCGACTTCGATTTCAATTTGGACGATCAGGGCCGCCATCAAACGACACCCGTCTTGCACACATCGCCAGAATCCCGCGCCGAACCGTGATGTTGAAACACCTGTAGGACGGGCACTCCTGCCCGTCGACCTCGTTGTGAAGAAGACGGGCAGGAGTGCCCCGCGCAACCGGGCTGTTTTCGTTGAGGCCGCCTTCATAGCGTCCTTCGGCAACGTCTTCCTTTCAATTCTCAAATCTGAAATCTGAGATTTGCCGTCTCGAACGAATTGAAAAGGGCGACAGGCAGTTTCCGGTTCCCCCACGGGGCGGTCCGCCGGTGCTGCTAGACGATCTCCAAGCAATGCAACGAAGAATCCTGAATCAGTTCACGGATGAGTTCGGCGTTGCGACGCAGAATACTTTCGACTTGTTGCGGTGTTTGATTGCCGCATCGCAGCCAAATCACCTTGGGCGGTGCCCCGTAAAGCCGACTGCGTTCCGCGAAGTCGGCATCTTGCGAAACGAGGCAGTATCCGTTGGCCTTGGCGTACTCCCAGATTTGTTCGTCGGCCGCCTGGTCCATTTCCGCTGTGCGGACGTGCGCCGAATCCGGGAACAGGTCGCCCAATCGCACGGGCAGTCGATGGCTCAGGTTCTGGTCAAAGAGCAACTTCATGCCGCCGACCCGGTCAGATGATGCTCGCGGTCCGCGGCATACGCCAGAGCGGCGCGGATGTCTTCGACGGTCAACTCGGGGTATTCCTCCACGATCTGATCGTTGGTCATGCCGGCGGCCAGCCAGCCGAGGATGTCGTAAACGGTAATCCGCATGCCACGGATACAGGGCCGACCACCCCGCTTGCCAGGTTCGATCGTGATGAGACTTCGGTATTCCATCAGCACACCCTGGAACGCTTCGCAGCGCCCTTCAAGAAAAGACTGGCCACCTCGTCGGCGGCGGCGATTATCAGTAATCAATGACACAGCGCGTCCTACTCTAGGCAGCACTGACGGCCCAGAGCCGCCGCCAGTGGCACCCGGCGTTGTCCCTGCTCATGAACCAAGATCTCGCATGCCACAACGAAATAACCAAACGCCGAGCGCAAATGCAGCGAAGGTGATAATTGCGAACCCGATCGCTGCAACACCCTCGCCTTTCTCGGCATACCCTCCAGCACCGAGTATGCCGACGCCACCGGCAAGAAAACACGTAATAGATTGCGAGATTTTCCACATACGCTGTTCCATGATTGAATTGACGCTTCCGACAAAAGTCGTGGAGCACGTTTTCAACGTGCTCGCAACGCTACGAAGCAGGCACGTTGAAAACGTCCCCCACGTCCGATTTGGACTTTTGTCGGAAAATGTCTGAATTGGGGTCTTCGAATGCCATCCAACAGTTGATTAAGCCGCGGGCGGCCGAGGACGGTTTGAGCGTTCTATGCCACATGCGGATGGACAGGAGAATGTCGCGGTATTGCAGGCATGTCAAGCGGCGATTGATGTGTTGCGACCGCGTGGCTATCCGGAAAGAATCGGCTGGTTTTTCGGGCAACCTCTCACACGACGCGGGTGCGTTTTTTTGGCACGCGGTGCTGCCAGAAGAGGCGGTCTTCGGTCAGGAAGCCCATGCGCAGCGCACAGCGCAGGCAGTATTTTTCGTGCTGGCGGGAAACGTAGATCTCGCCGTTGAGCAGCAGGTGAAACCAGTCCTCGCCGGGATGCTTCGAGTCGCAGAACTGCCACTCGGAATCTCGCTTAATGTGGGCTTTCGTGACGGCATCCCGCGGCTGTGATCAGCCGCGTGCCGCAGACCAGTTGTTGGCACGTCACGCGAAATGTCGATCCGCTCGCAACCACATCGTCCCCCGCCGCTCGTACGTCCTCGACCCGAACTTGGCGACACGGTTCACGCCAACTGTTCAGACGCGGTAACATGCCGCCACGGGATGAGATTGTGACGAAGCCTTCTGGAGAGGACCGTTTCTGATGGACCGACTGCTCGCTGTCTTGACCGCATTCGCATTCGCCGCGTCGACGCAGGCCGCCGAGCCCTATGTCTCGACTGGTTTCCTGCCGTTGCCGTCCGACATCCAGATCGGCCCGATGTCGGCTGTGGCGGTGGATGGTTCTGACAGAATCTACGTGCTCCATCGGGGTGAACCGCCGCTACTGGTGCTTGATGGCCGGCACAAGCTGATCGCGGGCTGGGGCGGGGGGGAATTCAAGACGCCCCACGGATTGCGGGTCGATGCAAAGGGGAACGTCTGGGTGACGGACAACGCACGGCACGTCGTCTATCGGATGTCGCGCGAAGGCAAAGTCACACTGACGCTCGGCACGCTCGACAAGGGTGGGGCCGGTCCGGCGAATCTGCGATCGCCGGACGATCTGGTCTTCGACTCGAAGGGCCTGATCTACGTGGCCGATGCCGGCAACAAGCGGATCGCCAAGTTCGATGCCGACGGGAAGTACCTCGCCGAATGGGGCAAGGGCGGCAAGGAGCCGGGTCAGTTCTCGACGGCTCACGGGTTGGCGATCGACTCGAAGGACCGCATCTATGTCGCCGACCGAGGCAACAATCGGGTGCAGGTCTTCAATACCGAGGGCCAGTTTCAAGCCGCGTGGGCGGAAGCGGGCAACCCGTTTGGATTGCTCGTCACCCCTGAAGGACTGATCGTCGCGGATGGTGACGCTCATCGCCTCACACTGCTCGACTTTGAAGGGAGGCTGATCGGCGCGTGGGGCAGTCCCGACACGCTGAAGCTGCCTCACCTGATGGCCCTCGGCCACGACGGCACGCTCTACGTCACGGAAGTGAATGGCAAGCGGGTGCAGATGTTCAAACGGGCGAAGTGATGCCGTGGGCGAACTCTCTCTCTCTGGCGGTCGTAGATAAGACCATCGGCGAGCCGCATGCCGTAAGGCTGCGGGTTCTTTGATCATTGAAGAAGCCCCGTGGCCGTAGGCGACGGACAAGAGTTGTCTAACCGCAGATCAAAGCCTGACGCGCAAGCGAAGGGTCAGTTGCTGAGCGTCCTTCGCTTGCGCGTCAGGCTTTGATGAGTCAGCTATTTCCTGCCGGTCGCCTTACGGCACACGGCTCACCTTGAATTTCTCATTCGTGGCCGCGAGCGGTGTTTCTTCCGCGCCTCAACCCGCATCATCTCGCCAAAGAACGACTGCGGCCCGGCAACCGTGAGGTTGCCGAGCCGCGCGTCTCCCCCTGGGATCACCCAGATTAGAACACGTCCAACGTGAAGTGATGCCCCATGTGGTAGGGCTTCTTGGACGGGTAAAAATTGTACCACTGCTTGTTATAGACCGGGATTTGCCGGGCCTGTGGATAGCGGTTGTAGAGGCTGTTGTATTCAGCCGGAGCCTGGAAGTTGTGTGGGTAGTAAACGTACGGGTAGTTGTAGAACCGGTTCCAATCGGACGGCTGACCTTCACCAGCAGCTTGAACCGACTGACCTCCGGCAACAATCGCCGCTCCCGCCAACAACAGAGCCAGTAGTGTTCGACGCATACTCGTTCCTCCTGAAAAATCCGGGGTCGGACGCGCCACGGCAGTCCGCTCAATGGGACAGGGTTCTGTGGGCGTGAACTGCGACAGCCACGGACCAATTCGACGGTCGTATTCATCGGCCGCACGACCGCTCCTACGATAGGAAATATCGCGAGAATCGTCTCGACCGCTACAGCCTCCACTGGTATTGAGTCTCTCGTAGAGGCCGCCCCCTTTCCGCAACAGCCAGAAAACTTTTAAGGACCTGTTGATGGATCACTCCGCCGTTTGTCGTCTTTCGCTCCGCGAAAGAGCGTTCTTTCGCGGAGCGAAAGGCGACGTTTTTTTTGGGCAGATTCTCAGGACTCAATTCATGGCGTCTCCGCGTGGACTCTTGTTCGTCTTCACCTGCGTCGCGTTGAGTCCCGTTTTCGCGCACGTCGTGTTGGCCGAAGACACGCCGCCGACCGTGACCTTCGAGCCAGCCATTCGCGCGGCCGAGATGCGGCCTCACATCGAGTTTCTCGCCGAACCCCAGCGGGCGGGGCGAGCCGGAGCCGCGAAGGAGGAGTCGCGACGCTACATCATCGAGCGATTCAAGGCGGCGAAACTGCAGCCGCTGTTTCGAGAGTCGCCTCGTGCGGCAATCGGTGACGAGGCGGCGAATGGCCAGGACGTGGCGGAGGCCAGCTACCTGCAAGCGATCCCCGGAGCGGTCACTCCGGACGGCACTCCGAACCTAGGATTCAATGTGGGAGCTTGGTTGCCTGGCAGCGACCCGAAGCTGGCCAATGAGTTTCTGATCGTGAGTGCCCACTACGACCATCTCGGTGTCCACGACGGTCAGGTGTTTGCGGGAGCCGACGACAATGCCTCGGGTGTGGCGATGTTGCTTGAAGTCGCGCGACAATTCGGATCGGCGGAGATCAAGCCGAAGCGGAGCATCGCATTCGTTGCGTTCGACCTCGAAGAACATCTGCTGTGGGGGTCGCGGTGGTTCGCCGCGCATCCGCCGTGGCCCATCGAGCAAGTCAAATTGTTGATCACGGCCGACATGATTGGCCGCTCGCTGGGAGACTTGCCGCTGCCAACAGTCTTCCTGTTGGGTAGCGAACACGCGGTGGAACTGAAGCGGGCGCTCGATGCGGTTGGCTCGCCCCCCAAGTTGGAAGTTTGTCGTTTGGGGACCGACTTGATCGGTACACGCAGTGACTACGGGCCGTTCCGCGATCGGGAGATCCCGTTTCTGTTCTTCTCAACCGGCGAGCATCCCGACTATCACACGCCGCGCGACACAGCCGACAAGATCGACTATGAGAAGGCGGCGCGCATCGCCAGCTTGATTTTGAAGCTCACGCGGCACATCGCCGATGCCGATCAGCCTCCCGTCTGGACCGCAGCCGCAACGGGCGACCTCGACGAACCGCGCGCTTTGCTCCGCATCACGACGCTGTTGCTCGAAGCCGAGAAGCAGAAGCCACTCACGAGCACACAACGATTTTTGGTGACGAACGTGCGCAATCGGACTCGCCAGATTTTGAAGGCCGAGACGATGTCGGTCGATGATCGCACCTGGCTGATCCGCATGGCTCAGTTGCTGATGCTCTCGGTGTTTTGAATTTGAAGGCGCATCCTCACTCGGCCCAAAGTGAGACATTTGTCGCTGCGGCATACTAACCCGAAGTGTAAACGAGGAGATGTGTGGCGTTCATCGCTTACGCTTCAGGTGAGTGTCAGCCTCAGCCGCGTGAGGAATACGCCTCGCCGGACGCCCGGCGAGACACACTGTTTTGAACAGTTTCGACACTCAAGAAGTGAGCCTGCCGGAATGCTGGCGCGGCCCGCTTCACTTCAAATCGAAGTGCAGGTCGCTCCGACCACCTTCGGGGATGTCTGCGGTGAGGTCGGACTTCCCGAGATCCGCGTAGTTCTCGGGAATCAGCGATTTAGGGGGCGGTGGCGGCGGTGCATCATGGGCGTTCGGCCCTTTGGGAGCAGGCGGTGCAGGTTCGGTCTTGGAGATCGTGACCTTGTACTTCCCTGGAACAGCTCCCTTGAGCGGTGGGTAGGCTTGCAGAGAAAAGTTGCCGCTCGCGTCGGTCATGGCAGAGGCCGCAACGCTACTTGGCGTCGCGCCTGGATCGGGAGCAAATACCACGGTTGCCCCCGCAACCGGCTGGCCGTTGAATTTGACAGAGCCACTGCTCGGAAACGTCTTGGGCCGTTTGTCGATAAACTTATCGACTTCGCGTGAGCCGCACCCAACACATAGCATCAGGCTCAGGCCAAACACGAAGGGCATCGCGCGTTGATTCACAGTCTGCATCTCCTCACACGAAATTCATGATCTGATTGATAGGAAAAAGAACAAGACCGCCTGCTATATGGCAGGCGGCCTTCGTCCCTAGGTTGACTGACTAAAAAACGTCAGAACTCACCGACCGTGTCGTTTGCGGACCGCGTGCCCAATGCTCCCCAGACTCCATAGGGGCTTTGGCCGGTAGAAGTGGTCGTGGGGAGAGCCGCAGCGGCGTTCCCGCCATCAATGTTTTCGCTCACGAATCGAACTGCTCCGTCCGTCATCAGGCAATGAACGCCACCCGTATGCTGGCTCGTTGCAGAGTACATCCCCTGATACCAATGGTTTGCCGTCGTGCCAGAGAAACAGTTGGCTTGGTTGGGGCGAATAGCCGTCGTGAAGGCCGAGAAGTAAGCCGCACCGTCACCCCAGCGATAGCCGCGTGTGGTGTCACCTGTCCAGCCACCTCCTGGATAGCTTCGACCGTCGAACAACGCCATGCAAGCCGCCGGGGTCAAAACCCCGGTATTTGCAGCCACAGCACCCATCCCGCCGGAGGCACTTGGAGCGATTGCTTCACTGGCTGCGATCGTGTTGCTGGTGCCGTCAAGGGCATCGCGCAGAGCATAGCATTGCAGGGCGGCAAACATTCCTCGAGTCGGTACAACGATGGGAGTGGCCGATCCAGTGTTGTCTCCGTTTCCAGCCATACTGTCGCCTGCACACAGCACATAGTTTCGCTTACCTCGCAGCGCACCGGAGGGAGGCGCGTTGCCGACATCACTGGGGCACGTAAACGCAACAGGGCCTTTATTCCAATAGGCCGTGGAGGTCCACGGAAACTCAAGTGGAGTTGCCGAACTGATCGTCTGGAAGAGCGATGTCTGATCGACATACGGCAGCAAGCCAACGAACCCGCTGAGTCGCGTACGGTGCTGATCTCCTGAGCTTAACGGCTTGCCACTTCCCATAGTGAAGGCCGTTAGCGTTTGGAAGACATCGTGGTAGTTGTGCAACGCCAACCCGATTTGCTTCATGTTGTTTTTGCACTGCGTCCGGCGAGCGGACTCACGGGCTTGCTGCACTGCGGGCAGCAAGAGTGCAATCAGTACCGCGATGATGGCAATGACCACCAGTAATTCAATGAGTGTAAAACCTCTTCGACGATGGGACATGACGACTCTCCAGAAACAGGAAAAGGAAAAGAAAAACAAACATCCGGCAGTGTTGCTCACGAGCGGAACAACGACCCGCCATTTCAGCCGCATTTCAGGCCGGGCAAGGTTTTAACGTATTACTCAAAGAGATCGCAACTCGTTTTCTTGAGTCCTCATTAAATCCCCCCCCGTTGTGATGAGTGGAGAAGGCGCATCCGGACGACGCTCTCCATTGGTAGTGCGTCGGAATCCGGAGATATTCGGCTGTCGCTTTGACGTACGGTTCGCGCAACGGGATGCGGTGGTTTAACTCCCATTCGCCGAAGTCTCAGGTAGAGGCAGTCGAGTTATACGGATCGCAGGAATTAGCCGCGCGGCGCTAGCCCCGGTTACACGGCATGAACCGGGGC
>JAYVDI010000033.1:0-21202 GCA_043749505.1 Schlesneria sp. | reverse complement strand
CGGCGCAGCGCCGACTCCAGCCACACGGATCGAGAAACCCCGAAGCGTTGCCAAGCCTGATCGACTGCTCTTCAAACGAAACCGCCTCGTTGATTCGCTTGAACAACCCCGGTCCCGAATAGACCAACCCCGCATCGACCAGCGTCAGATTCGCACCGGCATTGAGAAGTTCGAGAGCCTCGATCGGTTCGTGGACTCCGCCAGCAATGATCGACAGCGCGTCGCCGAATCGTTCGCGCAGTTGGATCACCGTGAGACGCGACGGCTCGAACGCCGCCTGTCCGACCAGCCAGCCACCCGCTTCCAGATCAGCCACGCGTCCCTCAACCATCACGCCGGAACATCCCGCAATCAAAGCCGATCTCACCAAGAACGCGATCTGATCTCGATCCAAATCCGCACGCATCGCCAGCCACAACGAAATCGGCCGTTCCTCGGAAAGCAGACTGGATTCCGATGTCAGGCAAGTGACAAGGTTCTCGACATGCGACTTCCATTGCTCGACGGTCCAGCTTGCGTGCAAGGCTTCGTCGCTCGTTGCGACCACGAAGCCATCGACGCTGCCGCGCAGCCGCTCTATGATCGCACGACACTGGTCCGTCGCCCGGTCAGGCTTCGTCCCGCGCGGCACGACCATTCGGGCGAAACATCTCACATCGCGCGGCATTTTGGTCGAGAGCCGCTCTTGCCAGACGGCAAGCCCGTCGGAGGCCGGTGTTGCGGGGAGATGGAGCGATCGCAAGTCGTCCCGCCGTTTGACTCGCGTCGTCGTGGTAATCGGCTCAACGGCAATCGGCCCGGCTTCGACAAAGCCCACGCCGAATCGTGCCAACGCGCGCGTAGCCACTCCGTGAGCATCGACCTCGCACCCGATTCCGACTGGCGACTGGAACTCGATCCCCGAGACCGTTCGAGACAGTTCTCCAGCCGGGCGCATGTGTCCCATGAAGTCGATGACTGCCGATCCCAGCGGCATCCAACTGAGTCGTCCCATCGCGCCGAGTGCCACATCCCGCGCGGTCTCAAACGGCAGCCGAAACAACAGTGGCTGAAACACGGTGCGGTAGGACCAGTCGGGCATGGTCGGCTCGTCAAATCAGAATGTTCGGCCCATCAAGACAAGTATCAGCGTCGTCACGACACTCCACCTCAATACGTCGCGAATGCTGGGCGCTTTGCCACGAAACCGCAAATGAGGCGGTTGAGATAACAGGTTCCAGGGCATTGGCGCAGGTACTGCCATGTCGTTGGTGGATGCGGTGGCTACAATCCCGCATCGCGACTTGATCGTCGCAAACTTTGAACATACGTTCCTTGCTCGTCGGTGGCGAAGCTGGCAGGTTCAAACGAAGTCGATACAAATTTTTGCTCATGAGGGAGTCAAGAGTAATGAGGCGTCTGGTGTGGTTGATGGCGTTGGCGTTGTTGGTGGACGTGGTTCGGCCGGGAGTGAGCCGAGCTGAGGATAAAGCGCGACCAAAGGTGCTGCTGGGTGGCCCCGAATTGGTGAGCGGCATTCCGGGGACCGGGCCGCTGACGAAGGAGCAGATTCAAAAGTGGCTGGCCGATCCGGCGAACCACGAACCGCTGGATATTGAACTGCCCGCCGGACTGGCTCTCGGCGCGAACGCGATTCAAATTCCAAAGGACAACCCGCTAACGCGCGCGAAGATCGAACTCGGGCGACAGCTCTACTTCGACACGCGGCTGTGTAGTGATAACACCGTCAGTTGTGCGAGCTGCCACGACCCCGCCTTCGGCTTCGCCAAGAACACGCAGTTCGGTGTCGGCATCGGCGGGCAGACCGGTGGCCGCAACTCTCCCGTCGCGTACAACCGCATCCTCAGTTCAGTTCAATTCTGGGACGGCCGTGCCGGATCGCTCGAAGCACAGGCGGTCGGCCCGATCGCCAATCCGATCGAGATGGGAAATACGCACGAAGGCTGCGCCAAAACGTTGAAGGAGATCGAGGGCTACCGCGTTCAGTTCGAGAAAGTCTTCCCCGACAAGGGCGTCACGATTGATGGCGTCGGTCAGGCCATCGCCTCATTCGAGCGAACGCTCGTCACCGGCCCTTCTCCGGCGGATCGTTACGAACCGTTGCTCGCCTTTGAGAAGGCGTTCAAAGACGACCTCAAGGATCTCGCCGCTTTCAAGAAGGAAGACGCCGAGTCCTACGAACAGTACGTCGCGTTGAAGAACGCCAGCGCCGCGAAGCCGATCAGCGACTCGGCCAAACGCGGCCGAGAACTCTTCTTCACGAAAGCCAACTGCACCGCTTGCCACGTTGGAGCCAACTTCGCCGACGAGAAGTTCCACAACCTCGGCATTGGCATGGCCGCCGAGAAGCCGGATCTCGGCCGCTTCGATCAAACGAAGGACGAAAAGGATCGGGGAGCGTTCAAGACACCGACCGTCCGCAACGTCGCTCAATCCGGCCCGTACATGCACGACGGTAGCCTCAAGACACTGGCCGAAGTCGTCGAGTGGTACGACAAGGGGGGCCATCCCAACCCACACCTCAGCGACAAGATCAAGAAGCTCAACTTGACCGCGCAAGAGAAGGGCGACCTCGTCGCCTACATGCAGTCCCTCACCGGCGACTTCCCCAAAGTTCGTGCGGATCGATTGCCTCAGTGATCGATTGATGAGCCGTTGTGATCGTCAAAAACAAGCGTGCGCCGTTCAGTGCTCTAAGGGGCGGTGCATTTACTCCGTCCGAGAATGGCTGTCGGGTCCGTTGTGTCGTTTTCAGCACGACACCGTGCTTTGCCGGATCGCCACACTTCACCACCCCGTTCCGACTCTTCGCTCGGTCCTCTTTCTGCCTCTCTTTCTGCCTCTCTTTCTGTCTTCTTCTTCCTGCCAGACTGAAAGAGAGAGGCAGAAAGATGAGGACAGTGAAGCCCGAGCGAACCCTCGGACGTAGTAAATGCACAGCCCCTGACCGTGGTTACTTCGGCTGAACCGAACCACCGTCGCGTTGAGACCGCTTCCAATGGATGATGTCGTCTAGGATCTCACCGAGTTTCATGGAGGGCTTCCGGCCGAGAGTCGTCGCCAGCTTGGAAACGTCGGGAACACGACGCCGCACGTCCTCAAAGTCGTCTCCATAAGCGTCGCGATACGGCAGGTACTCGATGCGAATCTGAGGATCGACTCTCCGAATGATCTCTTGTGCCAACCCGCGAATTGAAACCGGTTCATCACTGCCAATGTTGAATACCGAACCGTGGGCGGCAGGTGTTTCAACCAAGCCGATCACGGCGTCCACGACCTCACGTACGTGACCGAAGCAGCGGACTTGCTCGCCGTCGTCATAGACCACAACGGGACCGCCGCTCAGCGCCTGATCAACAAACCTCGGGATCACCATGCCATAGTGACCGACTTGTCGCGGCCCGACGACATTGAAGAATCGGCCGATGGCCACTTTCAGCCCAAACTTGCGGTGATAGGCGAGAGCCAAAAATTCGTCGATCGCCTTTGAGCATCCGTAAGCCCAACGCGGTCGCGTTGTGGGACCGAAGTGCAGGTCGTCCTCTTCCGTCCAACGCTCTTTGGGGTTCTTGCCATAGACCTCGCTGGTCGAGGCGAGAAACACGCGTTGCCTCCCTTGCGCCGCCAACCGCAGCAGCACTTCGGTCGGATAGATGTTGGTCTCGATCGTTCGTACGGGGTCGTCGGCGACCAGTTTCACGCCCACGGCCGCCGCCATGTGATAGATCACTTCGGTTCCAGTTGTGACTTCCGCCAACAACACGGGGTCGGTGATCGAGCCGACACGAATCGTCAGTCGTGCATGACCTTCCAAGTGAGCGAGATTCGCCGCGCGGCCCGTCGACAGATTGTCGAGGACGACAACGTCGTGCCCCAGTTCCAGCAACCGCTCCGTGAGATGGCTGCCGATGAAGCCAGCACCTCCTGTAACCAAGCACCGCGCCATGTCGTCCCTTTGAGTTCGCGAAACCGGCCCGGCGCGAAGCCGATCTCGAAATTTTCACGCACGCCGCCCAGCGGTCAGGTGGTCTCGAAGCCGATGTGGATCGCTGACGATACAGAACCGAGACAGCCTTCAACAACTGAGCCTTCCGTATGTTGTTTCTCTCGTTCCAATTTCCTGACTCTACCGTTTTCTAGATGTGCATTTTGTCGCCCGCATGAGACGCGGAGACTTGAAGATTGTGAAGCCCGTGTGTGTGGTGTCGCCGGTAGTTGAGTCGATGAGCCGGGCTGTCGAGCGGGTGGGTTGCTGCGCGGGGCGAACGGGCGGAAGTTGTGCAGCAAGACCGGACCGCGCAGGTGGCGACTGGCGTACAATCACGGTGCAGGCGGTTCATCGGCCGGTCAACCTGGTTGCTCGTGCGATGACGGCCGGGGTGCATATCCCCGAGAGTGTCGTCGGTGCCGTTCCGCAGTTTCGTCACTCTGTCGGTGACCGCCAGCGGCCAAGTGCGGGACTCGAGCCACGCGCCGAAGGCTGTTCTGCGGGACTGGAGCTCGTCGCCGGTTTGGCGTGGTGGACGCACCACACCTGCTGGTGCTGTTCGTGAGCTTCGCAGCAGCGGATTTGAGGCCCCCCTGACGGAAGAACAGCACCAACACGATCGTGGTGTACAGCGCGCGAAAGGCGTTGCGGGTCGAGTTCCAGCCGTCAGTACGTACTCGGGTGCCGCGTCGAGAGCCTCCCACTGAGACGAACCTCGCCGCCGAAGATACGAAGAAGGAAACCTACGTCATGAGGTTATTCGCCGAGGCGACTCCGACTTGGCGGACCAGAAACGGTGCAGGCCGAGAAGAAACCCACGGAACCAGCGACGCCCCAGTCGTTAACGGAATCGTCCGTTGTTCGCGAAATGAGTGAAAAGGCTCCCCGACTAGGATTCGAACCTAGGACCTAGCGGTTAACAGCCGCTCGCTCTACCAATTGAGCTATCGGGGAATGTTTTGTGTGACTCAACCCAGTCTGAGTGAGGTGGACAGTGAATAGACAATTCTGGAATTCGTTGCAAGAGATGCCTCGAAAATCTAGGGACGCTGGCGGGCAGGGGCGGGTGGTCTTGTGGAACTTGTCGAAAGTGCGTGAGTCACCGATTGGTAATGGACGCGCGGGACCACCCCACGGCTCCGGCTCGATTGAAATTGCACGGAATGTAGGGAGGGCCAGAAGCGTTTCGCCGCGCCGGCCCCCCTACATTCTCAACGTTTCTTCACGGTGGACTGGTGCTCGAAGCGAGCTGGTCCCACCCCACATTGAAATTGGGAAGAGTCGTGAGAGCTGTCCCGATCACATCCCAGATCCGGCAAGGTGCCGGGGGAGAGGGCGGGAAAGTGGGGGTGTCCGAAGCAGACTGCCAGAGACCGACGACCGTATCTGATCGGGCCGAATGGGTATTGGGCGATTCGACGTTCCCGCTGACGATTGGTACTCTCGGCGGCGGCTTTGGCATTGGTGATAGGCACGCTTTTTTGGGCCTAGTTCAACTCGGGTGGCAGCCTCGAAGAAGCCCCCTCACTCTAACCCTCTCCCCGCAAAGCCGGGGCGAGGGGACAAGAGAAGTCACCTGCTACTCAAAGCCACCGCGGGTTGAACCAAGCCCTTTTTTGATTCAAAATCGACGGGGCCGTTTGCTCCGTTCGTCGATTTGTTTCCTCCGTTTTTTTGTGAAGGCGAGATCACTGTGTCAGAGTCAGAGAGACGTGTTCCCGTGATGGGCGATGGCCTGCCGCCGATGCTCGTGGAAATGCTCGGTTCGGAAATCGAAGTGCTGGCGTGGGATGATGGCCCGCAGTCGGAGGCATTGAAGCGCGCTGTCGCGTTCATTACTTACGGACATCCACGCGTCGATGGTCCGTTGATGGATCGGGCACCGCATCTGAAGATCGTCAGTAATCACGGCGTGGGAGTCGATCACATCGACTGTGATGCGGCGCGAGAGCGAGGGATCGCGGTTGGAAACACTCCCGGCTGCTTGGATGCTTCCACGGCCGACATGACGATGGCCTTGATGTTGGCGGCGGCTCGCAACGTGGTGATCGGCGACAAGTTTGCGAGGTCTTCCCAATTCACGCACTATGACCCTTCGACGTTGATCGGTTTTGAAGTGACCGGCAGCACGTTGGGAATTGTGGGGCTGGGCCGCATCGGGCGGGAAGTGGCTCGCCGCGCTCGGGCCTTCGACATGCGGATCGTCTACCACAACCGACGGCGCGACGAAGCGGCCGAACGGGAATTGGGTGTCACTTACCGTTCGTTGCCTGAACTGCTGGCGGAGAGCGACTTCGTGACGCTCAACTGTCCGCTAACCGCTGAGACCACGAACCTGATTGGCGCGAAGGAATTCGCGCTGATGAAGCCGACTGGCATCTTGATCAACGTGGCGCGCGGCCCGGTCGTAAATCACGACGCCCTGTTGGCGGCGCTCAAGTCACGACGGATCGCCGCCGCCGCACTCGATGTGACTGCGCCGGAGCCGTTGCCGCGCAATCATCCGCTGCTCGAACTCGACAATCTCGTCCTCACGCCGCATCTCGGCAGCGCGTCGAACCGGACTCGCCGACGGATGATGGAGATGACTGTTGAGAATCTTCGAGCGGCGTTAAAGGGCGAGCCGCTTCCGTGGCGCGTCGTGTAAAGTGGAACGGGGGCGAGCGACCGAGAGTGTTCGCTCAACACCAACCCGCAGCGTGAGCACTTACGCCAACAGCTTCGGCACGACATTGCCGTGGACATCCGTCAGCCGGAAGTTGCGACCTTGGAATTTGTAGGTCAGCTTGAGGTGATCGATCCCGAGCAAGTGCAGGATCGTGGCCTGCAAGTCGTGGACGTGAACCTTGTCCTCGGTTGTGTAATAGCCGATCTCATCGGTTGAGCCGATCGTCTGTCCTGCTTTCACGCCCGCTCCCGCCAGCCACATCGTGTAGGCTTCGATGTGGTGATCGCGCCCCAGCAGTTTCTCGCGGTCTTCGCCCTGCGGCGTGCGACCGAACTCACCGCCCCACACGATCAAGGTTTGGTCCAACAGGCCGCGTTGCTTGAGGTCCTTGATCAGAGCCGCGCAGCCCTGATCGGTCTCACGACAACGGTCTTCCAGTGACTTGCCCAACTCGAACCCCGCGTTGCCGTGGTGGTCCCAGTCGGTGTGATAGAGCTGGACGAAGCGCACACCCCGCTCGACCAACCGCCGCGCGAGCAGGCAGTTGTTGGCGAACGAATGTTTGCCCGGTTCCGCTCCGTAAAGATCGAGCGTCTCCTTCGTCTCGCCGTTCAGGTCCATCAGTTCTGGCGCGCTGGTCTGCATTCGGTAGGCCATCTCGTACGAGGCGATACGCGTCGCGATCTCGGGATCGGCGGTCGCTTTGAGGCGGAGGCTGTTCAGATCGTTGACCGCTGTCACGAACTCGCGTTGCCGGTTGTGATCGACGCCCGCCGGGTTGGCGAGGTTCAGGATCGCCTCCTTCCCCGACCGCAGCGGCACACCCTGAAAGTTCGTTGGGAGGAAGCCACTCGCCCACAACGGTGCCCCGCCACGCGGACCGCGCGGACCCGACTGCAACACGACGAAACCGGGGAGATTTTGAGACTCACTGCCGAGGCCATACGTCGCCCACGCGCCCATGCTGGGGCGACCCATGAACTGCGGCGAACCCGTGTTGAGGAACAGTTTCGCCGGGCCATGATTGAACACGTCGGTCGCCATCGACCTGATGAGACAGAGGTCATCGCTGACGGTGGCGAGGTGTGGCAACAACTCGCTGATCGCGGCCCCTGATTCACCGTGCCGGGCAAACTTGCGAGCCGTCCCGAGCAGCTTGGCATCGGGCTTGATGAACGCGAACCGCTTCCCTTTGACATAGGACTCGGGGATCACTTGGCCATGCAACTCGCGCAGCTTTGGCTTTTCATCGAACAGGTCAAGCTGGCTGGGACCGCCTGCCATGAACAAGAAGATGACCGACTTGGCCTTCGCCGGATGATGCAATCCGCGACTGCCGGGACTGAATCCCGGCGGTTGCATCTCAGCGGAAACACTGCGTTCACCACCCAGAAGCGAACCGAGCGCCATCGTCCCCAAGCCGACACGGCAATCCTCAAAAAAGTGCCGTCGAGTCGTCTCACGCAGCCAGCGTTGTTCGCGCTGAGCACGTTGTTCGGGACTGAGGTCGTGCATGGTGAGTACCTGTCGTGGCGGTGGGGTCAACTTGGTTCGCGGATTGGTCTTCAGGGCGCGCTTGCGTCAGAGCCAGAAATCCGTTTGGGGAACATGGTGGCGACGCTTTCCATCATTCGTATCGAGCGGTGAATTGACCGCAAATCGACAACTCCAGCCCACACTAAGATGAGTAGCGTAGCCCGCATGAAATCCGACTCGCCACCAGTGCTGGTGAATAACGCTGCTATTTCGAGAGCAAGGAAGATCACCGTGTAAGTGGTGCAACGCCGCCGTTCTCTTCGCAACTTTATCAGTTCATCTTGGACTCGATTCAACACATGCTGTGCCTCGCCGTTATCAATCATGGCATTTCCCTTTTACCTCGCAGCGTCTTCCACTTCGCCTCGGCTTGCGGTCCCCAAGGGGTGTTGCCGAAGCGGAAGACGACTTCGCTGTAGAGGTTGGTTGCTTGAGGGCGATCTCCGAGCGATTCGAGTTGTTCGGCGGACTGAAAGCAAGCGCGAGCGGCCAAGTGGCGGTCGGCATCGTACACGAGCGGTAGCCAGAGTAAGGCCGTTGTCGCGCGTTCCGGTTGTCGTTGCTTGAGATAGGTCTGACCGAGGACGAAATACCCACCCGCTCGCAGTTCTTCGGGGAGTTGTTCGATGGCCGATTCCCAGCGAGTCAACTCGCCGGGCGTGGCTGTTCCCGCCTGCATCCGCTGCCGCCAGAGCTGCATCTGTGCGAATCGTTGGACGCGGACATCGGACTCGCGTGCGAGTGATCTCAACGCCGCACTCGCTGTGTCGCTCGATGCGGGATCGAAGAGGAGGTGACTCGCGCCGAACAGCTTTGAGACCGGCGAACGTCCCGCTAGCCACGATTGTGCTTCCACACGAATGTCATTGCTGGGAGTCTCCGCCGTCCAGGCGAGCGGCGCGACGGAGAAGTGAAACGTCTCCGGATCGGAATCGGCGATCGGTAAGAAACGTGAGACGGCTGTCCGATAGTCGCCGCTCCACAACGCACACTTCACGAGCAGAGCCAAGATTTCGCGGCGAACCCACGCGCGGTCTTCGTCCTTCAATGCGGCGCTCAGTTCCATCGCCGCTTCGTCCGCGCGTCCGCTCGCGAAGAGTTCCCGGCCTGTTTCGTGATGGGCCGTGTACGAGGTCTGAACCTCAACGACCTCCGACCGCGCGTAGCGACGTAGGCTATCGCCAATGCGCATGTGAATCGTCAACTCACGGCCGGTGTAGTCTTCGACGAGGCCATTCAGAGGCAGACGGCTCTTCCCCGGCTGCTGGATCACGACGCGATCTTCGCCACGGAGCGAGGAGACGGTCATCGCCGATTGCGAAAGAATGACCGCGAGTTGAAAGGCAAATAGCCACGCGAGACGAAGCGGCGAGAGTGAAGGCGTTTGACCACGGATTTCACTGAGAACACGGATGAAGCAGCCGCCGCGAAAGGGGCTTGGTTTGCGTTTGATCGGCACGATCTGTGACATCTGCGTCATTCGTGGTTCATTGATGTTCGAGTGGAGTCCAGCGAGAACTCAGCGTGAGAAGTGTTGCCTGCTGAGTACGCGCGGACTCTAGGACTGGTCTCCAGTCGCGTCAATTCGGGTTGCGCGGGAGTGATCCACGAGAATGATCGTAAATTGTTCACCTTGTCGTCGTGCGCGAGCCTCACCTACGATGCGTCACGTTGGTGGGGTGGTACTTTGCACGGCCAAGACTGAATCGTTTAACCGCATGGGCAACGTCCCGCGCGGATGTGGCAAAACGGCTTTCAATGCCGCTCGACGCGCGGGACGTTGCCCGCGCGGTCTATACCTCGTACGGCCCAACGTGAGAGGTTTCAAGCGAGCCGTGTGCCGTAAGGCCACGGTTTTTTTGCGGCGAACAAGAACCCGCAGCCTTACGGTATATGGCTCGCCAAGGTCTTCTCGGGACTGCGCGAGTTATGGTTCGAGTGAAGTCTCTTACGGAAACAGGACATGACGCAGCGAAGTTTTTGGGCGGCGATGGTCTTGTCCCTCGGGTGTCTGTTGGGGGTGATGGAGTTCGCTGCGGCGCAGGCTCCGAAGACGAAGCTCAAACCGGAAGCGGCGGCGCTGACTGGAACACCCGCTCGTTCGCGATCGACGTTCATCGAGATCAAACTGCTGTCGGGGACCGAAGGGGGCGCGTTGCATGGTCAGCAATGGTTGAAACTGATGCAGCCACTCGACGTGTCACTCCAAATTCAAAAGGGTGGTCTCGAAGACATGCCGGAAGTGCGCGAGCGAGAAGCTGGCACGTTGCGTTACGTCACGGCCATCGGGACTTTGGATCGAGCGGGCAAAATCACGTTTCCCGACCGTAGCTTCACGATGTCGGACGGGGTCAAGTTAAAGGAATGGATCGACTCACTGAGGACTTACGGGGCACAAGGTTCACCCGAAGGGCAGCCCCTATGGGGATTGACGAAGGATCAGTTTGCTCGCGTGTATGACAGCCTCGGGAAGGTAGCCGATGCGAGCGTGATCGGCCTGCCGATCCGAGAGGCCGCCCTCAAGTTGCCGCTCCCCGAGCAGTACCCGTTGAAGTGGAGCCAATCGGCCGGTGACGCATTGAAGACGCGCGAGGCCCGCTCCGTTGTGAGACAAGAGTTGAAAGGCTTCAGCGCGGCGACGGCTCTGGCCATTGCACTGAATGACTGCGGGCTGGGCTTCCGTCCGAACCGAACTCCGAGCGGCGGATTGGAACTGCTCGTCGAACCGCTTGGTCAGCGCGACGATTTCTGGCCGGTGGGTTGGCCATTGCAACAACCGCGATTCAAGGCGGCACCCAAATTCTTTGCGATGACAACGATTGAGTTGGACCAGGTAGACCTGAGCGACGTGCTGCTGGCCGTGTCGGAGTTGTCGGAGACGCCCGTGTTGGTGGACTACGCGGAACTCGACAAGAAGAACGTGGACCTCACACAATTGAAAGTCTCTTTCAAACGAGGGCAAACCTCATGGAGCGTGGCACTGAAGCAGCTAGTCATCCCACAGAAGCTGTCTCGCCAAATCTGGCAGGATGAAGCGGGACGCGTCTTTGTCTGGATCACGACCAACCGCCCCGGCAATCGCTCGGCAAAGGCTGCGGAGTGAGGGCCGATCCGAGTCGAGACATGAAACAATCCGACCACTCGTGGTCGGACAACTTTGTATTGCTGGATTTTGGATCTGATTTGTTCGTTTCGTTGATTGAGTAGAGGACATTTCAAAACCTGTTTTTGCCTCGACAAACTGGCGCTCTGTCAGGTCTCACTTTTGGGGTTGAGTCACTCTGGTGAAGTCTGAGAACTTCTCTGGAACAAGGAGGTTCTGATGAACCGGAATTTTGGTTCGATTGACCAACGGAAGCTCGCCAGTCGCTTCCGTGTTTTTTGTCAAAGTTTTGAGGCTGTTTTTGTGTCAACTCATCCAACCCGCACGACAAGAAGCGAACTGCGCTGCCGCAAGGCAAACCAAGCTCTGTCGATTTGATTTGATGAGTGAATCAAATCCGTGTTGGACGAATTTGCACGTCTCGCCATTCTGAGGGTTGCGAGGGTCGACGGAGACGCGACCCAAACCAAAAGACGATCAACCAACTCGAAACAAATTCAGCCTCTTGGAACGAATTCCAAGAGGCTGAATTTGGGTGATGAGGGACTCGAACCCCCGACCCTCTCCGTGTAAAGAAGACGCTCTAACCAACTGAGCTAATCACCCGAAAGTTCAGTCCTAAGTGTACCAATCAGTGGACCGATTTATCCGAAAAGTTTACCCAAAAAAACACTCGACACAAATCATTACATTGAAACGGCTTGAATCTTGTTTTTTCGGGTAAAAGTGAGCGAAAATATGGTGTAAGCATGGCGCTCTAACCAGCTGAACTAATCACCCTCAGTCCACGTTTCGCGAGGAACAACGGAACGGTGTGAGTGTAATCAGAGGAAATCGGCGCGTCCAACGTTCGCAACGAGTCAGTTGGGCCAATACTTTTTGGGGTTCATCAGATGGATGCGTGCCGAGCGTTTCTGTTTTAGCCCGGAGGGCGACAGGCAATTGCCCACGGCGCGAGCCAGACAAAAACGTTCGTAGCCCTGAAGGGGCAATACTGTCGTGACGTGACTGACGAACTCCGCGTGAAACGGCAGCGGATGTGTCGCCCCCCGGGGCTTGGAGGCAGGCGTTTTGATTTTCACTACGGTTCACGCCGTGGGCAATTGTCTGTCGCCCTCCTGGCTAGTGAAACGAGTCCTCCGCACGTATTCGCCCGAGAAGCCAGAAAAGTGATCCGTTCGACCAGGTCAGTCAGTGAACGACTGCACACATCAGCTTCCATGGAATTTTCCAGAGGTTGGGAACGGTTCGATGTCCGACTATCATCCCGCACGTGCGAAAGCAGCCTCGTGGCAACTCGCCAGCCGGGTTGCTTGTTTCCGTTCTTCGTTCCTGTTGCAAAGCGATTGTCATGACCACCGATTTCCGCGCGACTCTCGAAACGTTTCCGAACCCGTACCCGCAGCGCGACTATTCGATTGAAACGATCTGCCCCGAGTTCACCTCGGTCTGCCCCAAGACCGGTCAGCCTGATTTTGGCGTCCTGACGATCACGTATGTCCCCGATGCCGTGTGCTACGAGTTGAAGTCGCTGAAGCTGTATCTCCAACAGTTTCGCAATCACGGCGCGTTCTATGAACACGTCACGAACATGATTCTTGACGATTTGGTCGCGGTGACTCAGCCTCGTTGGATGAAGATCGTCGGCGCGTTCACTCCGCGCGGCGGCATCCGTACCAACGTTACGGCAGAGTACACGAAGGCGACGGAGTGACGGCTGTGGGAAGTCGGTCGTGTGTGGTGGAAAGTAGGCTCACGACATCGAAGTTGGCTTCCGGAAAAGGGAGCGCGGCGAGGTCATTCGCTGGCACCCATCGAAAGCCCTGTGGTTTGCCTGTCAGTGAAACTTCGGGTGACGGATGGCAGAGATAGAAATGAAGATCGACGGTCGCGTGTGAGTACGCATGTTCGCGCCGCATCAGCAGCCGTTCAACGACGACAGAAAGGCCGGTTTCTTCCATGCACTCCCGCACCGCACAGTCTTCCGGCGCTTCGCCCTGCCCACACTTGCCTCCGGGAAATTCGGCGTATCCCGCGAGCGGCACATCGGGGCCGCGTGTCCCGATGAGATAGTGCCCGTCTTGTTCAACGATGGCGATGCCGATCCGCTTGATGTGAGTCGTCACGATGTCGTTCCTGTGCGCAGGCTCTTCCTTGAGAGCCAGACCTTCATCGCCAGCACGACTCCGCCAATGAATCCAGAAAGATAGCTCGCGTTGTGCGCCCACAGATCAGCGAGGAAGTAGTGCTGCTTTTCGCGCGGAACCAACTGAGCCATGGGACCGTCCAGCCAGACGTAGCCGAGCGTCGCGAGTCCGAAGCCGATCAACCCTGCGATTACAGCGCAGGCTGCCATCATTCCAAGCAGCTTCATGATCGGCATGACGAGTGAACCGGCCGATCGTTTAGGTTGCGAACCCAATCGCGACGTGAATGCCAAGGGAAAACCAATCAGCACCCCTGCCCACCAAGTCGCGACGAACCCCCAACCGAATGCCAGTAATGTCGGTGAGTCAGTTCCAAAGATGTCGGGGTGTCCGATCGTGAAGTATTCGACACAGACTCGCGCCGTGATTTGATCGTGAGCAATCCCATAGATCACGGCGGCGGCGATACTCAGCAGGATGATCTTGGCGGACTGCATGGAGGTCTCTCAGCCTTTGTCTGTTGAGCCGCAAAAAAAAGGAACAGCCCAGCATTGCTGTGACACCGGGCTGCATCGACTTCAGTGGAATGAATCACCCTCCGAGCTTCGCGTCTCCGGGGGGCGCTCCCATCGCGTGGTAGCCGCTATCGACGTGGAGTGTCTCGCCGGTGACGCCGGTGGACATGTCGCTCAGCAGATACACGGCCGATTTGCCGACTTCTTCGAGGCTGACGTTGCGACGCAGCGGTGAAAGGGCGTCGTACATTTCAAGCATCTTGTCGAAGTCCTTCACGGCGGAACCTGACAGCGTTTTGATCGGGCCGGCACTCAGACCATTCACGCGAACCTTCTGTTGTCCGAGTTCGTGGGCGAGGTAGCCGACCGAGGACTCCAACGCGGCTTTGCATAGCCCCATCACGTTGTAGCCGGGGATGACTCGTTCACCGCCGAGGTATGTAAGCGTCAGGATACTCCCACCGTCGGGCATCAGGTCTTTGGCCCGTTTGCAGACGGCCATGAGGCTGTAGACGCTGATATCCATTGAAGTCTTGAAGCCCTCACGCGAGCAGTCGTAAACGTGGCCTTTCAGATCGTCGATCGGAGCGTAGGCAATTGAGTGAACCACGAAGTCGAGCGTTCCGAACGTCTCCTTCGCCGCGGCAAACGCGGCGTCGAGATCCGCATCACTCTGAACATCGCAGGGCATGAACAACTTGGGGTCGAACGCTTCGACCGCCTTACGAACGCGTTTCGCCATCTTGGGATTCGTTGGATCCTTGTCGGGCAAGTGTGTGAACCCGAGCTGTGCCCCTTCTTTGTGTAGCTGATCGCTAATTCCCCACGCGATCGACCAGTCATTCACCACACCCAACACCAATCCGCGTTTCCCGTCCATCAGACCCATGATGCAGCATCCTTTTCGTGCCGAGAGAGTGTCATCGACCCATCGAAGATCACCGGTCTCGACTCATTGTTTACGAGGCGACACCATACCGGCGACGCCACAGACCGACAACCGGCCTCCACCGTCACCCACGTTCGGGGTGCAGTCGTTAGTTGGTGGTAGCCCTGTCGCTCCGCGACAGGAAGCGAGATCTCAGGCTGGCGTATTGCATTGGTTTGAGGTGAATCGACGAATCGACGTTTTGGTTCATCGCGACTCCTGTCGCGGAGCGACAGGGCTACCTTCTCTATGCCCTTACGTCACAGTGTTTTTTTAAGCGACCACCAATTAGCAACCACACCCGTGGCTCAGGCGGCTCGCCTGAGGAGGAGAAAAATAGGTGACGACGATCAATGATGACAGGCCCAAGCGAGTCGAATGTTTCCTCGGCATTCCACCACGAACCAACGCGTCCGACAACATTCCCGGTCTGTGTTGTCGTTCTCAGATAATGGTTCCTGCTTTCCATTTCATGAGTGGCTTCCCGAAAGCCGCTCGCTAAAGTGTCGCGTGTGGCCGTTCGGTCCCAATCTGTTCGATCCTTTCTGGAAAGGCTGTGTCATGAAGTTGGCGAGTGCGTTGATGTGTCTGGCGGGACTGTGTGTCTCCGGTGCGGACGTTGCTGGCGAGGCAGATGCTCCGAAGAACTTGCTCAAGCCAACCAACAAGGTCGAGTCATGGCGGTTGGAGCAAAACGAAACAGGCAAAGGCTCGGTCAAAGTGGACGGTGAGACGGCAATCTTCACCGTGACCGAAGTCACCGGAACTGACTGGCATGTGCAAGCGGTTCAGACCGATCTCGATCTGATCGAGGGGAAGGAATATACGCTGACGTTCCAAGCCAAGGCGGACTCGGCGCGGTCGATCGGCATCAACGCCATGATCGATCTGGAAGACTGGCATCAGATCGGACTCGGTGAGGAATCATTCCTCGGGAAAGAGTTCGACACGTACAAGTTCACCTTCCGTGCCGAGAACGTGGCGAGCAAGAAGAACCGAATCAGCGTTGTGTTGGGCGGTTCCAAAGGGATCGTCACGATTAAAGGAATGACTCTGACCGGGCCGTGATGAATCTGGGGCTGACCCGAAGTCCGGCTTTTCGGAAAGCCGGACTTCAGCTTGGCGACCCGTGACCGTTCCAAATTTCGGCCGGTTCCACAGCGCGATGCTCTGCTATCGAGCGATAGCAGGCATCGACGAGAGCCATCGTGTGTAAATTGTCATCGCCGCTGATCTCGGGGCATGAACCGCCTTCCAACGCGCAGAGCAACTGCGCCATCGGACCGACGAAGGCGTCGGGGAACCAGACCTCGGGCCAGCGCGGCTGATGCCATACGGGTGACGCGACCGTGGTGTAGTCGAGCGTACTCGGCGCGCGATCGGGATAGCTCGGCCAACCGATTGTTCCGCGAGCCATCCCGATCGTTCCTTCGACTCGCCACCGGATACCGATATCCGGCGCGGCTCCCTCTTTGGCCGGCCCCGCCCAGACATCGTCGCAACTCATCGCGCGCAGCCCATTGGCAAATTCGAGGATGTAGAGGCAGATGCCGTCTGCATGCGCGAACTGGGTGCGCGGGTCAGGGCGAACGCTGGCGAAGACTCGCTCCGGGTTGCCGAACCAGAATCGCAGCGTGTCGAGGTGATGAATGCTCATGATTCGCAGCGTCACCCAGCCTTGCCGCTCTTGCCACGGCATCCAGTGCGGGATGGCGCGCATGTCGATCGTGGCGAGGACCGGTTCGCCCAGATCACCGCGTTCGAGCAGTGACTTGCAGGCTCGCACCGACTGGTCGTAGCGCATGTTTTGATTGACCGCGAGGGTGATCCCCGCGTCGCGACAGAGCCGCACGATTTCGCGGGCCTCGGCGAAATTGATCCCGAGCGGTTTCTGAGCCAACATGCCACGCACGTGACTCGCATGGCGCACGACTTCCCGCACGACCTCGATCTGCACATCCGGCGGCACCGCGATATCGACAACTTCGATCGCCGGGTTCGCCAGTAGCTCGCGGTAGTCCGAGTAAACGTGCGGGATCGCGTGACGACTGGCTGCCGCGTCAGCTTGCTCCCGCCGCCGCGCTGCAATCGCGACCGGATTGAATCCTGCCTGCCGGTACGCGACGAGATGGCAGTCGGACATGATGAACCCCGCCCCGATACAGCCGATACTCGGCGATCGGTCGCGCGGCAAACGAGGAAGATAGTCGAGGCATTCCACTTGGCTTGAAATCGGTTCTGATGGAGCTGTCACAGGAATCTCTCTCATGCAACGACATTTTGATCGAATGGTTCTGCCCAACCCAATTGTCCGCGCCACCGTTTCTGGCAGGATTTGGTCAAAATTCCAACGGCACCTCGAAAAACGTGACGTAGATTTGCAGCAACCACCTGCCAATTTGCAGGTCCGTCACCCCCGCTGTCGGAGCCGTCATGAAATCGCCAGATCCTTGGAGCCGTCCCAACATTCACGACTTGCGCACGGTGCTGGAGAGCATCGAGAAAGTCGATGGCACCAACCTGCGAACGCATGAGCGGATCGAGCTGACGGTTCCCGCCGAGATCACCACGCAGCGCGGAAACACGGTTGCCGCGATGACTCGGGAAATCAGCCGGTACGGGATCGGCATGTTGCATCGCGGTTCGGTTTCGCTCGGAGATGTCACGGTCAAGATGGCCAGTGAGTCTCGCGAATACTGCTACCGCGTGGCCATCGAATGGTGCGTACCGTGCGACAACGGCATGTTCATGAGCGGTGGCAAATTCTTGGGTAAACCCGGCGCGCCGGAAGACTCCGAGGAGTAGCAGTCTTTCAATGACGGGGTGTCGCAACCTGTTGAAAAACGTTTGTCGGGATGGCGAGGCTCCTGCCGAGCCGCGAGAAGCAAGCGACTTTCGATACGCCAGAGGCTCGGCAGAACCCTTGCCCTTCCTGTTTCGATAGGCTGGTTGCAGGCCGTGAAGAGGCGACCTGCAATCGGACCCTCCGTTGGAATCGAGCGCCCCCGTGTGGAGATATCCGACTCAATCTTCGAGTCGTTCGATGCTCCATCTCCGGTCACATTTCATCGAGTGTTGACGTGGGGAGGCCGATCAAGTTAGAGATTGTCGATTTGTTGGACTGCTGAAGTTTGACTCCGCCTTCTCTCTGCCTTGATCCTGCCGCCACGAAGGACATTTCCATGCTGACCATTCTGGGACATCGTGCTCGCAAACAGCGTGATTTCTGCGACGGCATTTCGCGACGCGACTTCCTGACGATTGGTGGGATGGCTCTCGGCGGGATCGGACTAAGCGATGTGCTGCGGGCTGAGCCGGGGCGATCTGCGTCGCACAAGGCGATCATCAACATTTATCTGCCCGGCGGGCCGCCTCACATCGACATGTGGGATCCCAAGCCGAACGCTCCCGCCGAGGTGCGCGGTGAGTTTCAGACGATCCAGACCAACGTCCCCGGTATCGAAGTCAGCGAGATGTTTCCGCGCATGGCCCAGATGATGGACAAGTTTGTCCTCGTCCGGTCGCTCGCCGATTCGGATGGCGGTCACGATGCCTACCAGTGTATGACCGGACGCCACAAAGGGGGACGAACGCCTCCCGGCGGGTGGCCGCAGGGGGGAGCTTGGGTCTCGCACGCGCTCGGGCAGGCGAACCCGGCTATCCCCGCCAACGTCGCGTTGATGTATCAGACCGGCAACCGAACGTGGGGCGAGACCGGTGACGGAGGGTTCCTCGGAGTGGCTCACTCCCCGTTCAATGTTCTCGGACGCGAAGCTCGCAGCACGAACGAGAACATGGTGCTGCAAGGCGTGACGCTCGACAAACTGCAGGACCGGACGAAGCTCCGCCTCTCGCTGGATCGCTTCCACCGAGAGGCCGATCAGCGCGGCATGATGAGCAGCCTCGACGTTTACGCACAGCAGGCGATGGGAATCCTGACCACCTCCAAATTGGCCGATGCTCTCGATCTGTCGAAGGAAGACCCGAAGATCGTCGCCCGGTACGGCCAGAGCAGCACGCAGTTCCAACGCGACGGTGCCCCGCCAATGGTCGAGAATTTTTGCCTCGCGCGACGACTCGTCGAAGCGGGGGCACGGTTCATCTCGATGAACTACAGCCGCTGGGACTGGCACGGTTCGGACGGCATGAACTACCCGAAGTGCCGCGAGGAATGTCCATTGCTCGACCAGGGGTTGTCAGCGCTCGTGACCGATCTCCACGAGCGAGGTCTCGACCGCGATGTGGCCATCGTTGTCTGGGGCGAGTTCGGCCGGACGCCGAAGATCAACGGGATGAACAGCCGCGACCACTGGCCTCAAGCCAACACCGCCGTCATGGCAGGTGGCGGCATGCGCACCGGTCAAACGATCGGCTCGACCAACAAAAACGGCGAGCAACCGAGCCTGAGGCCCGTCAAATTCCAAGAGGTCTTCGCGACGCTCTACAAGTGCGCGGGAATCGACGCCCAAAACATCCGCGTCTTCGATCAGTCGGGTGTGCCGCAGTACCTCGTCGATCCGGGCAATGAACCACTGCACGAGGTCGTGTGATACCACAGAAGATCGCGTCGCCAACTTTGTGGTCGCCCTGTCGATCCGCGACCGGAAGCGAGAACGAACGAGTGGCGTTTGCTGTTCGTTCGAGGTGACTCGACAGATTGCTGTCCTCTGTGAATCTCTCCCCCTGTCGCAGAGTGATAGGCCGACCTTATTCAAACGGAATTTGAACAACAGCCCTGAAACGCTGTCCGAACGTTCCCGCTCTCTGAACCCGTTGTCCTCAATGCGTATCCGATCTGCCATCAATCCCGGTGCCGAAACTGGCACGACGAGAAGTCGGCCAGTAAGATCCCGCCCGATCACATCGCACCCCGGAGAGGTGGCAGAGTGGCCGATTGCACCGGTCTTGAAAACCGGCAGGGGCGTAAGTTCCTCGTGGGTTCAAATCCCACCCTCTCCGTTTCGACATTCTGTGACACCGGGCGACAGGGTGAGCTATCTCCTGTCGCCCCTTGTGTTTTTGGCGACCGCATTCGAGGTTTCGGTGACCGAGCTGGCTCACCGCCTCCAACCCGAGTTGTGACATCTGGAGTCACCGAAGGCCGTTCCGGGACGACTGGGAGTGCAACATTTAGTGCAACACTTTTTGCACCGGTTTCCTGCTCGGCTGGGTCTGCAGTCTCATTCTTCGCTTCGGTCGGAACTCGTTTCGATCGCTTCCGTAAACCGCCCTTCGCCGCCGTCGCCGGAGTGATAGCAGTACCTCGCGACGCCCCGTGGTAGAGGTCTTCCAATCCCAGGTCGGCATACACGCGGAACGTCAGGTTAATGTCGGAGTGACGGGCCAACCGTTGGACGGTGGCAGGGAGTTCGCCCGACTTGATGGCGTTCGTAATGAAGGTGTACCGGAGAGCATGGAAGTCCGCCTTCCGCCCTTCGACTTCGTATTCGATGCCAGCGGCCTTCAGATCGTGTTGAATCAACTTGCCGCCGTAGCGATTGGATGCCCAATTGCCCGGAAAGAGCATGGCGTCGCGTGGCTTGCCATCGATCCAAGTTCGCAAGAATTCCACCGTCGCTGGATCGCGGAGTGGGATTCTGGCCTCGTCGCGGTTCTCGTTGATGCTGCCGCTGAAGCTGATCCGATTCCCTTCCTGGTCGGCGATGACACCCACCTTCTCGTGGTAGATGCCAATGGAGGCAATCGGTTGACCGGCCGGACTCACCGGGATGGCGACCTTCACGTCGAGTTGGTCGTGAGCGATCATCCATGCCAAGGCTTCCAGACCGTTTTTGGCCTCGGGATTGGGTGGAGAGAGTGGCTCCTTGATCAGGTGGTCTTCGACCTGTTGTCGCAGATCGTAGCCTTGCTCAATCGCTTCGACTTCCTTGGGGCCGAGCGTGCAGCCAACCAGCAGCCGCATCCGACCGCCGTTGGCGATGAGCTTCTCGATCCCTCGTGCCGCCAGTGCCAGAGCGTCCGACGTGAAGTAACCGGTCATCCGGTCGTACTGGACTGCACACGACAACGCCAGGACATAGAACAGGGCCACCAAATCACCCTGTTCATGTCGATAGCTGGTCTCCCAGGTGTGGGAAGTCAGTAGGGGAATGTCCGGCATCGCTCATTCCTCTCCAACCTCGTCGTCGTCTTCGTCCGTGGTGCCCTTGGCGAACAGAACTCGCTGGGAAAACTTCGGTTCAGGGATATCTTCCGATAGGGCCAGTCGGCGGAGTTTTTCCAAGGCTTCGCAATCGCTGGAGGCTCCGCCGAGCGTGTCGTCTTTCTTCTTCCCTGTGGCGGCACCGGGGGCAGGG
>JAYVDI010000032.1:0-5907 GCA_043749505.1 Schlesneria sp. | reverse complement strand
ACACTCGCGTCGCGCGGGATCGCCCCCACCAAACACCGCGCCGAGTCCAACCCCAGAACGATCTCGCCCCCGCGAAACCCATCCCCTTTCAACGCCGCTGCCAATCGCCGCGACAACGCCATCGGCGTTTCAGACGCCTCGACATCCAAAGCCAACAGCCGCACCTCGTCCCCCGTCACGCAGGCCACATGCCAGCGATCATGATGCTCCAACAATGTCCAGACAGGCTTGGCCATAAGGAAGACGAGGAATGGGTGCGATGAAAAAAGTACTCATAGCATAGGGCAGGATGGAAAGTGGTCGGAATGTCATGCTTCGTTGGCGTCGGCAAGTCCGTCACTACAACGGACTACATTTTCCAGAGGCAATTGGATAGTAGCCAAAACACATCGCAAGCACTTCGGCGTGCATCCTGGCTCGCGATATCATGTTCGCTTCAGCCACAAGGACATGCCACCACACCGCTAGAAGACGGGCTAATGGCGCTGTGAACACATTAAAACCCGTCGAAAAAAGACCTAACCATCGCCATTGTTTTCCGCCCTCTCGTAAATAACATGCTTACCGGGGAATTCCTTGCGAATCGCTTCAAGGTCTTCAATACTAACAGCCAAATCGAAGCACTGCACACTTTGAATGTGATCGCAACCCAACAGCAAGCGAATCCCTATGCGAGACACTGAAGTCCCTGAAATGTTGACATAACGAATCGTCGGAATCTGCGTAATCCTCGTTAAGTCCGCATCGCTAAACTTACGATCGTGAATAGATAATGCATCGACTGGAAATACAATTGTACTGATCCCGGCAGAATAACTGCGAACGAGGAGGCGATTCCACAGGTAATGTCTCGCCAGTAAGTTGTTTTGCTGCCCATAGAACCAAGACACTTGCGAAAACTCGTTTCCAAATGCCCGCACAGCAGTGTAGGCGATGTAGCGTGATCCGATGAATAATAATCCAGAGCAAAACATCGCGACGATCGGAAACACTATTGCAACTTGAACGAACAAGGTGCTTTTTCGGCATGGATTCTTTTCTGGCTGCGTTGCCCCATTGCTGGTGAACTGGTCCCACTTGTTTCTCAGCGGCCTATTCCTGTTTTCGATGGATACACTCTTGAATTGCAGCTCGAAGCTCTCGATCCGCATCCGTTGATTGGCGAGTGATCTGTTGCCATACATCTTGGGGCGAGTTCCTCGTTGATATGACAGTCACTTTACTTCCTAGGCTTACCCGTAACATCTCAGTTTCAAATACAACTGATGGGGCGTAGCTAACTTTGCTGGTTTTGCCTTCAGCAATGCTGGCGACCCATTTATCGAGATGGTTGAAGAACAACTTTCCATCTGCGTCGTTTCTCTTGATTTGAAACGATGACATCTTCTTTCCACGCGCGTGTTCTCGCAGTGTAACGGCCTTGATTTCGCGTCTGTTGGGTTCACGCTCCTCAGCACAACAAATCGCATGTATTACGACTGCGCAGGCAACAGCACCGAGTACAACGGAATGTCTCATCACTTTTCATCCTTGCAATCACACTTCTTTTTGAGGGCCGGTATCTTTGCGCGAGCAAAAAAGAGCATTCGCCTCGAAAAACTCCGGCAATTGTTTCCCAAAATGAGGTACACCCCCTCTTTGTCCACCTTATCTCTTAGCCACGATTCCAATTCAGCGCTGACGCAACAGTCAGCTTCTATTCGCGGCCCCTCCTCGGTCGCCTTGTCAACAGTGTCTTCATAAATCACACCATTTTTCCATCCAGATGGACCACCTCCGCTAACGCCTCCGGACGAACCAGGCTTGCCGTCGGAGTCATCTACGCCAAATGAGACACAGTACTTTCCGGTTTTCTTGCCACTCTTATCACACGTGTCTACGCAGATTCTTTGGTGCAAACCACCAACGGCTGTCGTGTTTTCTATCCAGATGTCCTTGCCGCTCCAATCAAGAGCGTGCGGTGCAAACCACCCCGCGAACGTATTTGGTCCGTCGGGATACATCAACGGGTCGTGGCTGGTGAAGCGGCCCAAGGGGGCGTCGTAGGTTCTGGCTCGGAAGTAGTGGAGGGCGGATTCTTGGTCGAAGGTTCGACCGGTGAAGAGGGTGCGGTTGTTGGTTTCGGGGGTGAGGCCGGTGTCGGTGCCGTTGGCGGAGAAGACACGGTGTTCTCCGAACGGGGTGTAGGCATAGCGTTCGGCCACTGCGCCTGAGGCGTCGGTGAGGGCGATAGGGCTGAATTGGCGGTTGGTGTGGTAGTAGAGGGTCGAGGGTTGATTGTTGAGGGTGGAAAGCAGGACCAGCGGCTCGTCGATGTAGCTGCCGTAGATGAGGCGGGCGACGAGGATCGGGAGGGCGGTGCCGGTGGCGTTGTATTCGGCGACGACTCTCTGACCGTTGAGAACGTAGAACGTGGTCGAGGCGGCGGCGTTGGGTTCGGAACCTGGAGCGGCGATGGTTTTAGAGATTCTTCGCCCAAGGGCGTCGTAGGCGTAGGTGGCGTTGCTGAGGCCGGTGATGCCGTTGGCTTGGAACTCGTGGAGCATGTTGTCAGCGTCGTAGATCAGCAGGCAACCTCGTTCGTCCTGCGTGAGGTTGCCGTTTGCGTCGTGCTGGATCGCCGACGTGCCGACGCTCGTCAGTTCATGAGCCGGGCCGTGGGTGCGCATTTGTGTTGTACCGTTGCTGGTGAACTGGTCCCAATCGTTGACTGGGCTAAGAGACCACGATTGCGAGTCGCCATTCGAGCGGCTCCAACTGACGAGCCGGTTCTCAGCATCGAATCCGTTGGCTCCCGTGGACCAACTTTGTGCAACCATCACGCCCGTGCGAATCTCGCTCGTCGGGTTCTTGTTCGCATCGTAGGTGTATGCCAGTGACTCAACGCCCGGCGTGTTGGTGGAGGCGACGGAGTTATCGGCGGTGTGGGTGCGCGTCGTCGTCACGCCGTTGCCCAAGGTACGAGACGTTTCGCGACCGCCGTTGTCGTAGTTGAAGGAGGCGACCGAAGCGACCGCTTCGGTCGGCGATGCACGGTCCACCGTGGCAAGTTGCCCGCGCGGCGTGTACGTCTGACTGACAACGGTCCCGTCGGGATACGTCAGCGACTTGGCGCGTCCCACCTTGTCGTAGTCGGTGCCGACGGAATACGTCTGCCCAGCGACGGTCAGCGATTCGCTCGTCCTGCGTCCCGCCGCGTCGTAGGCGAATTGTAGTGAGTTGGCATAGCGTCCTTTGTTTGCGGACACCACGCGGCTGGCTCCGTTGTAGGTGAACGAGTCATAGTCGTCGGGGACATCGGCCGAGGTCTTGCCGTGTTCGCGGTACTCGCGGCGAATCATCCGTCCGGCCAAGTCATAGAAATACGTGATGACCGTCCCGCGCTGGTCGCGCTGATCCTGCACTCGGCCCATCGCATCGCGGCTGATCGTGACGATGCCATAACCCTGATCCCCCGGCGACGCGCCCGAGACGTGATCGGGCCAGATCGTCTGTACCTTGCGACCGGCCACGTCATAGACATAGCTCGTCGTCTGATTCTGCGCGTCGGTCATTGACAGCTCGTTGCCCGTCGCGTCATACGTCCAATGCGTGGTGAAACCGAGCCGATCCGTGGTCGAGATGCGACGGTTGCGGATGTCGTACTGATGAGTGGTCGTCTGGCCCTTTGCATCGACTTCGGCAATGAGATTCCCACCGAGATCGTATTGCATCGTGGTCGTGTGGCCCGCCGTGTCCGTCGCCGAGATGCGCCGGTTCAAGGCGTCGTATTGATAGTCGAATCCGACACCGTTGGGATCGCGCACCGACAACAGATTGCCATACGCGTCGTAGCCGTAGTTGGTGATCTGACCTGCGGCATCCACGGACTGAATCATTCGCCCAGCACCGTCCATCCGTTTGCGAATCACCTCGCCGAGAGCATTGGTCTCGGTGACTTCCACGACCAATCCATAGCCGGGGATTTCCACCATCCCGTCGTGATGAGTCGTGTTCGATTGCAGCACGTCATCGGGAGTCTGCACCGCCACCGCACCCACGAGTTGCGACACCGGAACCATCGCCGCCCGTACAACTCCACCGGGACCAGTCGCTCGCGCCCACCAGACTCCGACCAAGCCACACGTGACCAAACCCGTGGCCGCGATCACAGTCCACGGACTCCGCTTCTGCTTGGCAACCATGATCCGCTCCCGTATCAGGAACAACGAAACGACGTGGTGATGAAAGGGGGGCACCACTATGCGATTGGATTGAAGTGAGCCGAATCTCAACCGAACGGTTGATTCACAGCGAATAGAAAACTCATGACGCCGTCGGGCCGCCATGAATCGAGTCGCGTGCGAGATGCCCAATGACGGTGGGCAGGATGACCGTCGATTCTCAGATCGTCAACCAGATTCTTGACTGAGCCTGATTTTGATCGCGTCATTTGGCTTTGACCTTCAGGGTGAATTCCTGTCCTTGGTACTTCACGACCGCTTGCTTGTCTGTCACGGAGATCACTTCGGCTCCCTTGAGCGGTCCCGGCAGGGGGTCTCCCTGTTTGCAGGTCTCGACGAGATTTGCGGCGACTTGAAAGAACCCGTATGCCTGATCGCGGTCGATCACGGTGCCGAGCAGTTCGACATTGGGCAACGTTGGTGGCGGCTTGGGTGGGGCGACGACGGGTGGAGCGACTGGCTTCGGTGTCGTGACGACCGGGAGCGGGTCGATGGTCGGACGTTGCAGACGCTTCGACCAATAGGGGGCTTTGAGATCGACCTGCTTGTGCGGCGCGGGTTCTTCGGCCGCAGTCTCGGTCATGTGCCGCTTTGGTGGTGAGGGAAGCGATGGGACGGGGGCGGTCCACGCCCAACCGATCGCTCCCAACGTCGCCGCGACCGATGCTCCCACGCTGCTCAGCATCAACCGTCTCATCAGGGGCAACGAAGCAACCATGCGATCCTCCTGTGCGGGTGTCGATGCTGACCAGCCTGTTGAAAACCTCTTGTAGGGTGGGCATTGCCCACCAATTCCCAATCCGTTGTGGTGGGCAGTGCCCACCCTACGGGAAGTGAGACCGTCCTTACCAACAGAACACGAACACGTCGGGGCGACCGGCCGGAGTCAGCTCCAACAAGTGGAACTCTGTCGCTCCCCCTCGGGCCATTGGCTGCAACCAGAGCGACCAGCACGAGGACGCGGAGCTGATCCACGGCTGCAATCGCTCGGCATCGTCGGCGACGATCCGGGCGGATGCAAGCTGTTCCGTGACGGAGCCGATGACGGCCCCCCGCTCCCGGTTCGCGGCGAGTAGCCCTTCGATTTTGACTCCCGGAACAACCGCTTCACAGAACGCTCGAATCGTTTCGTCCGACGCTCGGCGGATGTTGAGCGGCCCCGTCCCCCAACAGGTCAGTTGCGAGGTACTCTCTCGAACCGCGTCGGCACACTCGTGAACATCCTCCTCGGCGGAGATATCGAACACCTGTCCCCACGAGTCGAACGCCACGTCGGACTCCTCGAACGGACGCAGTTCCACGGTGAGTCGTCCTGCGGAACGGGAGAGCTGTCCGACGAGGCGTCTCACCGCCGCAGTTCCCCGGACACGAGCGACCGAGTTGAGATTGGCCTTCGCCGACTCATCGGCCACCACGAACCGATAGTCCACATCATTGAGGCGCAGCGTCCCTACCAGCGATGCCAAGCCAGGCTGAAGGAGATTGGCTTCGGTCAAGACTCGCTCGGCCTGCCCCAACAGCGTCTCTTGGATTCCGCGCCGGACCCAGCGCTGCTGAAACTGCTCCTCGGCGCGAATGGCATCGAGCGCCGCGACCATGCTCAACCGAGCCACTCCCGCCGTCAGCATCGCCCCAATGACGAGCGTCGCCAGCACGAGCAACAACACGAACCCACGCCGCTCGG
>JAYVDI010000031.1:0-3316 GCA_043749505.1 Schlesneria sp. | reverse complement strand
ACCGCATCGGCCAACTCGTCTCCGAATTCCTCCCCGACGAATGCCGCAACTATCTCCGCCACGCCGGATACACTGCAAACTAACCACGAAAATGCCCTAGCCCTCGTTTAACAGCAACCCAATCACGACTCTTGGGCGCTAGCCCTCTTGTGATTTCCGAGCGGGGTGGCGTCAGCCCTTTGGTTCCTCAGTAATCGAACGCAGACTAACGCCCAATGGCACTCACTTTAAAAAGTAGTAGGCACATTCCATGTGCCGTAACCGGCGATCTGCGGACGGCACACGGAGTGTACCTGCTACTTTGCGGGCAAAGTGAGTGCCATTGGGCTGACGCCACCCCGCTCGGAAATTAGTCGCCTGCCAGTTGGATGCGGCTGAGTTTCGCGTACTCGCCGTCGAGTTGCATCAGTTCAGCGTGGCTGCCGGACTCGACGATGCGGCCTTGGTGCAGAACGTACAGCCGGTCGGTTCGCTTGAGGGCGCTGATTCTGTTCGAGACGAGGATCGTGGTGCGGCCTTGGTGCGCGGTGGAGATCGCCTGTTGAATCTCATGCTCAGTTTCCGGATCGACGGCGGCGGTCGCGTCGTCAAGTAAGAGGATCGGCGGATCGAGTAGCAACGCGCGGGCGATCGCCAGTCGTTGGCGTTGTCCACCCGACAGGTTTGAACCGTGTTCGCCGATCATGCTGTCGTAGCCGGTCGGCAATTCCGTGACGAACTCGTGTGCCGCCGCAAGCTTCGCAGCATCTTCGATTCGGTTCAGCTCGGCACCGGGCTGACCGAACGCAATGTTGGCCGCGACCGTGTTACTGAACAAAAAGCTCTCTTGAAAGACGATGCCGATGTTGCGACGCAGGTCGTGGAGATCGAGTTGCCGCACGTCGATATTGTCCACGAGAACTCGCCCCGAGGTCGCGTCATAGAACCGGGCGATCAGGTTGAGCAGCGCGGTCTTACCCGCTCCGGTCTCGCCCACGATCCCGATCGACTCGCCCGGTGCGACCTCCAGTGAGACATCTTGCAAGACCGGTTGGCCCGGCACGAAAGCGAACGACACATTCTCGAGCGTCACCGCTCCACACGCCTGCGGGAGACGTGTCGCGCCGGGGGGACTATCAATTTCGATGTCGGCGTCGAGGACCGCGAAGACACGCTCGGCACCGGTCAGACTGCTCTGAATGCTGCTGGCGATGTTGATGATCTGACCGACTTGATTGGCGAACTCGTGAATGAGGTTGGCGAACACGAACAGCCCCGCACCGAGTGGCAGTTCGCCGCGAATGACCAGCATACCGCCGTAGCCGATCACGATCATCTGATTGATCTGCGTCAGAAAGCCCATCGTCGGTTGGTAGAGACTGAGTTTCCAGAAGATGTCGTACTTCTGGTCCTTCACCGCGAGGTTCGCCGTGCGGAACCGCGCGATCTCATCGGCCTCCCGTGCGAAGCCCTTCACGACTTGAATCCCTTGCACGTTCTCGGACAGCCGCAGGATGAGCTTGTCACCGAGTTCGCTACTGCGCCGGTACAGCGGACGAACGGTTCTCGAAAACCAGACGGCTCCCACGCACAAGAGCGGCGACGCGAAGACGCACGCACACGCCAGCGTCGCGTGGACCGACAGCATGTAGGCGAGATAGACCGCCAGCGACAAACTGACGGTGAGCACCTTCAGGATTACGCCATCGACGAACCCGCGCACGGCTTGCACATCGCCCGCCACGCGGTTGATGAGCGAGCTGCTGTCGTGAGCGTCGAAGAACCGAAAGCTCAGTCGCTGAAGTTTGTCATACACGTTCGTGCGCAGTTGGATCACGATCCGCTGACTGAGCGCTGCTCCTGCCACCGCTGTGATAAATTTGAACGCCGCCTGCACGATTGCCACGGCGAGAACCAGCCCGGCGATGAACACGATGCGCGTCATCACGGCCCACTCAACAGGCGGCTGCCAGCCGAGCGGCCAGTGCGGCGCTGGGCTGCCAGGTTGAAGCGACTCTCGCAGCGCGTCGATCCCAAGTCCCGCGAGGCTCAACCCCGCTAGGTTTAACGCCACGAGCGCGAAGTTGAGCGTCACCACCAGCAAGCAGCGACCACGATAACGCCAGCCCAAGCCCAACATGCGGCGCACCAGCAGCCAGCTCGACACGGGGTGAACGGCTTCCGTCGAAGGAACTGCGGGCGGGGTGGGATCGAATTTCGGAGCAGACACGGCGAGACACTTCGGCATGAGCGCGAACATCAAAGGGGAGCGGCTCGAAGGATGAACGGCCACGCGCAGTCGGTCAAGCAACCGAGCCTGAAGAC
This sequence comes from Schlesneria sp., assembly GCA_043749505.1. GTDB lineage: Bacteria > Planctomycetota > Planctomycetia > Planctomycetales > Planctomycetaceae > Schlesneria. The sequence continues at coordinate 1,012 of JAYVDI010000031.1, read as the reverse complement.
GCAGAGGCATTGCCCGATTGCATCTCACCGCCGCAGAAGTTACATGCGCTGGGGTCAGCGACTGTCTTGATTTTCAAGTGGTCTCGAGGAGATTTTTCCAGGGTTGTTTGTTTCGGATGATGGCGTTGAGGATGGTGAGGAACTTTCTCATGCAGGCGACGAGTGCGACCTTTTTCTGTTTGCCGGCGTCGAGGAGTTTTCGGTAATGGGCACTGATGACGGGGTTGTGCCTGGAGGTGACGAGGGTGGCCATGTAGAGGGCGTGTCTGACGGTGGACCGTCCGCCGCGGATGCTGCGTGTGCCTCGAGACTGACCGCTGTCGTTGTTGTAGGGGGCGAGTCCCACGAGCGCGGCGATGCGTTGTCGGGAGAGTGATCCGAGTTCGGGGGGTTCGGCGACAAGGGTGAAGGAGGTCTTGTCGGCGACGCCGATGGCGGACTCCAAGAGCGTTTCTCGTTCCTTCCATTCCGGGGTGCTGTCAATGAGTTGGTGGATTTCACGTTCGATGTTCTGAAGTTGTTCGGTGAGGAATTTCAGATGGAGAGCGATGCTGTTGCGGACGGATTGTTCTCGGGCGTGTTCGAGTCGATTGGACTCGGCGACGAACATGGTCTTGAGATGCCTGCGTCTTGCGACGTGCTCTTGGAGGCGATCCAAGGCGGAATTCGGTGGCAATTGTGGGCGAAATCAACGACGTGAGCAAACTGAGCAATGACCGCCGCATCGAGGGAGTCGGTCTTGGCAAGCTTGCCGGTGCAACGGGCGAAGTCGCGGACTTGCCGCGGGTTGACTCGAAAGACGGGCAACTTGGCGGTGGTGAGTTCGAGAAAGACATCGAACTCAGACCCTCCCGTTCCTTCGAGCACGATCTTGTGTGGCGCGAGCAACCGCAACTTCTCGATGAGCTGCAGATGCGATGGCCCAGTAAATGGCGGCTTCCGGCGGGGGCGGGATTACGCCGCTTGTGCCGGGGCGTGTTCGGCTTCGTATTGGTCGGGCGAGAGGTATCCG
>JAYVDI010000030.1:0-9289 GCA_043749505.1 Schlesneria sp. | reverse complement strand
CAGCCTGTTGAAAAAGGCAGGACGGGCACTCTTGCCCGTCCTGCCTTTTTCAACAGGCTGCTAATGGGCCATCAATCGCGCGACACCGATCCGCGTTCGAGGTGTCGCGTCAGCAATTCGATGTTCTTGCGATTGGCCTTCCACACGACATCGAACACGTCACCGACAACCGGGATCACACCGATTGTCGTATCGACGGCGACATTCCAGCTCATCCGAGCAATCAACCACCACGGTGCGCCCAATTGTCTGGCTTCTCGAATCAGCCAAGCGGAAACCGCCGCGGAGATCAGATCCCCCACACCGGGGATCAACCCGATCAAAGAGTCCAAACCCACCTTGATGCTGGTTCCCGGAATACAAAACTGACTGTCGAGTAGTTGAGCGACCTGCTGCAACTGCTCCAACCGAACTCTCCTCGCAGGATTCGTGATCAACTCGGCGTGAACCGGTCGGGCTGAAACCTCACCGAATCGCTCGTCATCTGCGGGGAAACCAATTCTTGACAAGTGGGTCACCTCGCTATTGCTCGGAAGGACACGGAGGCCAATCAGTTCATTTACTGGCAGCGCCTCATTACTCCTTCAAAGCACGCCGCGTGCCGTTTTTTTGACGAGCAAAAAAGACTTCAATCGTCACCGGAACTTGGACTGTTACTAAAGTGAACCACGCCGGTGTGATGCCAAGTCGCTCAGACCGGTCAACGAGCGATCAACTGCCACGAGCGTGGAATCCTCCGCCAGCCCGTCAAATTGTGACGAGCAGCCCGACCATCGCCGCCGTACTGGCAATTCCGTCCGGGTCTAATCAAACTGCTGGCACGTCTCGCCTCCTCTAACCATTCGGAGTCTGCCATGCGGCCGAGTTCAGTTGTTGTTGCCGGTCTCGTGGGATGCCTTGCCCTTCTGGAAACGGCTCCGTCGGTCTTGGCCACCGACGCGAAGCCGCTGTTGTTGAACATGCGGAAACGGGTTGAGATTCCTATCGAGGCGAAGGCCGGTGCGGCGGTGGAGCCTGCTGCGGTAAAGCGGTATCACACGATCACGACTCCCACCGAGTGGGACTCGAAAAAGACGGCCGTCGTCATCTGCGACATGTGGGACAAGCATTGGTGTCCCCAGTCAACTGAGCGCGTGGGCGAGATGGCTCCGCAGATGAACGAGGTGGTGAAGGCCGCTCGGGCACGCGGGGCGTTCATCATTCATTGCCCCAGCGACACGATGGAGTTTTACAAGGACACCCCTCAACGGAAGCTGGCTCAAGCTGCGCCGCAGGTCGAGACGAAACGGCCGCTCGAACGCTGGTGCCGCATCGACGCAACGCATGAAGCTCCCCTTCCCATCGACGACACCGACGGCGGCTGCGACTGCGCGGAACCGGTCAAAAACTACCGGGCCTGGTCGCGACAGATCGCCGCGATCGAGATTCACGACGGCGACGCGATCACCGACTCGGACGAAGCCTTTCGGCTGATGAAGAGCCGCAGCATCACGAACGTCATCGTGATGGGCGTGCATACCAACATGTGCGTCCTCGGACGGCCCTTCTCGATCCGCCAGATGGTCTATCAGGGAATGAACGTCGCCCTGATGCGCGACATGACCGACACGATGTACAACCCGGCGATGAAGCCGTTCGTCAGTCACTTCACCGGCAACGATCTGGTCGTCGAGCACATCGAGAAGTACTGGTGCCCGACGATCACCAGCGCCGATCTTCTTTCTCCCCTCGCCCCCGCCTTGGTGGGAGAGGGGCCGGAGGTGAGGGGCTCTTCTGCTGAAGTGAAACCATTCAAGTTCAAAGACGACAAACGCCCGCACCTCGTCATCATCAGTGCCGAGGACGAGTACCGCACCGAGGTGACGCTCCCCGAGTTCGCCGCCAAACATTTGGGCCGCGACTTCAAAGTCAGCTTCGTCTTCGAGACGCCGTCGAAGAAGTACGACCTGCCGGGGATCGAGGTCGTCAACGACGCCGACGTCCTGCTCATCAGCGCCCGCCGCCGACCTATCCCGAAGGAGCAACTCGATGTCATCCGCAAGTACGTCGCGAGCGGCAAACCGGTCGTCGGCATCCGCACCGCCAGCCATGCCTTTCATGCGCGAGACAAGCAGCCCGAAGGACTCGATGCGTGGGTCGAGATCGACAAGGAACTGATCGGCGGTAACTACCAGGGTCACACCAGCAATACGAGCAAGGGGATCATCCGTCCGCTAGCCGATGTGAAACACCCGATCCTGACCGGCATCGAGCCGAAAGAATTCACGAGCGGTGGTACGCTGTACCTCAACACGCCGCTCGATCCGAAGGCCACGGAATTGATGCGCGGTCGCATCGAAGGAAACGACAAGCACGAGCCGGTCGCGTGGACGTTCGACCGCAAAGATGGCGGCCGGACGTTCTACACGTCGCTCGGCCACCTCGACGACTTCCACCAACCGGCGTTTCAGCGGTTGCTGCTGAACGGAATCTTCTGGGCCGCCGGCCTGCCGGTTCCTCCCGCCGACATGAAGACCGGTACGATTCTGCCAAAGATTCCGGGTGACGAAGGCCGCGCCGATTGGACCGTGTTGTCAGTCCCCGGAATGTGGGAAGCCCAACAAAAAAAATTTGCCAACGTCGATGGCTTCGCGTGGTATCGCTGCGAGGTGAAAGTCCCCGAGGCGTGGAAGGGACGCGGGGGATACCTCTACGTCGAGAAAGTCGACAACGCCGCCGAATGCTTCATCAACGGCGCGAAGATCGGCGTCAGCGGAGCCATGCCACCGAAGTACGCCAACGGTGTCGAGAACATGCACCGCTACGTCATCCCGCCGACCGCGATCAAGCCCGGCGAGGTGAACGTCGTCGCCATCCGTGTCTTCGATGAGGGCGGATCGGGCGGGTTCAAGGGCGGCGCGCCGCAACTCATCGCGGGCAATGAAGCAATCTCGCTCGAAGGAAACTGGCAGTTTCGAGTGGGCGATGATTTGAAGTGGGCCAACGTAGACGAGTCACTCCGTGACTCGCTGCCGGTCGCGGAGCGACCGGCCTACGTCGTCTTCGAGAAGCTCGGCCCCGCCCCCAAGGTCAGCCAGTTTGCCACCGTCATCCGGCGCGAAGCGCAGCAGACGGCCCTCTCGCCGCGCGAGTCCATGGACCACTTCAAGGTGCCCGACGACTTGCAGATCGATCTCGTCCTGGCCGAGCCAATCGTGTCGCAACCGCTGTTCATGAACTTCGATGAACGAGGCCGCCTCTGGGTGATGCAGTACCTGCAATACCCCGAACCCGAAGGCTTGAAGCTGCTCAGTAAAGACCAGTGGTGGCGAGCGGTCTACGACAAGGTTCCTCTCCCTCCACCGCACGGCGACAAGGGAAAGGACAAGATCACGATTCATGAGGACACCGACGGCGACGGCGTCTATGACAAACACAAGACGTTCGTCGATGGTCTGAACATCGCGACCTCCTTCGTGCAGGGACGAGGCGGCGTGTGGGTGCTCAATCCGCCGTACCTGCTTTTCTTTCCCGACAAGAACGGCGACGACATTCCCGATGGCGATCCCGAGGTCCATCTCTCCGGCTTCGGTCTCGAAGACACGCATTCGGTCATCAACAGCCTGCGCTGGGGACCGGACGGTTGGTTGTACGCCGCGCAGGGCAGCACTGTGTCGGCGAGCGTGAGGAACGGTCCTCCTGTCCCCTCTCCCCCGTCTTCGGGGGAGAGGGCTAGGGTGAGGGGGCCGAATGACGATGACGCCTCCAACACGAAAGCGAAGCAGGGAGAGAAGACCCTTCACCCTAACCCTCTCCCGACCACCGAAGCGGCGGTGCCCGAGCCAGGGCGAGGGGACAAGGCATCGAATACCGAACCCAATCAACCTCCCGCCGTTTTCTCCCAAGGCCAAAACATCTGGCGTTACCACCCCGATACGAAGCGTTACGAAATCTTCTCGGAAGGTGGCGGTAATGCGTTCGGGCTGGAGATCGACTCCTCTGGCCGAGTCTTCTCCGGACACAACGGCGGCAACACGCGCGGCTTTCACTACATGCAGGGGGCTTACCTCCAGAAGGGCTTCGGCAAGCACGGACCGCTCGGAAACCAATATGCGTTCGGCTACTTCCCCGCGATGGAGCATCACAACGTCCCCCGCTTCACCCACGAGTTCATCATCTATGAGGGAGCCGACGCGCCACTGGCGCTGCCGGAGAAATATCGAGGCAAGCTGTTCGGATCGGCCTCCATTTTGAATCACGTCGTGATGAGCGATGTCGAGCAGGTTGGTTCAACATTCAAAACGAAGGACATCGGTTACGCGATCGAATCGGCCGACACGTGGTTTCGTCCCGTGGATACGAAGGACGGCCCCGATGGAGCGATCTACGTGGCCGACTGGTACGACGGGCAGCTCGCGCACACCGCCAACTATCAGGGGGGCCTCGACCGCGATCACGGCCGCATCTACCGCATTCGTCCCAAGAACGTCTGGCAGGCGTCCCGCCTGCCAGACCTCCGCACCAAGTCGTCCATCGAACTCGTCGCTCTGCTCTCACACGCCAACCGCTGGCATCGCGAAGCGGCGCGGCGAGTCCTCGCGGATCGTAAAGACGCCACCATTGTTCCCGCCCTCAAACAAAAGCTCTTCGCCGAGAAGGGGCAGACCGCAATCGAATCTCTATGGGCGCTCTACCTCTCCGGGGGACTCGATGAGGCAACCGCCCTCAAGGCGATCGACCACTCCGAACCGCAGGTCCGTCTCTGGACTGTGCGGCTGCTGGGTGACGACCGTCGTCTGCCGTCGGACATCGCCATGCGAGTCGCCAATCGCGCGTTGACCGAGCCGAATATCGAAGTCCGCTGCCAGTACGCCGCATCGGCCAAACGGCTGCCGCCCGACCAGTCGCTCCCGATCATCCGCAGTCTGATGACGCGAGACGAAGACGCTACCGATCCCCGTCAACCGCTGATGATCTGGTGGGCGGTCGAGGCAGCGGTGAGTGCGGAACTCGGAGCGCGGATCGCGGAGTCCGGAGTCCACAATGCGGAATCGAAGGACAAGACCGTCGGTTCCGGACCCTCAGTACTCGGTACTCAGTACTCGGTATTCCGCCTTTTCAACGACACCGCTCTTTGGTCGCGTCCGCTCGTCCAGAAGGAAATCCTGCCGAGGCTGATGCGCCGTTTCGCCTCCACGGGTCAGCGAGCCGATCTCGCCATCTGTGCGAGGTTGCTCAAACAGTCTCCCACTCCCGAGGCCACGAAAGCCCTGATGCAGGGGTTCGAGGAAGCCTTCCAGGGACGATCGCTCAACAATGTTCCGCCCGATCTCGTCGCGGCCCTCTCCGCGGCGGGAGGCGGTTCGTTGTCGCTGAAGATTCGTCAACAAGACGCCTCCGCCGTCGATGAAGCACTCAAGATCATCGCCGACGAAAAAGCTCCATCGGGGAAGCGGGCCGAGTACGCGATGCTCTTCGGTGAGGTGAAGCAACCCAAGTCGGTCCCCGTCCTGCTGGAGACTCTTTCCAAAACAGCCGACGATGGTTTGAAGGCCGCGATCCTGTCAACGCTTCCCGCCTATGGAGACGACCGCATTCCGAGCGAGGTGCTCAAGCAATACAGCCAGATGACCGACGACATCCGCGCGGTGGCCCAGTCGCTATTGGTCTCTCGCAAACCGTGGTCGCTCGCGCTGGTCGAAGCCGTGGATCGAGGCGACATCGGCGCGAAGACGCTGCCGGTCGAAACGGTCCGCCAACTGACGGTCCACCGCGACGAACGCCTCGCCTCGCTGATCGCCAAGCACTGGGGGAGCGTCGAGGGAGCGACAACCGCCGAGATGCAGGCCCAGCTCGAAAAGTATCAGACGATCCTCAGCGGCCCCGGCGACCCGTATCCGGGGAAGAAGCTCTACGTGCAGATGTGCGGCAAGTGTCACACGCTGCACGCGACCGGCGGCAAGATCGGTCCCGACCTGACCACGTACAAGCGCGACGACGTGCGCCGGATGCTGCTCAACGTCATCAACCCGAGTGCCGAGATCCGCGAGGGCTTTGAAACCCTGATCGCCGTCCTGAACGACGGCCGAGTCGTCACCGGCTTCCTCCTGGAACAAGACCCTCAATCGGTCTCGCTGAGAAGTACCGATGGCCAAACCGTCGCCCTCTCCCGTGCCGACATCGACGAACTGATCCCCCAAAAGAAATCCCTGATGCCCGAAGGCCAATTGAAAGACCTCACGGATGAACAGGTCCGCAATCTGTTCGCGTATCTTCGCAGCACGCAGCCGCTGAATGATTGACTGGCTTCATTCCAACGCGGACGATGAAACGAATGTCGCTCACTTCGGGCTGATCGCGCGTGTTCCCTTGCCGTGGCGGGCCTTCATGTCGAAGAGGCCGAAGATTTCCGAGGCGTTCAAGCTGAGCGACGCGTTGGTGTTGTCTCCCTCGCCGAGGATTGCGGCGAAGAGTTGCCGTTTCTCGGTGAGAATCTTGTCGATCCGTTCTTCGATCGTGTTATTGGAAATGAACCGCGTGACAATCACTTGGCTCTTGCAGCCGATACGGTGGGCGCGGTTGATCGCTTGGTCTTCGATGGCCGGATTCCACCAGCGGTCGAACAAAAACACATAGCCCGCGAACTGGAGATTCAGCCCGACGGCTCCTGTTCCGTAGCTCATCAGGATGATGTGCGAGTTCGGGTCTTCCTTGAACTTCGTCAGGATCGGTTCGCGCTGCTTGGTTGGGACGCCGCCGTGGTAAAGCAGTGCCCCGTATTTGGCCATCGGTTTGGCGAGCCAGTCCAGCACTTTCGTCCATTGGCTGAACAGGATCGCCTTGCCGCCGCTGGCCGCGATCTCTTCCATGTCCGCTTCGAGCCGATCGAGTTTCGCGCTCTCGCCAGTAAATGGGTCAAAGTTCGTGATCTGCTTCAATCGCAGCACCAACTCGAAAACATGCTGTACCGTGGCTTCGTCACCCAGCTCATTTAGATGAATGACTCCGTCTTTCTCGGCCTTTTCATAGGCGTACTTCTGAGCCGGCAGGAGATCGAGGTGCGCGTCGCGGTCGAGTCGCGGCGGCAGGTCTTTCATGACGAGGTCTTTGGTTCGACGCAGGATGCACTGCTTCGCCAAATATTGAAGTTGCTTGAGGTCGGGAGTGGAGTTGGGGGGCACCACGCCGAGGAACTCGTACAGCGCAGCGAGTTCTTCCGGGCGGTTTTCGATCGGTGTTCCGGTAAGCGCCCAACTACGACGCCTCGGCAACGCGCGGGCCGTTTGTGCCGTGCGTGAATCACGGTTTTTGATCCGCTGCGCTTCGTCCAGTACGACGAGATCGAACTTCGGGAACTCGCCTTCGGGGAACGACGCGAAGTCACGGACCAGCGATTCATAGTTCGCGATGAGGATCGGAACGCCGGGCATCGTCCATGTCAAACGGCGCCGTTCGGTGTCTCCCTCGACAACCACAAATGGCAATTCTTCGGCCCACGCACGGAACTCGCGCTGCCAGTTCGGAAGCAGCGGCTTCGGACAGACAAGCAACACGCGGCGAATCTGTCCGCTGCGGATCAGCAGCCGAATCGCAGTGATCGTCTGCATCGTCTTGCCGAGACCCATTTCATCCGCGAGTAAACCCGCCGTCTTCGAGAAGAGCCAGCCAATTCCCTCGTACTGATACGGGAACGGCTCGAACGGCATGATCAGTTCCTGCCCGGCCAGCCAGGATTGGAGCGGCGGCTGAAGCAAGTAGAAGAGCCTGTCTTCGATCGACAGCGCGTCAGCGGGAGGCTTGATGCGCGTCGTCTTTTTCTTGGCTTCCGCCAGCGTCACTTCGTCCATCAGCGAGGCGGGCTGAGGCGGAAGAATCGTCGTCAGTTCCCCTTCACCAAGTGTGGTGCCATCCGTCGATGACTGACCAGATTCGGACGCATTGCCGCCGCCGGTCGTGTCGCTGGTCCCGCTAGCGGCGTCGGACTCCGTTTTTTCCTTCTCTGCCTGCGCGGTCAAGAACGTCACGCCCTCGGGGAACGTGATTCCGAACGTGGCGACTCGCGAATGAGTTGGCTTCCATGTCGGCAGAAGTGACGGTGGCTTCGGAGCCGCGACGGTGATCGTCTCCAACGACGGCCAACGTTGCAGCGCGACGTTCATTCCTGACGAAAAGAGTTTCGTCGAAAGGGCGAGCGAGAGCGTCGAAGTCGGCACGTCGTCGAGCAGCATGTCGAGCGACGATCCCGCATTGTCGAGCGTCCAATGCGGAGCAGGCACGACTCCGTCATCGGAGCGAGTCTTCAGGCGGCTGGCCATCTCATCGAGCATTCGCCGCGAACCCTCACTCATCGACTGGTCCTTCCGTTCTGTCTCACTCAGCCGAGATCAACGGGTTATCGTTTCACCGCGCGGGCAACGCCCCGCGCGTCATGCAGTGAAACAATCCCAAACGTCATCCGACGCGCGGGACGTTGCCCGCGCGGTGAAACGAATCCATCACATTCGTGTGCCGTTTCTACGCTGATCGTGCCGTCCCCAACCGCAGTGTTTCTTCGAGTGCCTCGCGGACCCGCTCGAACGGTTCGCTGAGCGTGGCTTCAGCCGGGATCAGCTTGGCGTACCGTTCGATCTCAGTTCGATCGGCCGGATAGTCCGCGTGCATTCCCAACGCCAACTTGCCGCAGCGAATCGCGGTCTCATCTGACGTTTCAGCCTGTGAGAGAAACGCGACAGGCATCGGCACGTGTTGCCGCAGATCGAGGATCTCATTCGACTCGATCAGCACCAATTGCGGCTTCACGCCGATCTTGTCGAGCAGCGTGCGGCCGATCAATTCGCTGAGTACGAATGGGCGCAGCGTCGGGCCGTACAGAATCTGCTGCGCCCGGTTCGGCTTCACAGGTGCGGTGCATTGGAATTCAAGGGGCCGGCCGAACCGGTTTGTGACTAGCAGCCCCCCCACGAATCCTCGCTCCACATCCTCGATTGCCGCCAGAAATCCCAACCGAAACGGGTCGCTGTTCGCGTGCGACATCCAGCCATCCTTGCCGTCGTCGTCGTGAGTTTGTTTCCCGAGCGAGTCCACTCGCCGAGCTTGTCGAGTCCGTCCAACGGGTGTCTTGATCGGAGCCGCGTAACACGCGACTTGAGCGCAAGCTCTCAACCTCACACCTCGACGGATCGGGCAAACTGAGCCAATTGCGTGCGAGTTGGTGGCGGGGACAAAAATGAATCAAGTCCCGACTAGATTTCACGCGGCCGAAGGTGAGACATTCTTGGTGAGCCGGGCGGCGTTAGCCCACGGTTTTCCC
>JAYVDI010000029.1:0-28026 GCA_043749505.1 Schlesneria sp. | reverse complement strand
GTTGCCCACGCGGTTAAACGAAGCAACTCAGGCCGATTTTGCGAGAGCCACTTCTTCCTCGGTGGAGTCTTCCTCACCGAGGCTTTTGCCAAGCAAAGCCTGCTTGCCCTGCGACGTGAGCTGATATCGCATCCCCGCATCGCGACCCGCGAGGTCGAATTTGAGGAACCCGAACGCGATGAGCTTGCCGTGGATGGCAGGTAACTTCGCGGACTCGATCGCCGCGACTTCGGTCACGCGGGGAACCCAGCCGTCAAACTCCGGCAACCGCTCGCGCGACTCCGTTTGCAGGTCTTGATAGACCTTCAGCGTCGTCCGCCAATCGGGATGCCGCCGCAACTGTTCGAGGTCAAGGTCGTCCAACATGCTCGTTGGTATCGACTCGGTTCAGATCGACCTCCTAGCAGCAGCACGTTCGCACGCGCGACCACTTCGGACAGCACGACCACTCGATTCAGAGCGACTGGAAACTTCAGACGAGTCAATTCTCGAACGGCATCTGATTTTGGCTCAATTTGCATTCCGGCAATGCCTGCCGAAGACGCTCGAATCCCTGATCTGACAGGTTCGATACGCTGAGCCGCTCAAGTGAGACGAGCTGACTCAGATCAGGGATTGAGGCGTCTGTGATCTTTGTCCCAGTCAAATCAAGGGCACGCAAGCTTGGAATCCGAGCGATGGAGGCGATGGAGCCATCGTGGTCTTGCAGGTTCGTTTGTGACAGCCACAACGAAGACAACAGGCGGCAATGCGAAATGTGGATCAGCCCTACTCCTGTCACGTGTGTACCGTGCAAATTCAGCTTTCTTAGATTGGACAACCGCCGGACTTCTTTCAGTTCAATATCTGTTGTCGGTGTTCCATATAATGACAATTCCCGCAGCCGAGTCATTGAGCAAACTCGGGCCAACAGATTTCGCCACTCCCCCACCTCGGTCACTGGAGTTTCACAACCCATTCCAAACCACACTCCCACAAGTCCGGTTGTATGTGGTAGCTCGCCAATGACAAGACTTGCTTGCGAGCTGTCAGGATGCACGTAGATCGTGCGAATACGACTCAAGTACGAACGGAGAATTCGACTAACGGGACGGGGGCACCAATCGGGCGCGAATACAGGGTCGTGATCGACGAGGTAAATCCGAGGCCGCCCCGAGTTGATCACCGCCTTCACGATCCGCCGATATGCCAGCGCCGAACGATGCCGTTGCCAAGTTGGAATAGCGGTCAAGGCAACGATCAGCAAAACGAGAAGGCCGGTTCGCCGCCTAAGCGTCAACCAATGCAGTCGCTTGTTGATGGTGTCCCACATCGTTGAGCCTCGGCTTCATCACATATTCGTCTTAGCATCGGAGGCTTCGCCGAGGACAGCGTTCAACGCGGTGTTGAGCGTGCTGTCGTGGCGGTGGTCTTTCGAGTAGATGCGGAAAACGCAGAAGCTGATTGGCAGGGCGCGGAAGAGATCGTCGTCGGAGAGTTCTTGGGGTGTGCCGACGGCCGGATCGAGCAGGTAATTTTGACCGCCAGTGGGGAGACGACCGCTCGGGCGGTGATAGTGCTTGGCCATGTCGATGTTGAGCGGGATGTTTTTCACTTCGGCGGGAAGGCGTTCACGCACCCGTTTCAGGACGAGATCGGGCTCGGAAATGATTGACGTTCGTTCGGCACTGCCCGAATGGAAATTGAGAGTTCGCTCGCAGGCCATCTTCCACGTCACCTCGCGCCGCAGAATCTGTTGCCAGCGGTCGCCAAGCTCCTTCAACACGGGATCAGTCGCGTCGGCCCAGCGATGAACATCGACGAGGAACGACGATTCGGTGAACTTGCGGTAGGCGTCGAGCTTCTCCAGCGGGTTGCCTTGAAACAGACGCGGCATCGTTTCGGGAAAGAGCTCCTCCAGTGAGAGGTCCACCGCGCGAACCGTCCGGTGGAAGTAGACCGTGCGAAACAGATTGGCCCGCGTCTCGATGAAGTTGATCAGCGTTGGCAGCCCGCGCGCGTGGATCGTCAGCCCGGCCGACGTGAAAAACGTGTAGTGCAGGATGCGATTCAGATCGAACGCCTTCGTGTTGTAGCCGGTCATATAGGCGTCGCGCAGGACGAAGTCCATGTTGTCCACGGTGTAGATGCCGCTGAACATCGACCGCAATTTTCGCAACCAGTCGGGATGGCCCTCTTCGGCAGCGGCGTCTCGTTTGGGACGACGAATCAACCAAGCAATCTGGTGCGGGTCGAGTTCCTCCAGCGGCGACAATTTGCCACTCGGATTGCGTCGGATGCGTCGGAGCAAGTCGCTCAGCTCCTGCTCGATCACCGCGCCGCCGATGTCTTCGTGCGTGATGCCGAACTGGTCGAGATAGTGATCGTCAAAGAAGTGCCCGAACGGGCCATGCCCCACATCGTGCAAGAGGGCCGCCATCCGGAGCAGGCTCTCCACATAAGCCCGACTCGGCACGTTGCGGGTCGAATCGCAGAGCGACTCGTACCAGTGTTCGATCGCCACCGACGCGAGGTGCATTGCACCGAGGATGTGTTGAAACCGCATGTGTTCGGCCGACGGGAAGACCCACCACGCCGTTTGAAGCTGGTGAATCTGTCTCATCCGCTGCACCCACGGATGGTCGATCACGTCCTGTTCGGCGGCCTCACCCTCGGGCAAACCGGATCGCGCGATGAACGGGATGTACCCGTGAATCGGATCGTGTGACAGACTTTCGTTGACGAAATCGCGAGCCATCAGCGGGCCTTGGGAAGTGGAAGTCCGGGGGCAGGAGTCAGGAAGCAGGATACAGGAGTTGGTGGAGGGCAGACAGGGGAAGTGGCCTGCTTCAGCGGTGTCTTCAAAGTAGCCATCGTCGGTCCGCGTGATGATCCTTTTGGGATCAGATGTTTGCATTATGTAATGCTCATCACGCGGACCGAGGAGGCTACTTTGGGCATCAACTCGGGCAGCACAGGTCCGACTGCCCGTGCCATTCGTGGTCGATGTCGCGCATCAGCAGGGCGCAGTCGAACTCGATCGAGCCTCTCGGAAAGAGGGACTCGTCGTCGAAGAAACTGGAGCGGACTTCTTCGACGACGAGTGGCTCGATCGACCAGTTACGGCAGCGGAGTTCAATCCCCTGAAAACGTGCGGCATCGAGCGTGGCCGAGTAGCCCAGCGACCCCGCCTGATAGAACGCCGAAGCTTCTTCCAACGACTGGAACATCGACGACGCGGGCAGCTTGTCCGTGCGATGGCCTGTCACCGACATCGAAGTATCGCGGTCATCACTTTGCAATGCGACCGCGAAGCGATCGGCAGTCTCTTTCACGGTGAAGGCGGCGTGGTTTTGGAGGCCGGGAAAGACGCGACCGCCTGCCAAGGTGTTGAGCCACGAACTCGTATCGCGCCGGCGGACGTAGACACCTTCACGCGTCGTGCCGTTGTCGTCCCACTCGACCGCCGTTCGATGTGCGGCATTCTCGGACGAGAGGCCGCACCACGCAGGGAGGAACGCCGGACGAACCTGCTTCAATCGAATCAGACAGATTCCGACGCTGCCCGTCCCATCAACCACTTTCGGCCGGAAAGGAGCCGGAACGAGTGGTGCGATGACTCGGGGATCGACCCGGTAGTTGACGAGGATCCGGCGATCAATGACACCGCGAATGACGGGAAGCTTCATGAGCATGTTCTCCTGCGATCAAACCGTAATCGCGGAGGAAGCATAACGAAGCGGGTGCTGTCGGAGTCATTCAAACGGGTTTGGTTGCGAAAGGGGGAGGCGGTTCTTATAGTTCTCGCCCTTGTTCCGGCTCCTGAGGCGTTGACTCGCCTTGGATCGCCCCTCGCGGGACGCCGTGCCTTTGCACGCTCCGGACATTTTTGAACCTGAGTGAACCTACATGTTTGATGGCATTACCAACGGACTGCGCTCGGCGCTGTCGGTGTTGGGGCGCGGTGGAAAACTCACCGAGTCCAACATTCGCGACGGTCTAGCCGAGATTCGCAAAGCGCTGCTCGAAGCCGACGTGCATTATGACGTGGCGACGAATTTCATTAAGCGTTGCACCGAACAGGCCATTGGCGACAAGGTTCTCAAGTCTCTCCGTCCCGACCAGCAAATCGTCGGGATCATCCATCAGGAACTCTGCAACCTGATGGGGCCGGCCGATCCCTCGCTTCATTTGCGACGCGATGGCCTCAACAAAATCATGATGTGCGGCCTGCAAGGGAGTGGAAAAACCACAACCTGCGGCAAGCTGGCCCGAATGCTCAAGGAGCAGGGGCGTCGTCCGATGCTCGTCGCGGCGGATCTTCAACGCCCCGGTGCCATCGAGCAGCTTCAGATTGTCGGGCAACAACTCGATGTTCCCGTTTACAGTGAGGCCCCCGGCGGTTCGTCCCCGCTGAAGGTGTGCGTCAACGGGTTGGCTGCCGCCAAGCAAGCGGGTGTCGATGTTGTGATCTTCGACACGGCGGGCCGACTGCACGTCGATGCCGACCTGATGAACGAGCTGGAGCAGATCGACCGCAAAGTTCAACCGGACCAGATTCTGCTCGTCTGCGACGCAATGACCGGGCAGGATGCGGTCAACAGTGCGAAGGCGTTCAACGCAGCGCTTGAGTTGGACGGCATCATTCTCACCAAACTCGACGGTGACACGCGCGGTGGTGCGGCGATCAGCGTCAAAGAGGTGACCGGCGTTCCCATCAAGTTCATCGGAACGGGGGAAGCTCTCGATCGGCTTGAACCGTTCCATCCCGACCGGATGGCTGGCCGAATCTTGGGCATGGGCGACGTTGTGTCGCTGTTCGAGAAAGCTCAAAAAGAATTCGACGCCGACGAAGTCGAACGCCAACAGCAGAAGATGATGGCTGGCAAGTTCTCACTGGAGGACTTTGGCAAGCAGATGAAGATGATTCGCCGGATGGGACCACTCGGCGACCTTCTCAAGATGATCCCCGGCTTGGGGGGCCTCGCTGCGGCTGTTCCCGAAATGGACGCCGACAAGGACATGGGTCGCATCGAAGCGATCATCAGTTCGATGACTCCCTACGAGCGGAGCCATGCAGATCGGATTGACCGCAGCCGTCGGCATCGTATCGCTCGCGGCGCGGGAGCGGAGCCAGCCGATGTCAGCCGCCTGATCAAAGACTTCGGAAACATGGCGGGCATGATGCAGAAAATGTCCGGCCTTGGAATGATGGACAAAATGAAAGCCATGAAAGGAATGGCTGACGGCGGGATGTTCAATCCCGGTGCTCAGTTGTCTTCGACGAAGGAACGCAGCAAACGTGGCCCGGCCGACCCCAAAGAGGCCGACGAGAAACGCAAGAAGGCCAGAAAAGAAGCCAAGAAGCAGAAGAAGCGAAATCGGTGATCGACAAGTGAGTCGTCTCGCGAAGTCCGGCTAACAAAGCCAAGCCGGACCTCCAAACCAGATCCAGAGTCCTCTATTCAGATCGTGTAACTTCAGTCCAAGGAGAGTTGAGTGGCAGTCAGAATCCGCATGAAAAAAATTGGACGCAAGCATCGTCCATTCTACCGCATCTGCGTGATGGACTCGCGCGTCCATCGTGAAGGGAAGGCCCTCGAAGAAGTCGGCTGGTACGACACGTCGGTCGCCGACAAGTCAAAGCGAGTCTTAGTCGATTTGGCGCGAGTCGATTATTGGATTTCGGTCGGTGCCAGTATGTCTGACCGAGTGGCTACGCTGGTCAAGAAGGTGAAGACCAACCGGTTTGGCGTCGCAGCGGCTCCACCAGCGTTGATCGCTCCAAAGCAACCGGCTCCGCCAGCACCGGAAGGTGAAGCTGCACCGGCTGAAGAAGCACCGGCTGCGGAGTGACCTGCGATCCCGGTCGGCTTTTGCCAGTCGGGGTTGGTTTGGGGCGAGTCCTGTGAGCGGCCAAGATGCGATTTGATGTTCTGACATTGTTCCCCGAGTTGTTCCACAGCTACCTTCAGCAAAGCTTGTTGAAGTTGGCGATCGAGAACCAACGGGTCGATGTCAGACTCTGGAACATCCGCGATTGGGCGACCGACAAACACAAGTCGGTGGACGACACTCCTTACGGAGGCGGCCCCGGAATGTTGTTGTCTTGTCCGCCAATTTACGCGGCGGTGGAGGCGGTTCAGGCCGATGCCCCGCAACCAGGACAACTGGTGATGCTGACTCCGCAAGGACGGAAGCTCGATCAGGGTCTGGTCAGGGAGTTGTCTCAATTTTCGAGACTCATCCTGATGTGTGGTCGCTACGAAGGATTTGATGAACGAATTGCCGAAGGGTTGAAGCCGCTGGAAATCTCAGCGGGTGACTTCATCTGCAACGGTGGCGAAGTTCCGGCGATGATGGTGATCGACACGGTCATCCGCTTAGTGCCGGGTGTGTTGGGAGATGAAACAAGCAGCAAGTATGACTCGTTCGGTGAATCCGGTCTGTTGGAATACCCGCAGTACACGCGCCCGCGCGAGTTCCGAGGGATGATCGTGCCGGACATCTTGCTGAGTGGTAATCACGGTGAAATCGCCCGCTGGCGCGAGCAACAAAGTTTGGAGCGGACACGTCAACGACGTGGCTCTTCAACCAGCAACCCGCCAGCAGGAATGCAATAAGACAGGTTTTGAGTCGAGGCAGTTTTGCAGACTCATTGAAGTTTCGAGGCTCGAAGAAAACAGCACTCATCACTGGCGGGCAGTTCCCGCCCTTGGACTGAAGTTGGAAGAGAAAACATGATTAACAAGCACGTGAAAGCCGTTGAAGACAAGTTTCTGCGACCTGATCCGCTCGTGTTTGAAGTCGGCGACACCGTCGATGTTCACACGAAGATTCAGGAAGGCGACAAAGAGCGAATACAAATTTTTAACGGAGTCGTCATCGGTCGCCGCGGCGGTGGTACTCGCGAAATGTTTACCGTGCGACGAATTGTCGCGGGAGAAGGGGTCGAGCGAACGTTTCCGTATCACTCGACCAAGATCGCGAAGATTGAAGTGAAGCGGCACGGCAAGGTCCGCCGCGCGAAGCTGTTCTTCCTGCGTGACCGCATCGGCAAGGCGACCAAGCTGATCGAGCGCGTCGATGCCGCTGAACTTGAAGCCAAGAACACTGCGAAGAAGAGCAAGAAAGCCGCCGCTCGCTGATTCGCCGCGAGACGTTTCGCACGATCAGAGTTCGCTGCAAGATTGTGAACTGCCCGGCTTCCAAATCCTCAGCGGGTCTGGAAGTACGGGCAGTCTCCGTTTCTTGGTGTTCCCAATTCGGAGGCACTTCGCGGGGAGAGTCAGAGTGTGGAGTTGGTTGGCTCACCTTTGGTCGTCGCGGGTTCCGCAGGACTCCCTCGGAAATCGGGGTGAGGCCGCAGCCGCCCGCTTTTTGGAGCGGCTCGGCTATCGAATCATCGAACGACAAATGCGCAATCGTTTCGGTGAGCTGGACCTCGTGGCACTCGACCGAGACGTGGTGGTGTTCGTCGAAGTCAAAACGCGAACCACGCTATCGGCCGGGCATCCGACCGAAGCCGTTACCGCGACCAAGCAGCGAAAAATCACGCGGTCTGCATTGGCGTACCTCAAGCGGCGAGGCTGGCTCGAACACCGCGTCCGCTTCGACGTGATCGCGGTCGTGTGGTCTAACGAGGCTGCCACTCCCGAGATTCAGCACTACATCAGCGCGTTCGACTCGGGCGATTTTGGGCAGATGTACTCGTGAGAAGTTCCGGCAATCAGGCGGCGGAACTCACGGTGCCCCGCTCTGGAGAGACTTACTCTGCATCACGCGGCGGTGAGTGAGATGTTTTTGGCGAGCCATGTGCCGTCTGGCCACGGGTTTCCTGTGCCGCGATTAAGAACCTGCAGCCTGACGGCATGCGGCTCGCCAACCGTTCTCTTGGGGCGTGCGAGGTATTGATGATGATCCCGCACACTCAAGCCGTCTCGGCGTGGAGGACTCGTCCGGCTCCCTGAATCAACAGGCGTTGCGCCACTTGCTGGCCGAGGAACGCGGCGTCACAGGTTGCGCCGGATGCAGACGCGATCCAGCGGTCTGAACCATCCTGCGGGAGAACGACTGCTTCCAATCGCAGTGTGTCATCAACGACCTGCGTGGAGACTCCGAGCGGTGCGTGACATCCGGCGCGGAGCGTTGCGAGCAGACTCCGCTCGGCGGTGACGGCGGCTTGCGTCGGGCCGTGTGTGATGAGCGTGAGGGCTCGCCGCACGAGAGCATCATCCGTCCGGCATTCGACTCCGATCGCTCCCTGCCCGACGGCGGGATAGACTGTCGGGGGAGGCAACTCGCGCGAGATACGATGCCCCAAGCCGAGTCGCGTCAGCCCAGCGGCTGCCAGAACGAGGGCTTCGTACTGGCCTTCGTCGAGCTTGCGTAGCCGCGTCTCAACATTTCCTCGCACTTCACTGAGTTGCAGGTCGGGGCGCAGGTATCGCAACTGAGCTTGCCGTCGTGGGCTGCCGGTTCCAACACGCGCTCCTTGAGATAACGCATTCAGATCGGCGGAGCCGGTGTGATTCAGCGGCATCACCAACGCATCGGCCGTCAAACCGCGAGTTGGTGTCGCTGCTAGCATCAGGCCCTCACCGTAGTCCGTCGGCAAGTCCTTCAAACTGTGAACGGCGATGTCCGCACGGCCGTCGAGCAACGCGAGTTGCACCTCGCGCGTGAAGACTCCAAAGCTGCCGAGGTCTTGTAGCCGCTCAGTCTGATCGCGATCACCAGCCGTGCTGATGTGGACCAGCTCAACAGTGATCTCGGGCGAGGTGGCTCGAATCAGGTCCGAGATGTGGTGAGCTTGCCAGAGAGCCAGGTTGCTGGATCGTGTGGCGATGCGGATCGTCGAAGAAACTGTCACCGAGGGGAATCTCCAGGGGATGGCCGTGGGTATGTCAGAAGAACAACTCGAACTCAGTAAACAGCAAAAAGAACCCCTTACCCTAGCCCTCTCCCCGCAGAGCCGGGGCGAGGGAGCAAGGCCAGCCACGCTGAGGATCGGCGTATCAATCACGGTCGCAAAATCTGTAGTCCGGACACCCTCGTCCGAACGAAGGCGTCCGGACTACGATTCTCAAACCCCGACAGTGATTGATGTGCCGATTCTTACGGCGGACTGGCGGCGATCACCACCACGACGACTCGTTTGGCTCCGGCTCGCTTCAGCATGCGAGCCGCTTCGTGAACGGTGGCTCCTGTTGTCAGAATATCGTCCACGACGAGCAGCGATTGGCCGTGCAGGTCTGTTCGTTTTGTTGTGGCGAACGCGCCGTGCTGTTGGATTCGCCGTTCGGCCGGTGAACTGCGGGCCTGCTTGGGAGTCCAACGTGGCTTGGCGAGAATACCGGTCGCCAAGTGGACCTTCAACCGGCGTGACAACTCGCGAGCGATGGTTTCGGCTGCGTATTGTGGTCGCGCGAGTCGCTTCAGCCAATGCTCTGGAACAGGGACAATCGCGTCGAAGGTTTGTGCCGTGAGAGACTCGTGCTGCGTGGTGACCAGTTCGCTTGCGAGTGCCCGCGCGAGCAACGCGCCCGTCGGACTCTTCGCCATCAGACAAGCGGTTCGCAGCTCATCTCGATACAGGCCGAGTCGAATCACTTGATCGAAGGCGAAACGTTCGCGAATGCACAGCGTGCATCCCTCACCCGAAGGCGAGTAAGGCCCGAGCGGCGCACCGCAGCGACGACAGGCATTCGCGGCCACCGGGCTGAGCTTTGCGTGACAGTCGTCGCAAAATGGAGCGTGACGGCCCGTCGTATCCGATCCTGGCAGCGTGTCGTCGTCACACAACAGACAACGCGGCGGATAGACGAAGTCAAACGCGGCATCGGCCAGCGCACGCCCTCCGCCGATGAGGGTTGAGCCAAGTTGCTGTGCGAGAGTCAGGTTCATCGGAGTCACCGAAAATTGGCGATGCTCTTTTCAGAAGGGATAAAGATTGTCCCCGAGCATATCGGGCGCTCAACTGTTCCTCCACCACGATGCGCGACGGCATCGCAATGCGCCGCGCATCCGATATCCTCTTGCCTCGATCAGACGTGGCGAATTTGTTTTCAGGGATATCTGGCGAACATGCGGATCGTGATTGCGGGTGGCGGGCTGGCGGGATTGGCGGCGGCAGTCGCGTTGACCGAACGCGGGTTGCCGTGCGAGTTGTTGGAATCGCGGCCGCGACTTGGTGGGCGAGCCAGTTCATTTCTCGACCCGGTTTCGGGAACGTCGATCGATAACTGCCAGCATGTGTCACTCGGTTGCTGTACGAACTTTCGTCACTTCTGCAAGACAACCGGGCTGGCGGAGTTCTTCCGGCGCGAGACGACTCTGCACTTCATCGGACCCGAGGGACGAGTCGATCGTTTCTCGGCCAGTTCACTGCCCGCCCCGTTTCATCTGGCGGGAGCCTTCGCGCTGCTGAGCTATCTGTCGTGGCACGACAAGCTCGCGCTCGCTCGCGGGCTGAAGGCTCTTGCGCGGGGAGTGACTGTCGAAGAGCGACGGTTGCCGTTTTCGGAGTGGCTCGCGCGGCAGAAGCAGACGCCCGCCGCGATCAGTCGCTTCTGGCATGTCGTGCTGGTCAGTGCACTCAGCGAGTCGCTCGATCGGATTGATGTCGAACATGCGCGGAAGGTCTTCGTGGATACTTTCCTTTCGCATCGCGATGGCTGGTTCGTTGAGATCCCGACGGTGCCGCTCGACAGCTTGTATGGCGGGAGGTTGACCGACTGGCTCACCTCGCGCGGGACCACGCTCCGTCTACAAGCGGCGGTCGAGCGAGTCGAAGTTGAAGCGGATCGGATGAGCGGCATGCGGTTGGCGTCAGGAGAAACGGTGGGCGGCGATGAGTTCATTCTCGCGTTGCCGTTCTTTCGTGTGAGGTCGGTGCTGCCCGAATTACTCGCGGCGCATCGCGATTTGGCGGGGATCGAACGCTTGGAAGCGGCCCCCATTTCCAGCGTCCATCTCTGGTTCGACCGACCGATTACCGAACTACCTCACGCGGTGCTGGTCGATCGGCTCTGCCAGTGGATGTTCAATCGAACTGCTCTGGGAACGGCGTTGCCGCCCAGTGCGGAGGACTCGTCCATGCGGGATACACAGACAACCGCGACCCCGAACAGTTTCTATTATCAGATCGTCATCAGCGCGAGTCGTGAGCTAGCGGGACAGTCGCGTGAAACGATCCTCGCGCAGGTGTTGGCGGAGCTGACGAGCATCTGGCCGGAGACCGCTCGCGCGACGCTGCTTCACTCGCGCCAAGTAACGGAGCATCGCGCGGTCTTCTCTCCGCTGCCGGGTGTCGATGCATTGCGACCGGTGCAACAATCGCCGATTGGCAACCTGCAATTCGCGGGCGATTGGACTCAAACCGGCTGGCCAGCGACGATGGAAGGGGCCGTGCGCAGCGGCTATCTTGCCGCCGCCAATGTCCTCGCGCGGTTGGGGCGGCCTGAGTCGATCGTCCGCCCCGATCTGCCGGTGGGAATTTGGTCGCGGCTGTTGATGGGAGTCTCCGGGCGATCGTGAGGCCGTCTTCGTTTCACCGCGTGGGCAATACCCTGCGCGACGAACTGTGAATCAGGCTTCGATGTCCAACCCTCGCTTGCGCGGCGGGTTGGTTTTGAAATGCGATCTAGTGGTCCGACAACTTTATATTGCACCCTTGTGTCGTTTATACCTCTCGCGGCCCAAGCGGAGAGATTGGCGAGCCGCATGCCGTCAGGCTGCGGGTTCTGGACCGTCGCAGGAAACCCGTGGCCTTACGGCACACGGCTCGCCTCGAACATCTCACTCATGGCCGTGCGAGGCATAACTTCGTGGGTAACGAGGGCAAGCTCGCAATCTCAAGTTGCCCGACCACCCGGCGCGGCCGGGTCACCAAGTCTCCAGCAATTCGCTCACGTCGGAATGTCGCAAAAACAGGACGAGGCTGTAAATCACGACGCCCGCCACCACGACCGTCGCCCAATTCAAGAGCCACTTCGCCACGCGAGGCCGCTTGTGAGCGACGATCTGTGAAATCACACAGACCAGCGCCACCATTCCCAGTTTGAAGTAGATCAGCCCTTTCACGCCCCAGCCGTAGAGAAAGAACCGCGCGACAACATTGGCTTCAACAAACTTCGGATTCGATCGAAGCATAATGTAGGTCATGAAGAAATCGAGCGAACTGACGAGTACGTACCGGAGTGTCTCCTGCTCGTGAGACGCCGCAACGAACAAGGTTCGCCACGAGAACGGCTGCGACGATTGAGAGCCTATCCTAGAACCCCTCACTCGCAGCTCCTCTCCCCGCAAAGTCGGGTCGCGGGGAGAGTTTTCGGAGCGGCCCTGAGAGGGTTCGCTGTCGGACATGACTCGTGTCCCTTCCTCGTGGCGGGATTCTTACGGAATGAAATGGACGCTGGTTCTCCTCAACTGGCAATCAAGTCGCGCAGGCGTTTCAAAAGTTCAGGGATCGTCGTCAGCGGGTCTTCTTTCGCTTCGTATTCCAATACGAGGAAGCCGCGGTAGTTGGCGTCTTTGAGAATCTTGACGGCGCGCGGCAGGTCGGTTGGCTCGGCCTTGCCGCTCGGAGCGACCTCGACCTTGATCTGGGCGTTGATTGCATAGGGTGCAATCTTGGCGAGGTCTCGATACGGGTCGTCCGTCTTGAAGTTGCCACCGTCGAAGTTGACGCCGAACCACGGCGAGGGCTTCACGCCCGCGATGATCTTCAGCATTTGTTCGGGCGTCGCCGTGATGCCGCCGTGATTTTCGAGCGCCAGACAGACGCCCTTCGTGGCCGCGTACTCCAGCGATTGATTGATGCCGTCGATGCACCGTTCGCGCACGGCATCTTCGGACTCACCTTTCGGAATGTTGCCCGCGAAGATGCGAATGACCGGCGCACCGAGCGTCGCCGAGTGATCGATCCATTCACGGCACATCAGCAGGTTCTTCTGACGCGCTTCGCCCTCGGGCAGACAGAAGTCGTTGCCGATCGCCGTTCCCGAGATGTCCAATCCGAGCCGAAACGTTCGCTCCTTGAGGCTCATCAAGTAGTCATTCGTGATCTCTTTCGGGAAGTAGTACGCGGTCAGTTCGCAGCCATCGCAATCATGTTCGGCACAGAAGTCGATGAACTTTTCGAGTGAGTATTTTGCATCGGTCAGTTGGTCCGGCGTCCAGCTTCTTGGCAGCACGCGACTGAATGAGTAGGCAGCCAGACTGAGCTTCATGTGCGGCTTGCCATTGCGCGTCACCGGTTCCGCGGCGGACGCAAGCGGCAGCGTTGGAGGCATCAGCGCCCCCAGACCGGCGGCACTCAAGCCGACAACTCCGGCACGCAACAGATCGCGGCGAGTGATCGCGTTCGCGGGCAGCGTGTCTCGTGAGTTCGCCTGTTCTCTCATCAAATTGTGAAGCATGACGTTCGTTCCTATGATGGCAACCGTGCGTGAAACCCAAGAACCTGTCCAAAAATTACGCCGCCATTTGTCGCCTTTCGCTCCGCGAAAGGGCGTTCTTTCACGGAGCGAAAGACGACATTGTTTTGGACAGGTTCCAAGCCGCGTGAAGCATTGTGCGCGACGATGCGACACGCTGCCAGCCAGCCGCCGTGAAGGAACTTCGATGACCGAACCGAGTCTCTGCGTCAGTCAACTCGCGAAGGAGTACGTCACGGCGAATGGCAGCCTGTCGATTTTGAAGAGCTTGGACCTCGTCATGCAGCGGGGGGAGGCGCTGGCCATCACAGGCCCGTCCGGGTCGGGCAAGAGTACGCTGCTGTACATTCTCGGTGCGTTGGACATCCCGACGGCGGGAAGCATCCGGCTCGAAGGATGCGATCCGTTTCAACTCCACGCGGCGCAGCAGGCGGAGTTTCGCAACCGTCAGATCGGCTTCATCTTTCAGGACCATCATCTGCTGCCGCAATGCACGGTGTTGGAGAACGTTCTCATCCCGACGCTGCCCGGCGCGGGAGCCACTCCGGCGACTGAAGCCCGCGCCCGCGAACTGCTCGATCGCGTCGGCCTTGCGGCGCGAATGGGACATCGACCCGCACAGCTCTCCGGTGGAGAACGCCAGCGTGTTGCCGTCTGTCGCGCACTCATCAATCGCCCCGCGCTGCTGCTGGCCGATGAGCCGACCGGAAACTTGGACCGTTCCACGGCCGAAGCCGTCGGCTCATTGCTGCTGGATCTGAACCGTGAGCAAAACACGCTGTTGATCTGCGTGACGCACAGCACGGAACTGGCCAGACGATTTCCCCGCCAATGTGAATTGCAAGACGGTCGGCTCGTCGATCACTCGATCACGTGAGATCGACCCGCAGCCTGCGATCGTGTGATCTCATGCCTCGAACCCTACTTGCCGGAGTTTGAGTCCCGCGACCAATACCCCTTCACGTTCACGCCGTCTTTTCGTGTGTAACTCTTGACCCACTTGTGGCCGGGACGCGATTCTTCGCTAGGATCTTCGCTATCTGCATCCCGCTCCTTCGATCGAGTTGAATCACTCGGTGATGAAGCGCCAGGCAACGCCGCGCTTTGTGTCGGGGAAGCCGACTGCGGCGCAGTGACGCGACCGGCAACGAAGCCGATCAGCAGGCCAAGCAACAATGCGACGATGCCGACTGCCGCCAGCTTCACGCTCTCTGGCAAAGCGGCCGCAATTTGAAGTGGCCCGCCGGCAGCACCCGTCACGCTCGATCCCGCGCTCGTACTGGAACTGCCCCCCTTCAACTTCGTCACACAAGCTGGACACGCCAACGGATCGAGCTGTGTCATGGACAACAGCACCTCACCGCCACAATCGGGACAGTTCCAAACGCGTTTTCTAGGGGGAACAGAAGACATCGGCAGTTCCTTGAGCAGTGAACGAAATCAGAGACGTTGGCCCTTTGAATACTTCGCAGTCGCAGAGTAACAATCGGACGACTGTGATGCCTGCACGGGCGACTCCAGCGAGTGGATTACACCCCATCACGAGCACTGATCCGGCTGTGATTCGTGGTTCCTTGCCACCCTAGAAGGTCGCCGGTAGCATACCGCCCGCTTTGAAGACCCTCTGCGGTGCGAAGGACATTTCGCCATGACAGTCATCATTTTTGATGGCTCGACCGGGTTGCCGATTCGCCACGCAACCACTTTTATTTCGAGTGACCGTTCCAAAGGAATTCATCGGTGGCCGACGCGACCAAACTCAGTCTGAACGAACTCCAAGAGACCGCGAAGGCCATTCGCCGCCTCATCATCCAGATCACGACCGAAGCTGGCAGCGGCCACCCATCGAGCAGCCTGTCTGCCGTGGAAGTGGTGACGGCCCTCTATTTCGGCGGCTATCTTCGCCACAACAAGGCCAACCCGCGCGATCCCAAACGCGACCGTTTCATCCTCAGCAAAGGTCACGCGGTTCCGGTCCTCTATGCCGCGCTCTGCCAGGCTGGCTACTACAGCTTTGAACAGATCATGACGCTGCGAAAACTCGGCAGCCCGTTTGAGGGCCATCCGAACATGAAGCGGCTCGACACCATGGAAGCGTCCACCGGATCACTCGGGCAAGGTCTGTCGCTGGGTGTCGGACATGCCCTCGCCTGCCGACTCGACGGTCTCGATGCTCACACCTACGTGATGATGGGTGATGGTGAGATGGGCGAAGGCCAAGTCTGGGAAGCGATCGCCACGGCGGAGAAATACAAGCTCTCCAACCTGACGGCGATCGTCGATCAGAACGGTTACCAGCAGACGGGAGCCACGAAAGACGTGCTCGATCTCAAGCCGTTCGCTTCCAAATTTGAAGCCTTCGGTTGGCACACGCAGGTCATCGAGGGGAATTCGATGGAAGCGGTTCTCGAAGGATTGGCGAAGGCTCGCGCTGTGACCGATCGTCCGACCGCAATCGTCTCTCAGACTAAAAAAGGCTTCGGCATCCTGCCGATCCTCGAACCGACCGGCGACCTGAACTACCACGGCAAACCGCTCTCGAAGGAACTTGCCGAGAAGGCGCTGGCCCTGCTGAGCTAGTCGTTTCCATTTGAGAAGCGTCGGCGTTTTCAACGTGAAGTGGACGCTGCCCGCCTAATTTCCTCCCTATGAACATTGATTGAACACGAGATTGGTGGGCGATGCCCACCCTACCGGGAACCGAAACAATGACGATTGGTGCAGCGGCGGGTTTGAAATTGGGCAAGGCGTGCCGCGATGCGTTCGGCACCGCGTTGAAGGATTTGGGGAATGAGTTTCCCAACCTCGTGACCGTCGATGGCGACGTGGGTAACTCGACGAGAACCGAAGTTTTCGCAAAGGCGTTCCCTTCGCGCGGCTTCAACGTCGGGATCGCCGAATCCAATATGGTCGGTGTCGCGGGGGGACTGGCAGCGGCGGGAAAAATTCCCGTGGTCAGCAGCTTCGCCGTGTTCCTGCTGGCTAATGCTTACGATCAAATCCGCATGTCGGTCGCTTATCCGGGAATGAACGTCAAGTTGGTCGGTTCCCACGCGGGAATCTCGATCGGCGAAGATGGTGCGTCACAGATGGGGATCGAGGACGTGGCTCTCGCTTGCTCGATGCCCGGCATTGTGGTGGTTGTCCCCGCTGATGCCACTTCAACAAAGCTGGCCACACGCGCCATGCTCGAACACGTCGGGCCGGTCTATCTCCGCTGCGGTCGCATTGAAGTTCCGGATATTTACACCCTCGACTCCGAGTTCAAGATTGGCAAAGCGAACACTGTCCGCGATGGCCAGGACGTGACGATCATCGCCAACGGCTTGATGGTCGGAATCTCCCTTGATGCCGCCGCCGCTTTGGCTGCCAAGGGCGTGAGTACCCGCGTCATCGACATGCACACGATCAAGCCGATCGACGAAGCGGCGATCATCAAGGCCGCGACAGAGACCGGTCGGATTGTCGTAGCGGAAGAACATCTGATGGCGGGTGGCTTGGGTTCAGTCGTTGCGAGCGTGGTCGCTCGAACAAAGCCCGTTCCGATCGAGTTCGTCAATCTTGGTGACCGCTACGCCGAGAGTGGCGACCCCCACGGGTTGCTCCAAAAATATGGCCTGACAGCAGAAGCCGTCGTCGTCGCCGTCGAAAAAGTCCGGTCGCGTTGAGCGAGTTGGCCTTGAGAAAAGCCTGATGCACAAGCGAAGTCAAACATTGAAAACGTCTTCGCTTGCGCGTCAGGCTTCGATGTCCCGCTGCTCATTTCAAATGAGTCGGTCTTCCAACCCGGCGTCTCCGCGATGCCGGGTTTTTGTTTCTCGATGTCTCGAGTGGCAACCGTGATCGAGTATCGCCAGTTTCGGAACTCGGACCCGCCGCACTTGGTGCGACTCTGGCACGAGTGCGGACTGGGGCGCGGTGCGGCGCTCGGCATCTCGTGCGATGAATTTGACGAAGTCGTCATTGCCCAGCCGTACTTCGATCCGGCTGGTGTCATCGTCGCTTGTCGTGACGGCATACCGGTTGGCTTCGCTCACGCGGGCTTCGGCGTCAACGAACAGCAGACGTGGCTGTCCACCGACGAAGGCGTGATCTGCGCCGTGATGGTGCATCCCAACGAGCGCAACTTTGGAGTCGGCCGCGAACTGATCCGCCGTGTCGAGGACTATCTACGCCGAGCGGGCAGTGTTCGCATCTACGCGGGTCAGTCCGACCGACGCGATTCGTTCTACGGCGGCCTCTACGGTGGAAGCCAATCGGCGGGCTTCCTCGAATCGGATCCGGCCGCCGCACCGTTCTTCGCCAAGCTGGGCTACATTCCGTGTGAGCGGCATCTCGTTTTCCAACGGGCACTCATGGCGGGTGCCCCCGACCCGGTCGGCATTCGGCTCGTGAATGTGCGTCGTACCACGCGGCTCGCCTCGATCGGTCAGGAACCCAAGTCTTGGTGGTGGCAGACGCGCCACGGACGACTCGATGCCATGCAATTGGCTTTGACGCTCAAGTCGGGTGGCGGTGCGTTGGCGCGAGTCAGCGTCGTCGGCCTCGACCGCTATCTCAACAGTTGGAGCGCTCGGGCGATCGGCCTGATGGGCCTCTACGTGGGTGAGACGAACCGCCAAAAAGGCTACGGCCAAACGCTGCTCGTCGAAGTCTGTCGGCGAGTCCGTGATGACTTGGTCCAAATCGCCGAGGCTCATGCGCCAGCCACCGACTCCGCTGCAATCGCCGTCTTGGAATCCTCCGGTTTTTCCCCGGTCGATGCCGGCGTCGTCTACCAATTGACAGCCCGGTAACGATGCTGGCTGCAATCAGAGCGTGCGGCGAGGAATTTTGGCCAGTACTTTCGGACATCGTTGGGGCGTTGTTTTACGCCACAGATGCCGGGTCGCTTTCGGCTTCAAACTGATCTGGCGACAGGTAGCCGAGCGTCTGGTGGAGACGCCGGGAATTGTCAAAGAATTCGATGTAGCGGAACTGTCAATCGCTGACAGAGTGAGACACGTTGAGTCCGGCAAACACTGCCCATTCACTGCCGTTTCAGATGCGACTCGGGCTAACTCACCGTCTCGCAATTGGCTCTGTTGTGCCGGGCTGGATGTGGCTGAACTCGGTTCGTAATGCGTGGCAACCTTCACGGCATCCAGGTCGCCAGTGGCAGCGCCTTCCACAGGACGTAGGCGACCGGTGCCGCGTAGAGAATGCTGTCCATTAGGTCGAGCAGTCCGCCAAAGCCGGGTAGCAGGCGGGCCGAGTCCTTCTTGCCCACATCGCGCTTGATGAGCGACTCACAGAGGTCTCCCACCAACCCGGTGACTCCGAGGATCAGGCCGTACACGGCGGCACTCAACCAATCGGGTGAGGCCCATCGTTCCATACCAGCGGGAGTAAAAAGCGGCGTCGCATAGTGCAACCAGGCGATTGCAGTCGCTGCCGAGCCGATCAGTGCGCCGACCGCTCCGGCCCACGTCTTGCCCGGTGAGAGCAACGGGACCAATTTCCGTTTGCCAAACAGCCGACCGAAGAAGTAGGCACCAATGTCGCCTCCCTTCGTCACGATCAACAGCGATCCAATCACGAGGTAACCGGCATCAGAACCGGCGACCCATCTTAACTGAGACGCCACACCGAGTAGTACGCCGATGTAGCTGACGATCAGCAGCTCGATACCGAGCGTCTCCATGCTGGCCCCCGGTTCTCGATAGCGATACGTCGCGAGCAGGAACAGGACGAGAATCGTCAGTGAGTACGCCAGCATCACTTGGGCGAGCGTATTGTCGTCCGACGGAATCTTGATCGGCATGTGCCCAAACCGCCCCCACCACGCGGCAGCGGCGACTAACACACAACATGCAGACACGATGACACGGTTCGGTGTGAACGATCTTGTCCAAAGCAGGTCCACCATTTCACCGGCACCGCGAACAGCGAGCAGGATCACTACGGCGAGCAGAATCGGCGCGGACGCTCCCCACCGGGCGTCGAGCCAGAACAGCCCAACGAATAGTGGGATCAGGACGGCCGATACGATGAGTCGCCAACGCAGCATGTGAGCGGAAATCTGGAAGGAGGGATCTCAATCACTGACAGTACAGAGTCGGCCCCGATGTTAGACTGTCCAGTGTGGGAAGCGAATCAACTCGACAATCCTCCGAATCGGCGATCGCGCGTGGCGAAATTTTTGAGCGCCTCATGCAGATCGTCCGTCGTGAAGTCCGGCCAGAATTTGTCAGTGACCCAAAGTTCCGCGTAGCTGATTTGCCAAAGCAGGTAATTGCTGACACGCAGCTCACCCGCCGTGCGAATCACGAGATCGGGGTCGGACATTCCCGCCGTGTACAAATGCGCGGCAACGGTCTCTTCACTGATCGTGTTGGGATCCAGTCGCCCCGCCACGACTTCGCGCGCAATGGATTGAGCCGCATCGGCGATCTCGCCACGACTGCCATAGTTGACCGCGAGACACAGCCGCATCCCCGTGTGGTCTCGACTGACATCGCAAGTCCGCTCGATCTCGCGCAGCACACCATCGCCCAGTCCCTCGCGCCGACCGATCACGGCGAAACGCAAATTCTGGCGAATGATCTCGCTCCGCTCTTCGATCAAATACTGTTCAAATAGTTGCATCAGCAATTTCAGTTCGAGCGGCGGTCGCTTCCAGTTCTCACTGCTGAAACAGTAGAGCGTCAACTGGTCGAGTCCCAATCGCGAACACTGTTCGACGATGGCTCGTACCGTTCCCACGCCACGCCGGTGCCCTTCAATGCGAGGCAACCCGCGTGACTTCGCCCATCGCCCGTTGCCGTCCATGATGACCGCCACATGACGCGCGAGCCGGTCAGAACGCAACCCGAACGCGACGATCTGCTCGTCGGTGTACGGGTCATCAGCAGAGCGACGCGAACTGAGTTGGGCCTGCATTCCATGCACCGCCTGAAACTGTGACCGATCCGTCAGACATGAAGCCCATGTGAGTCGCCTCGCGTCACCGCAGGGATCCCATCAGCGAATTCGTTCCGAGGAGATCAAAGATGGGAACGTACTCGGCCCTGCATTCCTCCTCTGTGTCCGTGTCATCGTCGTCACGAGAGGAAAAGAATAAAACTTCTTCGCGGTACGTGGGAGACGAATCGGGATCGATGATGGCCAATCGGACGCGGTCGCATTGGACCTCCAGAACGTTCACCTGAACGCTGGTTCCGATCATCAAGCCTTCGTTGACTCCACGCGTATAAACTCGCATCTGGCGACCTTGTGACGGGTGTGTGTGAGATGTCAGCGGCTCAAGAGAGCCTTCAATGCGGCGACATTCTGCCGAGGGACTTTCATGAGAGCAAGCGGAAAAAAGTACCTTCTTGATTCTCATCCGCGCGCTGTGCGCATCACTTGACACTTCGTTCGCTACCATGCCGTCAGTGTTACGAATCAAGGGGTGCAGTGACGTTGGCGACTCGTGGAAATCGGTTCCTGCGAGACGACTCGAACGGCGATTTGCTCAGGGTTCCGACGATCACTTTCGCACGACAACACCGTCGTGAAGTCTTGCCGGCATCGTGCCTGATTACTGGAGTACCAGTCCCATGAAACTCGTCATTCATCCCCCCGTCGATGATGTGCGCCAGGTCCGTATTCGCGAGGCCGCTGCATCGATGCACGTCATCAACGCGAACGACATCGACGAAGCCCTGCGTGAGATCGTGGATGCCGAAGCGTTCTTCGGCAAGCTCACGCCCGAGTTGCTCTCGCAGGCACAGCGGCTGCGCTGGGTGCAATCGCCCACAGCGAGCCTCGAACATTTTTTGTTCCCCGAACTCGTCAAGCATCCGTGTTTGCTCAGCAACATGCGTGGTCTGTTCTCGGATGTCATTGCCGACCATGTTATGGGCTACGTCCTGTGCTTCGCCCGCAACCTCCACCTCTACCTCAGGCAGCAACAGCGCGGCGAATGGTCGCCGCTGGGTGACAAGAGCTATGTCGCCAACTTCGTTGCCGCGCCCGGAACAGTCCTGCCGATGGATCGTGCTCACCAGCACTTGTCCGACTGCACGCTGGGCGTTGTCGGCGTGGGACACATCGGGACCGAAGTGCTGCGCCGCGCTGCAGCCTTCGGTATGAGGCGGCTCGGAGTCGATCCGGTTCGTCGCCAAGTGGATGGCCTACTGGTAGACGTGTGGCCGGTCGAGCGACTCGGTGAATTACTGGCTCAGTCCGACTACGTGGTCATTGCGGCACCACACACGCCCGAGACCGTGAAGTTGTTTCGACGGCCCGTCATTCAGCAGATGAAGCGGACTGGCATCCTGATCAACATCGGTCGCGGTGCGATCGTCGATCTGCATGATCTGACTGAAGCTCTCCGTGCGGGAGACATCGCGGGCGCGGCGCTCGATGTCTGCGAGATCGAACCACTCCCTGCGGACCATCCGCTCTGGCAGATGCCCAACGTCATCATCACGCCACACGTCGCGGCCGCTTCACCGCGTATCGCCGAACGTCATCTCGAAACGTTGCTCGACAACATCCGCCGTTTCGTGAGCGGTGAGTCGCCCGCAACGCTGGTTGATAAGCGCAAGTGGTACTGACATCGACTGCGTCACAGATCGACCTTGCGGCATCTTCGGCCTGCCAACACAATGTTCGTCGCCCTCCCCTGCCGTCGCCAGCGATGGCCCCGCCTGCACTCCTCACAGCCTGTTCAACACCCTGCCTGCACGAGGCCCATTGATGCCCAAGTCGTCGCTCCGTTTCGTTGGCGCATGTCGAACTTCGCTGCTGTGGATGAGCTGCGTCTGTTTGGCTTCGATGACTCGCGCTGTGGCGGCTGACGTGCAGACGCCGCCGTCCGCCGTCACCTTTGAAAAGCATGTCCGTCCGATCTTGAAGGCGTTTTGTTTGGACTGCCACGGCGGTGGCGAGCAGCTCGAAGGAAAGCTCGACTTGAGGTTGAAGCGGTTCATGCTCACGGGGGGTGAGAGCGGCACGGCATTGCGAATCGACCAGCCCTCCGAGAGTCTCCTCATCAAGCGACTCAAGAGCGGTGAGATGCCTCCCACCGAGAAGAAGGTTCCCGCCGAACAGATCGCTGTCATCGAACGCTGGATCGCAGGAGGCGCAGCGACGCTGCGCGACGAGCCAGAATCGCTCCCGCCTGGCCTCGGCATCACGGCGGAAGAGCGCGCGTATTGGTTCTTCCAACCATTGCGACGACCGAACATTCCCCTCGTGAAGCAACCCGCACGAGCACGTTCACCACTCGATCACTTTGTGTTGGCAAAGCTCGACGAGCGCGGCACGGTCAGCAACGACGAAGCCGAAAGGTTCACGCTCCTCAAGCGGACGACGTTCGATCTGATTGGGTTGCCCCCCGCGCCGGATGAAGTCGAGCAGTTTCTGAATGATTCCGCGCCCGATGCCTTCGAGCGGTCACTTGATCGGCTGCTCGCGTCGCCTCACTACGGTGAGCGTTGGGGGCGGCACTGGCTCGATGTCGCGGGCTACGCCGATTCGGAAGGGGACGGCAGCGTCGATACAATCCGGCCGTACATCTACAAGTTTCGCGACTACGTGGTCCGCTCGCTCAACGCCGACAAGCCACTCGACCAATTCCTGATTGAACAGTTGGCCGGAGACGAACTCGTTGCGCCGCCTTACAAAAATCTGACGCCCGAACAGATCGAGTTGCTCGTCGCCACGGGCTTCCTACGGATGGCCGCCGACCCGACGGCCAGCGGTCAGGGCGATCCCGACACGTCTCGAAACCAAGTCGTGGCCGACACGATCAAGATCGTCTCATCGAGCCTGCTCGGTTTGAGCGTCGGTTGCGCGCAGTGCCACGACCATCGCTACGACCCGATCCCGCAGGCGGATTACTTCCAACTACGAGCCATCTTCCAACCGGCTCTCGATCCAAAGGGCTGGGTCATCCCGCGCGAACGAGTGATCTCGCTCTACACCGACGACGATCGAGTACGTGCCGCGGCCATCGAATCCGACGCGGCGAAGCTGCAAGCCGACGTGAATGCCAAGCGGCAGAAGTTCATCGACACCGCGTTCGATCTCGAAATCGAAAAGCATCCGGCCGAACAACGTGAAGCGTTGCGAGCCGCCTTCAAAACGCCTGCCGACAAACAAACGGAGGATCAGAAGAAACTAGTCGCCACCACACCGAGCCTGAACATCAACGGCGGCAATCTCTATCAGTACAACGCCGGCGCTGCAGAGGAACTGAAGAAGAACGACGCGGGCGTTGCGGCGAAGCGCGATGAGAAAAAAGTCGAGGACTTCATCAGCGTGCTGAAGGAATCGGGCGGAATGCCGAACCCAACGCAACTCTTTCATCGCGGCGATCATCGCGCCCCGATGCAGGTGCTGCTGCCTGCCGATTTGACGATCGCCGCTCCCGACGGACAACGATTTCAAATGGAAGTGAAGAACGCCGCACTGCAATCTTCGGGAAGAAGGCTCGCGTGGGCGAAGCACATCACGAACGGGTCGCATCCGCTGGTGGGGCGCGTTCTCGCCAATCGCATCTGGCTGCATCACTTTGGACGCGGCATCGTGGACACGCCGGGTGAGTTCGGCATCCTCGGCACGCGACCGACGCATCCCGAATTGCTCGATTGGCTGGCCGTCGAACTAGGCGAGGGACCGCGATCATTTAAGCGAACGCATCGCGCGGTGATGTCGTCCGCCACCTATCGACAGTCGTCGCGACGAGCGGCTGAGGCAGCCATGAAGGATGCGGACGGCGCGTACTACTCACGCTTTCCCGTGCGACGTTTGGAAGCCGAGATCGTTCGTGATCGCGCGTTGGCGGTGGCGGATCGCCTGAACGACACGCTGTTCGGGCAGCCTGTTGAAGTCGTCGAAGACTTCGCGGGACAAGTCCATGTCAAAGATGACTCGCCGCGCCGCAGCCTTTACATCCAGTCGCGACGCACAAAGCCGGTCTCGTTGCTGGCGGCATTCGATGCGCCGGTGATGACGCTCAATTGCGACCGCCGTTCATCGAGTACCGTCGCGCCGCAATCACTCATGCTGATGAACGGCGACTTCATTCTCGCGCAGTCTGAGCATCTCGCGCAACGAATTCATGCCAACGGATTAGCGACTGGTTTTGAAGCCAGCTCACCCCACGGTCTCGCGTTCGACATCGCTCCGTTTCTGCACCGCTTCGCCGGACAGCGTGCCACGTGGCAATACGGTTACGGCGGAATCAGCCATGCACCCGTCGCGGCCGCTGCAACAGAGAATCCCGCAGCCGTCTCGGACGTTGTCGTCGAATTTCATCCCCTGCCGCACTGGACCGGATCAGCGTGGCAGGGCGGGGCGACCTTGCCCGACGCGACGCTCGGCTACGCGATCTCGCACGCGGGGGGCGGACATCCCGGCGGCTCTCCCAAGCTGGCCTCCATCAAGCGCTGGACCGCGTCGCGCGATGGTCGCATCGCCATGAGTGGCCAGCTCCAACATGGTTCTGAAAACGGCGACGGTGTTCGTGTGCGAGTCGTCTCCAGTCGCAGCGGTCTCGTCGGCGAATGGACCGCGAAGAACGTCAGCATCGAGACGCCGGTCGCCGGTGTGGAAGTCCGCGCGGGCGATACGCTCGACTTCGTCACCGATGCGATCACGAACGAGAACAGCGACTCGTTCAACTGGCCGATTCAATTGCGTCTGCTCGACACATCGGGAACAGAACTCAACACTTGGAACTCGCAGACCGACTTCCATGGCCCACTGCCACCACTACTTCCGCGACGTATCGCTGCCGCGTGGCAAGTCGCCTACGGTCGTCCCGTCACCGCAGAAGAACTTCAAATCGCCTGCCTGTTCATCGAAGACCAGTCTCGCACGTTGAAGGGAACGGCTCCAAACGACGACCACGAACGACTCGCCTTCACCAACCTCTGCCAACAACTCCTCAGTTCCAACGAGTTTCTCTACGTCGATTGAGACTGGCCGATCGGGAAGACACTCATCAGACCATTTTGGGTCAGACAGTCCAACGACGCCTGGCAGCATGTTGAAAAACCGTAGCCTGCTATTGAATGTGCCTCATTTCACGACGAAGTTGACCATCCGGCCGGGAATGACGACGGTCTTCACGATCGTCTTCCCTTCGAGTTGGCTCGCCACGGTGGCGTCTGATTTGGCGGCGGCTTCGAGGGTCGGTTGATCGGCGTTGACGGGGACTTTCACTTTGCCTCGCAGCTTGCCGTTGATTTGGACGGGGATTTCGACCTCGGTCTCGATCAGATGTTGTTCGTTCCACGTCGGCCACGGTTCGTAGGCGAGCGTTGTCGTGTGGCCGAGCAGCTCCCAAAGCTCTTCGGCGAGGTGCGGGGCGAACGGGCTGAGGAGCAATACGAACGGGTCCATCACCGCGCGCGGACGGATTTCCAGTGTGAGGAATTCGTTGACGAACTCCATCATCCGGCTGATGGCCGTGTTGAAACCGAGCGACTCGATGTCGTTGGTCACCGCCTTGATCGTGCGGTGCAGGACACGAAGCTGCTCGGGCGACGGAGCGATTTCTTGTATTGCCGGGTTGAGTCGGATTTCGGTCTCGGCCAACTCGTCGGCGATCATGCGCCAGACGCGACCGAGGAACCGCGACACTCCCTCGACCCCCTTCATGCTCCACGGCTTCACCGCTTCGAGCGGCCCCATGAACATCTCGTACAACCGCAGCGAGTCGGCTCCGAACTCGTCCACAACCACATCGGGATTGATGACGTTTCCGCGCGACTTCGACATTTTCTCGGCTTTGCCAGTCTCATCGACTTCGCCGAGAATCATTCCCTGATTGACCAACCGCTGGAACGGTTCGCAGGTCGAGACCAATCCGCGATCGAACAGCACCTTGTGCCAGAAGCGCGAGTAGAGCAGATGGAGTACCGCGTGCTCGGCTCCGCCCACGTAGAGATCGACGGGGAGACACGCCTGCTCGATGGCGGGGTTGAGGAATTGCTTGTCGTTCTTCGGATCGGCGAACCGCAGGTAGTACCAGCACGAGCCAGCCCACTGCGGCATCGTGTTCGTCTCGCGCTTGAGCCGCACGCCGTCGGCCGTCGTCTGGAACAGCCAGTCGGCGGGAGCTTTGGAAAGCATCGGCTCGGGAGTCCCCGTCGGTTTGAAGTCGGCCATCTCGGGCAGCCGCACGGGAAGCGAAGCCTCATCGTCCACCCGCATCAATCCGGTTGGCTGCCCGTTCGCATCGAGTTCATGCCAGATCGGAAACGGCTCGCCCCAATACCGCTGCCGCGAGAAGAGCCAGTCGCGCAGACGATAGTTCACCGCCTTGCGACCGAGTCCCGATACAGCCAGATCGCTGGTGATCTTCGACTTGAACAGTTGCGTCGCGAGGCCGTTGTACTCGCCCGAGTTGATCGCTGTTCCCTCGCTCGTCATCGGACAATTGATCAGTGTGGCTGGGGTCCGCGTCTTAGCGGCCCCCAGATCGGCTGCATACGATGATTCCGGGGACGGCGAAGACGCCGACCCCGGCCACACAGGAAATGATCCTTCAATCGCGAGAGCCTGCTCGTCCTTCGTCGGCTGATATCCAGCGGGAGCTTGCACGACGGGAATGATCGGGATGCCGAACTTCACCGCGAACTCGCAGTCGCGCAGGTCGTGCGCCGGCACGGCCATGATGGCTCCCGTGCCGTAGCTGATGAGGACGTAGTCGGCGATCCAGACGGGAACCTGCCCGCCGTTGATCGGGTTGATTGCGTAGCCGCCCGTAAAGACACCGCTCTTGTCCTTGGCGAGGTCTGTCCGGTCGAGGTCGCTCTTCATCGCTGCTTGCTGGCGATAGGCATCGACGGCGGCTCGCTGCTCGGGCGTGGTGAGCCGATCCACGGCCGGATGCTCGGGCGAGAGGACCATGTACGTCGCGCCGAACAACGTGTCGGGGCGAGTCGTGTAGATGCGGAGAACGTCGTCTGTTGGCTCATTGGGGAAGCCGGTCTTGGGACGGGATGTCTTCCACTCGTTTAACCGCAAGCCAAAGGCGAGCGCGTCTTCTGGCTGCGCGGCTTCGACTCCAGTGTCGCTCGACGCGCTCGCCTTTGGCTTGCGGTTAAACGAAGAGTCACCGATCCAGAAATCAACCTCAGCCCCCTCGCTGCGGCCGATCCAGTTGCGTTGCATCAGCTTGATCGACTCGGGCCAGTTGAGGTCTTCCAGTTCGTTGGCGAGGCGGTCGCCGTAGGCTGTGATGCGGAGGAGCCACTGGCGCAAAGGCGTTCGTTCGACGGGATGGCCGCCTCGTTCGCTCTTGCCGTCGATGATCTCTTCGTTGGCGAGGACCGTCCCCAGCGCGGGGCACCAGTTGACGGGGGCCTCGTGCTGATAGGCCAGCCGGTGCTTGTCCTGATAGCGCCGCTCCGCTTCCCGTCCCTGCGAGGCGACATCGGCGGGGATCGGCAACTCGGCGATCGGCCGTCCCTTGCCCGTGCGCGTCACGCCATCGGGGCCGGTCCACGTGTGCTCGGCGTCGTACCAGGTGTCGAAGAGTTGCAGGAAGATCCACTGCGTCCAGCGGTAATAGTCGGGGTCGGTCGTGGCGAACTCGCGCGACCAGTCGTAGCTGAAGCCGAGCGAC
>JAYVDI010000028.1:0-10529 GCA_043749505.1 Schlesneria sp. | reverse complement strand
ACCATCGCCGCTGGGGGCCGCGAAGCGCGGACCCCAGCCACACATGTAGGCATCGTGGCGGCCAGCGCGTGAAGCCGATAACGTGCGACGCGGGTGGTTCACAGGTTTCTTTTCACAACGAGGCGAGACGATGCCGACTCCATTGTTCGATTTGACTGGTAAGGTGGCGCTGGTCACGGGCGGCAGCAAGGGCTTGGGAAAAGCGATGGCGCGCGGGTTCGCGGAGGCGGGT
This sequence comes from Schlesneria sp., assembly GCA_043749505.1. Classification (GTDB taxonomy): domain Bacteria; phylum Planctomycetota; class Planctomycetia; order Planctomycetales; family Planctomycetaceae; genus Schlesneria. Next base: position 10,297 of record JAYVDI010000028.1, on the reverse strand, counting down.
GCCGACATCGTGATCTCCAGCCGACACGCCGATGAGTTGGAGTTGGCTCTCCCCGAGATTCTGGCCGGGACCAACGCGCGTGGGAGGTGGTTCGTCGCGAACATGATCGACCGCGCGGATGTCGATCGGTTGGCGGCCTTCGCATTGGAATCGTTCGGTCGCGTCGATGTGCTGGTCAACAATGCCGGGTCGAACATTCCACAGGCTGTGGATGAAATTGACGATGCCAAGTGGGACCAGATCGTCGAACTGAATCTGACCTCGTGCATGAGGCTCACGCGGGCACTGGTGCCGCAGATGAAGTCGCGCAACTGGGGGCGAGTCATTCACATCTCGTCCGTGATGGGTCTGACCTCGAAGCCGGGCCGCAGCTCGTACTCGGCGACGAAAGCCGCGCTGATCGGGATGGCCCGCGCGATGGCACTCGATCTCGGCCCGTTCGGCATCACGGTGAATTGCCTCGCGCCGGGGCCATTCCTGACCGATCTTCCCGCGAGCGTGCTGTCGAAAGCCGAACAACAAACGTTCGCAGACCGAACGGCCGTCGGACGCTGGGCCGACCCGCGCGAGCTGGCTGGTCCGGCGCTGCTCCTCGCCAGTGACGCGGGGAGCTACATAACGGGGACGACGATCTCGGTGGATGGCGGCTTGTTGTCGAAGGGGTTTTGAAGCCAGCCAACACCAACCCGAAGCGTGAGCGAGGATGAGGCGGTCGATAGACCCCATCCTCGCTCACGCTTCGGGTTGGTGTTGGACGCTCACCGCTCGCCGAGCTTCGGCAGTCGCACCAGCACCACGGCGTGACAGGCGACACAGAGGAAACCGATCATCACGGCCAGCCCGCCGAGTGTTTCTTCGCCGACGTTGCGTCCACCACCGATGGACATGATTGAGATCAAAATGCCGGAGAGAAACATCAGCCCGGCTGTCAGGCCGAAGGCCATTGCCAACGCTCCCCAGCGCAGATGCAGCGACAGCACGACGGTCAGGTGAATCAGCAGCACGAGATTCATCAGCCACCACCAGACGCCCGGTTCGTTCAACGCCTCACCTAGCAACTTAGGCCCACCGGGTAAAAACATCGCGGCACCAAGGTTCGCCAACACTCCGGGGAGCAAACCCAAGCCGCAGCCCAAGACCTTCGAGTACGCCAGATCGGGGATCGAGCGGGGGAGCATCAGCAGCGATGACAACGTCTGGCCCTTGATCTCTTCTTGAAACAGACGCGACGCACACAGCGCGATGTCGATGGCCAGCAGCGGATGCGAGAAGAACAGGAAGCCCCACGTCACGTCTTCCCAGCGCAGCGACCAGCCTGCGTAAGCCGTCTGGCCCCATGTTGAGGGACGGTTGGCGAAGTAGCACATCACATACAGACCGAGATAGAGCAGGCTGCGGATCGTCACTCCCGCCCAGCCGCCGCCGATGAAATGAAAGTCCTTCCACACGAGCGACCTGTTCCACGCGCGTCCCGCACTGAACAATCTCCACGCGCGACTGGTGCGTCGCGCGACAAAGCCGCGTGACGAGGCTTCCGGCGCAGGGTCTTTCACCACGAACCGGAACAAGAACCACGACAGCAGGAAACAGCACAGCCCGCCCGCTGCGTTGCTCACGATCTGTGGAGACCATGCGAACTCGTGACCCGACTCGGTCGCCACGTACAACTCCGTGAAGAAAGTCGATTCGCTCAGCCACTTCAGCGGTGTGAGAATCAGGTTTTGATCGTAGTTCGAGAACGTCCAGCCCTTCGTGAAAATCAGGTACTGATAGCCGGCATACGCCAGAGCGGGAGCGAAGCCGTAGCCGACCAGCCAGAGCGTCGTCAGGCCAGCGGCATCACGGTTGCGGCGGCAGAAGACCGAGTTCAGCAGGCCGACGTTCGCCAGCAGAATCGTGTACGCGAACAGTGACACGTACGCCGACGCGATCTGGCTCGGCATCAGCCCGCCCAGCGTCACGGCCAGCAGTGTGAACGGGTATTGAATGGCGAGCAGCAACATGACCTGAAACATGCGGCTGGTCGATTTGCCCATCAAGATGCCGAGTGGACTGATCCCCGCCATCGTCATCAGGCCGAGCGTGTCCTCTTCCTTCTCTTCCGTGATGGCACTCGAAAAGAAGCCGACTCCCAGCAGCGTGACGAACGCCGCATTGAGGTACACGACGTAGCGAAAGAAGATCTGCCCCGGTGCTCCGAACCAGACCGACATCTCCTGCGCCGACCAGAGCGCGATGTAGATCACCGCCAGGAGGCAGAACCACAGCAGGTGAATCCGCAGCGACCGCGAATCGGTTCGCAGTGATCGAAACAATAGAGCGAAGACGCCACGCAGCATGATGAGGGGTTCTTTGAATGAGCGCAGGATGGGCACTCTTGCCCGTCCTGTCTTGAGATCGCCGAGCGGACGGGCAGGAGTGCCCATCCTACAAAGTCAGGATGTCGCCGCTCGTCCCTTCACCAGCGCACTGAGCTGTTTGAATTCCGGTGCCACCGCTGACTCACACCACTCGAATAACACGGTCTCGGCGGTCGTAATTGTCGCACCGCTGTTGGCCATTCGTTCGAGAGCTATCTGATGGTCGAGGTCGCGTCGTCCGGCAATCGCATCCGCCACGACGAAGGTTTGATAGCCGGCGGCCAGCAGATCGAGCACGGTCTGCAACACGCAGACGTGCGACTCCATCCCCGCCACCACAATTTGAAACCGGTCGTCAATCAACGTGGCGGCCGTTCGCCAGCCGGTGCATTCCAGTGCGCTGAACTGTTTCTTGGCCGGTCGCTCGGCGATCAGCTCCGCCAGTGAAGCGACCGTCGGGCCGAGACCCTGCGGGTACTGCTCGCTCGCCACAACGGTCACGCCGAACAGCTTCGCCCCCTCGGCAAGGAGCCGGCAGTTCACGACGAGTCGCTCGCGAGACGAGTCACTTAACGCTGCGACGAGCTTCTCTTGGACATCCACAATCAGCAGGCGACTGGACTCACGGTGCAGCAGTTCAGGACTGCGCGAGGCTTCCGGCGGTGATGGCATGGAACGCAACCTTGATGAGAGATTCTGAGCGGGGCGGCGTCAGCCCCCGGTTCTTGGGCGTCAGCACTTCTCTCGCTGGAACAAAGAGCCGAGAGACTCACGTCGCTCCGCTCAGAAACTATGCGATTGGGGATGCGTGAAGTAGTGACACGCATTCAGGGGACTCGCGTCCCCCGCTCCGACGGCAAATGAGAGAGGTTGCTTTTCACCCGAACAGTTCCGTCAGCGGGCGGCCATCGACAAGCTGATGCGGACGGCCAAGCGAATCGCGGAGCGTCGCGTCATGATCAATCCCGAGCGAATGGTAGACCGTGGCGAGCATGTCCTCGGGTGAGACCGGATTCGAGGCGGGATAGGCCGCGTCTTTGTCGCTCGATCCGTAGACTTGGCCGCCGCGAATGCCGCCGCCCGCGAAGACGGCGGACTGGCACGCACCCCAATGATCGCGGCCTTGAGCCGAGTTGAGCTTCGGCGTCCGACCGAACTCGCCCCACATCGCGACGAGCGTCTCGTCGAGTAAGCCCCGCCCTTGCAGGTCTTCCATTAGCGCAGCGAAACCTTGATCGAGCGATGGGAGGCAGTAGTACGCCTTCAGCATGTTGGTCCCGGTCAGTCCCTCGAACGGACCGTGATTGTCCCAGACGTTCGCCACGTTGCCGCCGTTTTGAATGCGCATCCAACTGATGGTGACAAGCCTCACACCCGACTCGATCAGTCGCCGCGCGAGCAAAATACTCTCGCCGTATTCATTGCGACCATAGCGGTCTCGCGTGCGCGGGTCTTCCAGTTCCAGATTGAACGCCCGCTTGGCGACGGGTGACGACAACATGCCGAACGCCTGCTCGCGGTAACTGTCCAATCCGCGTGCCGCGCCGACAGATTGATAGCGGCGATCGGCCTCTTCGACGACGCTCAGCAACCCGCGCCGCGCCAGTAGCCGCGCCTCGGCCATGTCGGCGGGGAGCGAGATCGAATGCGTCGGCGTCTCTTTCGTTTCCTCGGCAGCGGCGACTTCCATCGGATCGAAGCGACCGCCGAGGAACCCTGCATACGTTCCCGAGTACGTCGCGCCGTCGTGACCGATCGGACGCGGAATCGTCACCGACGACGGCATCGCTCCCAGCGGCGAGAAGTAAGACACGACCGAGCCAAGGTTTGGAAAGTCGTGGCGGTTCCGCTGGTTCCTCGGCACAGCCAGCGTGTTGTTGATCCGGCCAGTCAGCGTGCGATAGACGCTTGGCTCGTGGTTGTTGCTGTCGTGAGTCAGCGAGCGAATGATGGCCGTCTTGTCGGTGTGCTTCGCGAAGAGCGGCATGTGTTCGCAGACATCAATACCGGGGACGACCGTCGAGATCGGGTTGAACTGGCTGCGAATCCCCTCGGGGGCGAGCGGCTTCATGTCCCACATGTCCTGCTGCGGCGGCCCGCCCCACAGATAGATCAGGATGCACGACTTGGCCTTGCCGGTACGTGATCCTGCTGGGGGCGGCGAAGCGCCGATCCCAGCCACACGTCCGCTTGCCGCCCGAGCCTGCTCCGCCTGTAACAATCCCGGCAACGTGACGGCTCCCAACCCGAGTCGTCCCAATCGAATCATGGCATCGCGGCGGTGAAGCATGGCGGTCTCTCCGGCTACTGTTGTCTCAACACTCCGCCATCAGGACAAAGGCTACGAAGTGCAGCGGAACAGCGGCTCGAACAAGTCGAACTCTGTGGGTGACACGGGCACGATGCTACGAACCAGCCAAACAGCAGACAAGGCGAAGTCGTTCCAGCGCAGAGCCAGCATCTTTTTGGATCCGAGACGTTTGTAGGGTGGGACCGGCGGCGTTTCGCCACGCCAGTCCACCATGATTGCACGTGATTGCACGATGGTGGGCCGGCGCTCGAAACGAGCTGGTCCCACCCTACGTTGACGCAAGTCAACTGCTGACAATCATCCGGAGATACAGGTTCCGCAGCGGGGCAAACGGTGAGACCGGTGCGATCTCGGCGCTGCGAGAGAATGCGGCAGACGCCGTCGGTGGATCGCCGACTTCCACCGCAAGGCAGCCGACGTAAAACCACGCTTCCCCTTGAAGTCGCTTTGGAAAACCAGGCCGTTCGAGAACAGTGCGAAGCTCAGTCAATGTCTGAACGGCAGGAGCGGCCGCGGCTGAAATCAAAGCGACATAGTAAGGTCGAGTTGTCGGGTCGAGTTGCTCCAACAGCGGGCGACACGCGCCCAGGTTTCCCTGCTGCAACGCGAATCGAAGTGACCGTTCCGCGTCGGACGCATCGGATTGGTCGGGAATGAGAGCGCCCCCCGTGACAGAGCCTGTCGATTGACGACCAGCCGACTGGCGTATCAGCGCCGCCGCCTGTTGCTGCTGGTCCGCGTTCGCCCACCAGGCTGACGTGCCACGAAGCACATCTGCCGCGATGTCTCGACGAAGTTCGTTGAGGCCCAAGCCTTCGAGTCCGTAGGCGATTCGCAAGCGAGTAATCGGTCTGACAAACGCCGTGTGGTCGAGCGTGCGGCTCCGGTCCACGGCCCGGATTTGATCGAGCAACGACACCGTCCCCGCGTAACGATGGGTGCGGTGCGCCAGTTCGAGATAACAGAGGGCCTCCAATTCGAGATGGGTGGCGGACTGGCCGGCACGCAACACTCGCAACGCTGCATACGGCAAGCGCATAGCAGCCAGGGCGGCAACGGCTTGACGATGTTCATCGGCCGAGTGGACCACGATCACATTCGAGTCGAGCGAGGTTCCCGACAGGCCCGGCCATTCGAGTCGCGACAGTGTGGCGGCGGCTCGTTTCCGTGGAGCCTGCGTCTGTGGATCCGCCTCGCGACCATAAATCGTGCGTTGTCCGTCGATGCCGAGAATCTTCCATTGCGGACTCAGCGACAACCGTCGAATGTCCTCGATGGCGGCGGTCTCAATCACGAGCAGCGTCGGAGACCACTGGCGCATCCAGCGCTCAGACCCGCCCCACTGGCCGTCGGTCCGCAAATAGCTGTCGGTCTGAAGCTCGGCGACATCGCGGCAAACTGTCGCGTAGTGGGAATAGAGTTTGCCAAACACGTCCCAGCGGTCGTTAAGCAGCAGCCGGTGCCTCGAACGAAGCTCCCTCGACTGCCAGTCGTCAGAACGATCCAGGTTCATCAACATCACCGGCCCGGTGAGCGACCATTCATTCGGGTTCACCACGCGGGAAGGTTTGTCGAGTCCGAGGACTTCCTGCATCGCATTGGTCGGGTTGGCCAACAGCCGGATCAAAGACAGGACCAAGCACCCCGTGACGAGCATTCGATCGCGACGTTTCACCAGACAGGGCATCGCAGGACAGGGCATCGCGGCTGCCAACGCCAGACTCGCCAGCCACATAAACCGACCGCAACCCAGACCAAGGCAAGTCAACGCGATCGCTCCCATCGTCGTTGGAAACGGGAAATTCGGTGGTGCAATCAACCGACTCCAACACACGACGAACACGCCGGACAGCAACACATGTGATGGCCAACTGTCCGGTGTCGTCAACGCGAAGCCGAGCGATGGCAACAATTCCAGATTGGGATTCATCCACAACAAACTCATCGGTCGCAACAGCACTCCGAGAAAGCCCTGAGAAAGGAGGGCTGCTCCGCCGACAATGCCACTTGCCAAGATGGCCACTGTGGCCGCGATCCCCTGCCGCTGTTTAAGGGAAGCCGATCTCAACATCTCAGGCAGAACCAACAGGCCAGCCCATAGCCACAAGCAACCGAATTCAAGCGACACGAGTACACACAGCAGCAGCCAACCCACGAAGACCGCACACTTCCACCAGTGACTCGGAGTACGCCACTCCGCAATGCCGATCAGCACGAGGACCAGCAGCCCGGACAAGAGGTCGCGCGGTGCGAGGACCAGCGACCAACCCACCACGGCCAACAAGCCCGCAGCGATTCCCGAAGAACCGACCATCCGAATGCCCACATGGCCGATGGCGGCTCCCCCCGCGAACGCGAACAGCCAGACTGGCCACTCCGCCACCGACGAACGATCCGCAAACCGGCCCAACGGAACGCTCCACGCTCCGGCGGGGGAAAGCACGCAATCAACGGGAGGACTGACAACGCGGACGGTCTGCGTCAGCCAGCCCTCGAACCTACTCAGCAACAGCATCGACGACAGCAGAAACAAACAGACAAACAGCCTGCGACCGGAGGGATGAGAGGCGATCTCGTCCCGTGTGGCGCGAACCGTTCGTCGAGGGACCGACAGCGCCGTCATGGGGATGCCTCATCGTGCCGCACACGAATCCAGTGGTCCGTAAAGAACAACGGTGCCGCGCCACGAACCTTGGGCATGTGGCATTTCAGACAGTTCTCCCGATGACCGGCTTGGCAAGCCGTGTGATCGGGTTGCGTGCTGTTATGGCACTGCACGCATTGCCAGATGCCGCCGGAGTCTTGCGCTTCCAGCGGTCGATGCGGGTCGTGGCAGGTGACACAGGTCAGCATGGACGACTTCTGAAAACAGGCCGACTGCACCAACCCGACCGGTTGGAACCGAACGATCTCCCGGTTCTCTTGGGTGATGTCCGCTGGCGGCTGTTCGTCGGCGCTGCGGTGACATTGCGCGCAGCGACGCACCGATTCAGACTGACTCAACCGAGGCAGGGATTCCGGCACGAACGCGCCACCACTCTCGACATGCTTTTGCTGTGGTCCGTGACAGCGCTGGCAGGTCACCCCCGTCTTGATCCCCGACTCGTCCAGCCGCCCTTCGTACATCGGGAGAAAACTAGCATGGCACGCAAAGCAACGCCGGGCCTTGGGATGATCGAACAATACGCCCAACCCGCCGAAATGATCGTCGCCACGGGTGGAAGGTTGGCCAGGCGTGACATCGAAGCGTTCAAGCGCGCTGTACCACGTCCAGCGAAACTCGACGAGGTCGGTCGTGCCCCAACTATCCGACAGCGTTCCCACCCAAGTACAGGCGTGGCGACCGGATCCAAAACACCAATCCAACGGAAGTTGTCGGTCCACACCGTGGCTGCTGTCGATGGCGCGAACGTGACCATCACCGAAGCGCAATCGCAGAGCGTCGTCAAGTTGGGGAGTGTGTTCAGACAGTCGATGCAAGTGGACCAAGGAATCGACATCAACAGCGAGGCGCAACGTTCGTGCGTGACCCGTCTGCCCAAAATCGACTGCCTGTTGATGGCATTCCACACAGCTTCGCTCGTCGGCCCACCCACTCGAAACAGCAACTCGATCCCGAGGCTTGGCGGAATGAGGGGCGGCAAACCACCACAGCGCAAATGCTTCAAATACAAGAGCGACGACGATCAGACGCTTATTCGTTAAAAGCTCTCCGACGCGCCTCATCACGATCAAGGGGACTCCCGCGACGACATTACTCAGCCGGCTTGGAAGACAGTTCCCGTTCGTTGGTGACCGCTTCGGAACTCATATTCTCGGTGATGGCGGAATCCGTTTTTGAAGTCGGCGGCGGTGCCCCACCACCACATCCGAAAATTGCCAGTGTCGTCAGCAGCAGCATAGGGAGAGTCAAACGGTTCATGCCAAACCTCCAAATCAAAAAACAGGGTGAATCTTCAACAGCATTTGAAATGCGACGACTGTCTTTCCCCCCACCCTAATGGCAGAGTCCAATTCTACATCGCGCGGACATGAGTGAGATGTTTCAGGAGGGCCGTCTACCGTAAGACCACGGGTTTCCGGCTGTAATCAAAAACCTGCAACCTTACGTCATACGGCTCGCCCAGTTCTCACTCCAAACCGTGTGAGATACGGGCATCGCGAGGCACCCGCACTCCATACGGTTTCAACAGGTATTTCCACGCAGCTGGAAGCCTTGCCGCAATTGTCCCGGCGGCGCAGAGATGGGACAACCGTACTATTGTAAAAGGTCACGACACACTGGGATGCGGCTCATGCCGCATCCCAGTGTGTCACAAATCAGTTTTTCTATTGAAGCGCAGCAGCTTCGCCCCCGTTGACGGAGCCAGCTCCGATCCAGACTGTTTGATCGATGCTGTCGCTTACAAATTTCACCGCTCCGTCACCCATCAGGCAATGGACACCACCAGTGTGGTAGCTGTTGGCAACCTTGATATCAATACTCGTGGAAGACACATCGCGATCACAATGCGGGCCCCTGTTGGGCGTGACGAGTGTGTTGAAAAAGGGGCCGGACAAAGAGCGACCGACCGCCCAAAAACGTCCGGCATCGTCGTCTTCACTATTCAGAGCCGAGGTCTGCCACAAACCCAGACAGGTACTGTAGTATGCGTTGATGGTGGCGAGATTCGCTGGCGAAGCGGTACAGATGTTGGCGCTGGCCGTTCCAACACACGCCAAAGTGCCTGCTCCGGTACTAACGCGAAACGTCTTGTCCCGCTGGGCCTGATTGTTGGCAATACCGCTCTCGGACATCGCAATTGTGTTGCTCGTTCCGTCAACAAACCCGCGTAGTCCAACTGATGACCAACGCGAGAATGGACCGGGAGGATTCGGGCGAATGTCCCAACCGATACCCGGCCCGGCCGACAGGCAGTAACTAATCGGGCAGGACGTGCCTTGAGGCAACCTGCCCGCCATGGGATCACTCGGACAGCCGAATGCCGGAAAAGTCTTCCTCGTGAACGCCGTATTGGCTCCCGTGTTCCAAGTGATGTTGAAGTCCAACGAATTGTAAAGCGGAGCCTGATCGATGAACGGCAGCAACATTGCCACGCCGCTCCACCCACTCCAGCCTTCGACTGCTCCGGCACCGTCCCGCGGATCGCCGACCGGATTCCCCGGCAGTGTGTTGTGCGTATCGTGGTAGTTGTGCAGCGCCAGCCCAAATTGCTTCAGGTGGTTCTTGCATTGAGTCCGCCGCGCGGACTCACGGGCCTGCTGCACGGCGGGCAGCAACAGGGCAATCAGGACCGCGATGATCGCGATCACCACCAACAACTCAATCAGCGTGAAGCCACGCGCGCATCGACTCGAACGAGCCATGTTTCATCTCCTTCAAAACTACTCAGGGAACCTACCGGGAGACGACAAATCTCCCGTCAAAAATGTCTTGGATTTGCCGAAGTTCATCGGAGAATGATTGCCAATGAACGGCTGTTGAATTTGTAACGTGCGAAGAACATCGCCGCTGAACCCGACAACTTCTAGTGCGTATCCACGCTATGCCTAGCGCCCTCTGCGTAGGCTTGGTAGTCTGGGGGCCACCCGGGAGGTGGCCGATGGCATATTCGAAGGAATTTCG
>JAYVDI010000027.1:0-12674 GCA_043749505.1 Schlesneria sp. | reverse complement strand
TAGCGCCCTGCGGCTGATTGTAGCCTGCTTCACTTCTTCCTCGGGAAGTTATTGCGACCGTGCTCCTCAGCGAGGATGTGAGTGGCATCCTCGCTGAGGCTTCGGGTTAGTATCAGCTTCGGCCGGGTGGAGTAGAGGCGAGCCGCAAATACACGTTGACCACTTTTGAGCAAGCCCCTATGTTCCCGCCCCGCGTGGGCCAGAACGTTAGGTTCGAGGCTGACAGGAATGTTCTGTTTGCAGCAGTTTGACATCAAGAGACAGCTTGCTTCGCCCGCTTTGTGCTTTGTGCATAGAGTGACAAGGGTGGCTTTGCCAACGGCATGGATGCCTGCGGTTGGTCGCCTGGCGAAGTCAGTTCGGGTCTGCTCCCGCAAGGACGTGGGACGACCCGATTGTCTTTATTCACCAGCCGATCGCCCCGGAAGCAATGGAATTCTCAGCCCCCCCTGGGTCCGTTGCTTCCGGGCATTTTTTTCTTTGGCCGCGCCGTTGCCGCGAACCCACCGAGAGCGGCGATGTGAGGCATCGTAGCCCAAGTCGCCCGACCTTGGGTTCTCAGTCAAAGGCCCTCAATTTGTGGCGAGATTGGCTATGGCCGAAATGCCCCCACTCTTTGCTGCATGAGGTCTGCGCCACGAGCCGGTCTCGGTCGTCGAGTTACTTCTTTGGTGTCCCCAGTCGATCGCTGCACTCGCGCAAATGAGACAGGGCTCGCTCATAACGCTCGCGGCATCGAGCCAAGGCTTCCTGCTGCTTCAGGCTCGAATCAATCTGCTCGGCCTGCCGCATCGCCTTCAACTCGAAGTCGTGGACTTGCAGCGCGGTTAAGTAATCGTGCCACGGATCGGCCTTGGCGGACGAGCAGCCAGCCACGAACAGCAAGATCACGGTCAGTCGATTCATTGTCATGACTCCTGAGATCGAAGAACTCCATCGGCGAATGTCGTACGTCAAGTCCGACTCGGCAATGACGGCAGATGCTCGCGAGGGATTGTGGCCCATGCAAATATTGTGGTCCAGGTTCAGCGCACGCTGAACGGCCTTCAATAGGTATAGGCTCGAACGCCGCTTGCGACGAGATCAGTGACGCCGTATCAATCTCACGAGAATCAACCAGACCAGTTGCCGTTCGGAGTCATTCATGAAAACACAGGTTCTCTTCACGCTTATTTTTGATTCATTCACCTCCAGTCGGCGGGGTTCTCAAGTTGAGAGTTCACGAGATGTGCCGCGTCATTGCTTGCGCTGTATCGCCGGAGCGTCCGTACTTTTTGCGAGCCTGTTCGCCTTGCAACCCGCTCGCGCCGCCGAGCCTGTTTACGACGTGGTCGTGTATGGCGGGACATCGGGTGGCGTGACGGCGGCGATTCAGGCCGCGCGGATGGGGAAGTCGGTGGTCCTCATCGAGCCGAGCAGACACATCGGGGGATTGACATCGGGCGGGTTGGGAGCGACGGACATCGGGAACAAGGGGGCGATCGGCGGGGTGTCGCGTGAGTTCTATCGGAAGATCGGGGCCTACTACCTGCAAGCATCGGCGTGGAAGTACGGCTCGCGCGATGTCTACGTCGAAAAGCGAAAGGCGTTGAGCGAGAACGAGCAGTGGACGTTCGAGCCTCACGTCGCCGAGCAGGTCTACCGCGAGTGGCTCGCCGAATTCAAAGTCCCGATCAAGCAGGAGCGGTTTCGGCTGAAAGACGCCGTGAAAATGGAAGGCAAACGGCTGGTGGCCATTCGGATGGAGAGCGACGTGTGGTTTCACGGCCGTATGTTCATCGATGCCTCTTACGAGGGGGACATCATGGCGGCGGCAGGCTGCAAGTATCACGTCGGCCGCGAGGCGAACAGCCTCTACGGCGAGACGATCAACGGCATCCAGACCGCCAACGCGCGGAGCCATCAGTTCATCAAGGAGGTTGATCCCTACGTGAAGCCCGGCGATCCGGCGAGCGGTCTGCTGCCGCTCGTGCAGGCCGAGCCTCCCGGCACGGACGGCGAGGGCGATCATCGTCTGCAAGCCTACAACTTCCGCATGTGTACGACCGACGTGGCCGAGAACCGCCGCGCGTGGCCGAAACCAGAAAACTACGACCCGGCGCAGTACGAACTGCTGCTGAGGAATTTTGAAGCGGGAGACCATCGCAGCCCGTGGAATCCGATCTTCATGCCGAACCGGAAGACCGACACGAACAACAACTACGCGATCTCGACCGACTACATCGGGATGAACTACGCCTATCCCGATGGCGACTGGCCCACGCGCGAAAAGATCTTCCGTCAGCACATGCTCTACCAGCAGGGACTGATGTACACGCTGGCCAATCATCCGCGCGTGCCTCAGAAAATCCGCGACGAGTTCACGCGGCTGGCACTCGCCAAGGATGAGTTTCAGGATCACGACAACTGGCCGCATCAGATGTACGTGCGCGAGGCCCGTCGCCTGGTGAGCGAGTACGTGATGTCGCAGAAGGACTGCCAGGGAAAGGTCGTGTGCGATGACCCCGTCGGGCTGGGGGCCTACAACATGGACTCGCACAACGCCCAGCGCTACGTCACGAAAGACGGCAAGGTTCGCAACGAGGGGGACGTGCAGATCGGCGTCTCACCGTACCCGATCGCCTATCGCTCGATCCGCCCGAAGAAGTCCGAGTGCGAGAATCTTTTGGTTCCGGTCTGCCTCGCCGCGTCGCACATCGCGTACGGCTCGATCCGCATGGAGCCGGTCTTCATGGTACTCGGCCAGAGTTCCGCCACCGCCGCCTGCATGGCGATTGATGCCAAGTCGAGCGTGCAGGACATCGACCTCGCGGCTTTCAATAAGCGGCTGCTGGACGAGGGCCAAGTCCTCGAATGGACCGGCCCGAAACGAGTCTCCGCCGAATCGAAGGCAATCGACCCGAAGAAACTCCCCGGCGTCGTGATCGACAACCTCGACGCCAAGCTGACCGGCGAGTGGTCCAGCAGCGCATCGATCAGCGGCTTCGTCGGCACGGACTATCTCCACGACGCCAATGAGAACAAGGGGAGCCTCTCCGCCACGTTCACCGCCAAGATTCCCAAGGCCGGCTGCTACGAAGTCCGCGTCGCCTACACGGCCAACCCCAACCGGGCGACCAACGTCCCGATCTCGGTCCAGACGAAGGGCGATCTGAAAAAGTTGCGCCTCAACCAGAAAGAAGCCACCAAAGAAAACGGCTTTCAATCCCTCGGCACGTTTGATTGCGAGACCGATGAATCGGTCATCGTCATCATCTCCAACGCCGACACCGACGGGCATGTGATCGTGGATGCCGTGCAGTTGGTCCCGTTACCGTAGCCCCGTCGCTCCGCCGACGGAACGGCGGGCATCTGTTTGCGAGATGTCCTTTATCGACCTCCAGCCACTGAATCGACCGCGCGTACCAACTCGGTGGCTACGACGACATCGACTACACCGAAGAACTCGACCCACCACCGACTGCTGAGGAAGCCGCGTGGGTGAAGTCACTGGTTGCCGCCAAGTGATGCGAGTGATCGTTTTTGTCGAGCGAGGATGTTCGCGGGAGAACCGACGGCACGTTGACGAGTTTGGGCGTGATGTTGTGACGGCAATGAAGCGATTCGCCGAAGGAATTGCTCGTTGGTATCCTGTGCTCGTCGTTGCCGGAACATCTCCAGTCGCTGGCTTCGTGGATTCGATTTTGTTATCTCTCCCGCTCGCCAACGTTCGGTCGCATGCGAGAGTGGGCGAAGGAGTTAGCGGTTTGTTGAGGTGGGAAAAGTGGGCGAAATTTCAGCCCCTTCTGAATTTTCCCCCTCGCGCCCTGCGGATCGTGACGCCTTCAGTTTGCGGTTTCGATCTAGTGTGGTTCCGGTCTATTACGGGATGTGAGTGACATGAATCAGTTGTTGACGAGTTTGCAAAGCTTGTTGGTTGCCAGTTGGGACGTGGTCCTTGCGGTGTTGATGTTGGTGTTTCCATGGACGCCGCTTCTCGTGTGGGTCGCCTTTTGGATGCTGGCCGTCGATTGGGTTAAGTTACGGGAGGTTATGGTTAAAGGGGGCTGGGTTGGAGTTGTCTTGATGGGGTTGGTCATGGTTTTGGTCTGGGCCGTAGTGGCTCCGCCAGAAAGTGGCTCTCATTTTTTGTTCGGGCTGAATGTCTCGAACTTTGTCGGCAAGACGGTCTATGTCACCTCCCTCATAACGATCCTGTTCCTGTGCGGAGCCGTGCAATTATCGGGGGCGTGCGGATCGTTGGCTCACTTCGCGGAAGACGCCTTGGAAGAGGATCATGGTGGCCATGACCATGACAATCACGGGCAAGATGACCACGGTCAGAGCCACGCTGCTGCGGCTCATGACGGCCACGCACACGCCCACTGAAGTTCACGCTCTCTCGTCTGAATTCGTTCTGCCCTCGCCATTCCGCCGGAGGGCTTCGCCAACTCTCTGGTGGTACGTTCGTCCTGATGTAAGGCCCTGCTTTCGATGTTTTTGAAACTCGGCAATCTGATCAACCGGCTCTGGCCCGGCCTGCTTATCGGGTGGATTGGCGTGTTGGTGTTGGCGGCTTCGGTAGCTCCGCCGTTGTGGAATGTCGTCCAGACGGAAGAGTTCGCGTTCCTGCCCGCGAGCAGTCCGAGCTTGTTGGGTGAAAAGCTGTTTCGCGATGCTTTTCCCAAGACCATCGTTCCCAGCCGAGTCGTCATCGTCGTGAGTCGCCCCAATGGTGGCTTGACCGAACAAGACAAGGAATGGGTGGACGACGGCGTCAATGAAAACGACGCGACACGCGAGTTTGAACTGCGTGAGCAACTGCTCAAGATCGCCGAGGATGCTGGCGGATTGGCGGTTGGCCCGGCTGGTGGTGGCCCGGATGACGATGATGCCGCAGCGAAGAACAAGCCGCTCGGGATCGGCGCGGGGACGCGCTCGCTGATCTCCGCTGTTCGTACGTTCCGCGATACAAACCTCGGCCGATTGATTCTGAGCGCCGATGGCAAGTCCACGTTGATCCTTGTCGATCTGACGACCGATTTCCTCGACGCCCGCAACCAGAAGATCGTCGCGAAAATCCAGGAGTTGATCCTCGATACGTCCGAGAAAAACGCGGCCTTCCGCCGGAAGATTCCCGCCGGTTTGGAATTGTCGCTCAGTGGCGACGCCACCGTCGGGCGCGACATGCAGGCGGCCGCACGTGACAGCGCGAAAGCGACGGAAACATTGACCATCGGCTTGGTCGTGTTCTTGCTCATCGCCATCTACCGCGCACCGCTGCTGGCACTAATCCCGCTCATCACAGTGTTTGTTTCGGTCAAGCTGTCAATGTCGCTATTGATCCTGCTGGCTCAACGCAAACTGGCGATCTTGTTTCCGGGGGCTGAGACCTATGTGACGGTGCTCGTGTACGGAGCGGGAGTCGATTACTGCTTGTTCCTGATCGACCGTTACAAGGAAGAGCTGGATGAAGGCGCGAGCTTCGACGAGGCCGCGGCCAATTGCGTGGCAAAGGTGGGTGCAGCGATCGCAGCCAGCGCCGGGACCGTCATCTGCGGGATTGGCATGATGATGTTCGCCGAGTTCGGCAAGTTCCGTCAGGCCGGTTTTGCGATTTCGTTCGGCTTGATCGTCGTGCTGCTGGCCTCACTCACCTTCACCCCCGCACTGCTGCGGCTGACCGGACGTTGGGCCTTTTGGCCGCAAATGCGAACGGAACGAGTCTCCTCCGGAGGGGGGTGGCTGCCGACAGCAACGCTCTCGTCGCGATTGGGGCAGGTCCGCTGGTTGCAGAACACCTGGGATGCGGTCGGACAGATTCTGCTCCGCTGTCCGATGACAGTGTGGCTGTTGAGTATCACGCTGATGCTGCCGTTCGCGACTGTGGGCGTGATGTTCTTCTCGCATCTCAGCTACGGCCTGCTCTCTGATCTCCCCGCCACTTCGATTAGCGTGCAGGGAACGCGATCTGTGCGAGAACACTTCCCTGCCGGAGCAACCGGGCCGGTCACGATCTTGTTGCGTAACGACCAGATCGACTTCTCGCAGCGCGGCGACGATGACGCAGCGAGTGGTTTGAAGTTGGTTCACGACCTGACCGTGGCTCTCGGCGAGAAAAAGAAGGAACTGCGATTGGCCGACATTCGCAGCGTATCGCATCCGTTCGGCGGCGATGACTCGATTGAAGCGATCAAGAAGCCGGTCGTTCGCAAGGTGACCCTCACCAAGGCTCTCGACCATTACGTCAGCAGAACCGGCCCGCTGGCCAATCATGTCACACGAGTCGAACTCACTGCGGAACTCGACCCGTTCGCACGCGACAGCATCTCACACCTGTCACGGCTGGAATCCGAGATTCGCGCGCTCCTGCCCGACTCAGTCAAATCAGGGACTGAGATCCACGTCACCGGTTCCACGGCGAGTATTCGTGACCTGAAGTCCGTGACTGATCGTGACCAGATTCGGATCGACGTGCTGGTCGTGGTCGTTGTCTTCCTGATTCTGGTCGTGTTGCTGCGGCGACCTGCCATCTGTGCTTATCTGATGGTCACGGTCCTGTTCAGCTATCTGGTCGCTCTCGGTGCGACTTACTTGTTCTTCTGGGCCATCGACACGGGAACATTCGCCGGGCTGGACTGGAAGGTGCCGATGTTCCTGTTCACGATCCTGATCGCCGTGGGTGAGGACTACAATATTTTCCTGATGACTCGAATTGAAGAGGAGCAGGAACGATTCGGGCCTGTGCAGGGTGTGATCCATGCACTGTCGAAGACCGGTCGGATCATCTCCAGTTGCGGCATCATCATGGCCGGGACGTTCGCATCGCTGACCGCCGGTTCGCTGCGCGGGATGTGTCAGCTTGGCTTTGCCCTCGCGTTTGGAGTGCTGCTCGACACGTTCGTCATCCGCCCGATCCTCGTTCCCGCGTACCTCGTTCTGCTCAATACCGGCCGGTTCGGTCCCCTCGGCCCGCTTCTCGGTGCGATACCAAGTAAACCGGTCGAATCCGAACCGAAGTCGGTGTCGTAGGCCGTGAAGCCTGACGCGCCAGCGAAGAAAAACGTCGCTGCCGCGTCAGGCTTTTATTGGCGGGGACACGACATTTTGCCGGGGTTGCCTTACTCCTGAAACGGGATTGCCATTTTGAGTGATCGTTATCTGGCGCGACGGGCCAAGCTGATTCAAGCCATTCGCAAGGCGGACCTCTCCGCCCTGCTCGTCACCAATTCCAAGAACGTCTCCTACCTGACGGGTTTCTCGGGCGAAGACAGTCACCTGCTGATCGGCCCCGGTCGGACACACCTCTTCAGCGACAGTCGCTTTGAGACGCAGCTTCAGGACGAATGCCCCGGACTCGCGGTCGAGATTCGGACCTCGCGCACCTTGATGCACGACTTCCTCGCCGAGTGGCTTCCCAAGTTTGGCCTCAGCAACTTGGGGATCGAAAGCTCGTCGATGGTGGTC
The DNA here is from genome assembly GCA_043749505.1 of Schlesneria sp. Lineage (GTDB taxonomy): Bacteria > Planctomycetota > Planctomycetia > Planctomycetales > Planctomycetaceae > Schlesneria. Next base: position 5,228 of record JAYVDI010000027.1, on the reverse strand, counting down.
AGTCTGCATAGCCAACTGACGGAAAGTTTGAAGCCGCTGCCGCTTGTCCCGAAAGCAGGACTGGTCGAGGGACTGCGACTGATCAAGGACAGCGACGAAGTGGCCGAACTGCGTCGCGCCGTTCATCAGGCGGAGCGAGGCTTCGAGCTGATGCGGTCGCTGATCCTGCCCGATCAGACCGAACGGCAAGCGTCTCACGAGTTGGAACACGGCATGAGACGCTTCGGTGCGACCCGAGCCGCTTTCGAGCCGATCATCGCCGTCGGAGACCGCGCCGCGCTCCCTCATTACCGTGCCGGAATGCGGACGTTTCGTGAGTCAGGATTCGCTCTGATTGACTGGGGTGCGCTCAGTGCGCGGGGCTATCACAGTGACTTGACGAGGATTTTGGTCACAAGTAAGCTCCCGCCCAAACTCGCCCACATATACGGAGTTGTGTTGAAAGCACAGCTCGCGGGGATCGCGGCCATCCGCCCCGGAGCCAAGTGCCAAGATGTGGATGCGGCAGCCCGGAGGGTCATCGAACAAGCGGGGTTCGGCAAGCACTTTGGACACGGACTGGGACACGGGATCGGGTTGGACATTCATGAAGGCCCGAAGCTCAGCCCCATTTCAACGGACACCCTGAAACCCGGCATGACGGTCACCGTCGAGCCGGGAATCTACCTCCCCGGAATGGGCGGCGTTCGTATCGAAGATGATGTTCTGGTCACACGTGACGGATGCGAAGTCCTGACATCTCTCCCGAAAGACGTACCACTGACAGTTTGCTGACGGCGTGAGGGTGAGACGGAAACCGTTCAGGATCCATGTTCCTTTGCGTCAATCGTTGGAAATCAGACCGCGATCAAACAAACACTCGACTTGGATTGAGGAAAGCGTATGTCAGAAGCAGACTCCACCGGGAACACTCCCTTTGATCTCGACCGGCTACAACAGCTCGTCGAAATGATGGAGAAACACGGGCTGAGTGAAGTCAATTTGCGACGCGGCGACGAACAGTGGCGTCTCCGTCGCGGTGCCCGTGAGGTTGTGCATGCCGCTCCTCAACAGATGCAGTTCGCCGCCCCCACTCCCTCAGCAGCCCCGGTCGCACCATCCGTAGCTCCTGTGGAAGCTTCCGGCCTGATCGACATCAAGAGTCCCACCGTCGGGACGTTCTATGCCGCGCCATCACCGGGTGAACCGGCGTTCGTCACGGTCGGATCGGTCGTCACTCCGGAAACGATCGTCTGCCTGCTCGAAGCCATGAAGGTCTTCAACCAAATCCCGTCCGAGGTCAGCGGGACGATCACCGCGATCCTTGTGAAGAGCGGCGATGCGATTGAGTTCGGCCAACCGTTGTTTCGCGTTCGCCCTTGAGTCGAGGTCACCCTCGTGAAGTCCGGCTTTTCTGAAAGCCGGACTTCGTTTCGTAGACCACCTCTATTCCCAAGACTATGCCCCCTTCCCCCCGAGTGAAGTCCGGCTGACAAAGCTAAGCCGGACTTCATCCTGAACAGCCTCCAGCAGAAATATCCCCGAGCATGTTTCAACGCATTCTGGTTGCGAATCGAGGCGAGATCGCGTTGCGGATCCTGCGCGCGTGTCGCGAGATGGGGATCGAAACGGTCGCCGTTTGCAGTGAAGCTGATCGCGGAGCCGATTACCTGAAGCTCGCCAACGAGTCGATCTGCATCGGCCCGGCTCAGGCTTCGGGCAGCTATCTGCTCATTAAGAACATCATCAGCGCGGCCGAGATCGGCAACGTGCAGGCGATCCATCCCGGCTACGGCTTTCTCTCCGAGAACGAGCACTTCGCCGAGGTCTGCCGCAGTTGCAAGATCGAGTTCATCGGCCCGTCGGTGGACGCGATGTCGAAGCTCGGCGACAAGATTTCAGCGAAGGAAATCGCTCGAGCCGCGAACGTCGCCGGAGTGCCGGGTAGCGACGGCCTGATCGGCAGCGAAGAGGAAGCGTTGGCCATTGCGGCCAAGATTGGCTACCCGATTCTCATCAAGGCCACCGCAGGCGGCGGCGGCAAGGGGATGCGAGTCGCTCGCAACGACATCTCGCTCAAGACGGGCCTCAAGCAGGCGGCGATGGAAGCCGAGAAGGCCTTCAACAACGCGGGCGTCTATCTGGAGAAGTACGTCGAGAACCCAAGGCACGTCGAAGTGCAGATCATCGCCGATCAACACGGCGAGGTGGTCCATCTCTGGGAGCGAGACTGCTCATCGCAGCGGAAACATCAAAAGCTGATCGAAGAGTCTCCCGCTCCCAATCTCCCTCAGGCGGTGCGCGAGGCGATCTGTGCGGCGGCAGTCAGACTCATCAAGTCGGCGAACTACACCAACGCGGGGACGGTCGAGTTCATCGTCGATAAGGATCACAACTTCTACTTTATCGAAGTCAACGCCCGGATCCAGGTCGAACATCCCGTGACCGAAATGGTGACGGGCCTCGACCTGATTCAGCAGCAGATTCGCGTCGCAGCGGGCGAACACCTGCCGTGGAAGCAGTCGGAGATTCCCTGTCGAGGTTGCTCGATGGAAGTCCGCATCAATGCCGAAGACCCGGACAACGACTTCCGTGGCTCGCCCGGTCGCATCACGAAGCTGCGCATCCCCGGTGGCAACGGCGTTCGCTGGGACTCGCACGTTCACGAAGGCTACGTCGTCGGCCCGTACTACGACTCGATGATCGGCAAGCTGATCGTCCACAAGCCGACTCGCCCCGAAGCGATCGCCTGCCTCAAACGTTGTCTCGATGAATTCGTCATCGAAGGGATCAAGACAACGATCCCGCTGCTCAAACGCATCCTCAGCGAAGCCGCCTTCGTCGATGGCGGCATGCACACGACGTTTATCGAGCAGCATCTGTTGGCCAAGAAGTAGCACGGTGGCGATGGTCTTGAATCCTTGATACCTGTCGTGGCTCAAGGTGAGAGTTTGGCGAGCCGCATGCCGTAAGGCTGCGGGTTCTTGATCGCGTCGCAGGAAACCCGTGGCCTCACGGCCTGCGGGAGACACAACCGCGCGGGCGTTGCTCACGCGGTAAAACGAAAAGTGCCTCCCGTGCGTGGCACCGGAGGCTCTCCGTCATTCGTGATAGCCAGCTTCCTCTCACGTGATGTGAGCGCCCTGCGTTTCGACGTACACGGCGTACACCGACGTGCTGCCGGTCATGAACAGGCGGTTCCGTTTGGTGCCGCCGAAGCAGACGTTGCTGCAAATCTCGGGCAGGCGGATTTGGCCGATGCGGACGCCCTCCTTCGGTTCGAAGACGTGAACGCCGTCGTAGCCGTCCCCCACCCAGCCCGCGCTGGCCCAGACGTTGCCATCGACATCGCACCGGATGCCGTCCGCGAATCCGGCTCGTTGGATTTGCCTCATGGTCATGCCTGTTACCGTGAGATCTGTCCCTTCCTTTTTCGTTTTTTCAAGTTCATGTTCAGTTCTTTTCTCCTCCATATGGAGCTTCATCGAAGCAAACTCTTTCCCGTTGGCCAGCCTCTTCTCTTCGACGATGTCCCAGACCTTGATGTTCTTGGGAGCCTCCGGGTAGTGCGAGGCTCCCGTGTCGGCGACGTACAGCTTTTTGTAGTCGGGTGAGAAACAGAGGCCGTTCGGTTTGAAGATGTCGTCGGCCACCTTCTCGATCTTCAGCGTCTTGCCGTCGATGCGGTAAATCGCCTCCTTCTGATAGGGCTGCACCGACTCACCCTTCGCCTTGTTCCCTTCGTAATTCATGAGGCTGCCGTAGCCGGGATCGGTGAACCAGATGTCGCCGTTGGGATGGACGGCTCCATCGTTCGGGGCGTTGAGCGACTTGCCATCGAACTTGTCGGCGAGGACCGTCACCGATCCGTCGTACTCGTATCGCACGACACGTCGGTTGCCGTGCTCGAACGAAATCTGACGGCCCTGAAAATCGAACGTGTTCCCGTTGCTGTTGCCAGCCGGCGAGCGAAACGTGCTGACGTGACCGTCCTCTTCGAGCCATCGCATCTGCACGTTGTTCGGGATGTCGGACCAGAGCAGATACCGCCCGACGCCGTTCCATGCCGGACCTTCCGCCCACATCATGTTTGGGCTGTGGTAGAGCCTCTGAATCGGCGTGTTGCCGAGAGCGTACTTCTTGAAGCGGGGATCGAGCGTCACGATGTCGGGATCGGGATAACGCACCGGTTGCGTTCCCGGCCCGTAGTCTCGCGCGGCAGCTTCCATCGCGGCAAGCCCCATCGCACCGGCAGCAGCCGCGAGAAACGAACGACGAGGCAGAACAGCGGGCGTCAAATTGTCGGACAATGGTGTGACGTGTTGCTCGGTCATGGACGGCTCCTCGGAACGGGATGCGGATCAATTGTTGAGACCTCTCGATGAGGACCACGAAGCGGTGGGCACACTATCACACGTCAGAACTTGAAGAAACTCAGGGAGCCGGTGTGGTGTGGTTGCACGTTGAAGATCTCGTGACAATTTACGTTCTCGTTCCCCTCGCCCCCTTGGGGAGAGGGGTTAGGGGTGAGGGGCGATTGCAGTTGGGCGCTCGGCAACTATTGCCCCTCACCCCCGGCCCCTCTCCCCAAGGGGGCGAGGGGAGAATAAGAGAAGAGATGTTCGACCGGATCACCACTGAACGACGACCCCTTGCACGCCTGTTTTGTTGTTGGTGGCGTGGTTGGTTAGAGTGTCGCGACCTTCAATTCACCGGAGATCCTCATGCCACGCTTTTGCCTCGCACTCATCGCACTTTCGTTCGCAGCGACCTCGTTTGCCGAAGACCTCGACTACCATGTGACCGATCCCGAGTTGAAGGTCGTGCGACTCGATTCGTCGCCCGACGCTTCGTTTCTGTCGGTGAGGCTCGACACGACGGGACGCATCTTCGTCGGCGGGCGAAAGACGCTGTACGTCTACGACCTCGATGAGGCGGGCGCGTACAAGCCGCGTCATCTGCTGTGCGAGTTCCCCGATCACACGTGGGTCAACGACATCGAGATTCGCGGCGACGACCTCTACATCGTCACGGTCAGCGCGGTCTACCGACTGCCCGGCGCGAGGGTGAAGCGTGAGGACGTCAAACCCGAGCGGCTGTTGTGGGGCGTACCGAACGGCCACGTTCACCAGTGCTTTCACGCCTGCGCGTGGGGGCCGGAGGGAGACCTGTACGTCTCGATGGGCGATCCGCTCTGGTACTACGGCGACTTCAGCCGCCCCGACCATTGGGGGCATTGGACGATGTTC
>JAYVDI010000026.1:0-11144 GCA_043749505.1 Schlesneria sp. | reverse complement strand
TGCGACCGGCGACGGCCTCGTCGTCAACTTCATCGACCTCACCCCCGCCAAGCCAACGGGTTCGACAACCGTCTCCGTCGAGCAATGGCTCCCCAACGCTTCCGTCTCCGGCCTGATCTTCGAGCCGACGAAGCAGTGAGCGGGGAGAGGGTGGGCAGGGGGCAGTGGGAACGATGCCTCGATGGTGCTCGCATTCACCAACCCGCTGCGTAAGCGAAGGCGATGACAAGAGACATTCCCTGATGCCCCCACGCACGCCGTTCTTGGTTCCCTGCTGCGCATCGCTGCTTCATTCCGTCAACCAGTCGTCTCGAAAAACTTTGTCTGAGCCACGAAACAACTTTCAAAGAATCGTGTTTGACTTTCATAATCGAACACGTTTGAATTCTGTCCGCTCTTCATGAGCTTGCTTCACCATCGTTTCTTTTCGATTCAGCAATCTGATGCTGACCACGGGATTCAGACTCTTTTCTAAACACCTCGGCACTCGGCACTCAGCACTCAGCACTCAGCGTCGCCGCGTCCTGAAACACCTGCGGCCGACAATCTGCTCCGTCAACAACCGGCTCTACCAACTCGTATCCCCCGATGAGGTGACTTGTGGACGACCTGAACCTTACCCCGGTTTCCCCTGCGGCAGCGCTCTCCGAGCAAGCCGCGTCTCTGGCCCCGCGTCCGTCCGAGGCGCTGGCGAACACCATTTCTGAGCCGCTCGCAAATGGCGGCTCTTCCACCAGCGGTTCTGCGGTCGGCAGTCTCGGTTCGACGAACAGTCTCGAACCAACTCCCCGTCGCGGAGCGGCTCGCCGCGACTGGATCGTAATCGCCGTCTGTGTCGTGATGCTCATGGCGATGGGAATCTGGCTCTTCCGCGCCGGACCTCAGAACCAAGACGTGGCTCGACCGGAGCCGAAGCGATTTTCACGCGACGAGTTCGTGGAAGTCGGCGGCATTCGGCGACCGGCCAGCGACTTGAGCCGATCCGATGCAACTTGGAAAAAGCCCAAGGGACCGGCGGTGAATGCGAATGCGCTGCCGCGACAGTCGATCAAGGACGACGGGAAGAACCCGCAGATCGCGTCGGTGAAAGAGGCGATGCAGTCCAAGACGCATCCCGAACGTCTGTCGTCGCTCATCGTCCCCGCGCCGTTTGATGCGGCGGCGTTTCGAGCCAGCCCCGAGAAGTATCTGAACGTGGTCGAGCCGGGTCGCGTCTGGCAGGTGGCTCAGCCCGGTCCCGGCGTGAAGCGGCTGACCTCGGTGTCGTCCGAGTACGAGTTCATCGAGCAGGGCCAATCGGTCTCACTGAAGGTTCAAGCCGATCCCGGCGCTCCGGTTACGTTCACCTCGTTTGATCTCGGTGCCTTCGACAACCAGTTGACGAGCCAGACGGTGAAGGCGGACGAGAAAGGGTTGGCGAAAGCGACGTTCATCGGGACCGGCGGGACGCGCGGCGAGGTCAAAATTCTGGCGGCATCACCGCTGTCGTCCGGCCAAGTGCAGTTCTTGGTGCAGGTCGATTACCCGAAGAAGAAGCGGGTGTGAGGGTGAGTCGGCAGTGGGCAGTGAGGCTCGCCTCCTGCTCAGATTTGGTTCTTGAGTTTTGGTTCTTGGTTCTTCGGATTTGGAACATCTCTTCAGTGCCGGTGCTGTCCGGCGGAGGCCGACCAACATGGTGTCTCGGATCATCAAGTCGTCGCGGATGCTGTCAGTGACCCTGTTCCTGACGGTGGTCGGATTGATCGTGATGGGCGTGTTGTGGTCGCCCCGTCCGCAACCGCAGCCGGAACAGGCGCGGGCGCAGGAAACGTCGCCCCCGCCCTCGTCTCCCTCCTCGCCGACGGGACCAGGCAGCGCGCCACCGATCACGCCCGCGATGGCACACGGCGGCATGACCGCGATGATCTGTCCGTGCGACTATGGCATGTTCGACTGTCCTGGGACCTGCCCCGATCCACTGGCTGGTCCGGAACTCATCCCGCGCGTGGGTGGTCCGGGGAGTGGAGGCGGCTGCACCGGTTGCTGGAGTCCGGGTGGTGGTGGTCCGGGTGGTCGAACCAGTAGCGGAGGTGGAGGTGGGACGGTGATGCCACCGCCATCGACGGTCTCTTCGTGGCCCAACGTGCCGGGGAACATGTCCAACGCTGCGACTTACGGTCGGTCGATGGTCGATAACATGACCTTGGCGTTCTATCACACGGCGACGGACATCGCGGCGGTCGAGACGGGTGTCATCGGGTTGCGACGCTATCACCGGTTCCAAGACATCTCGGATGTCGGCAGCTTCGGCCCGGCGGCGTTCTGCAACTTCGATGTGCGGCTGAAGGTGATCGAATCGGGCGGGACGCGCGTCGTGCGTCTGTTCGATCCCCGTTCGCTGCGACCGCGCATCACCTATGGTGCGAACACCCTCACGGAACTTCCCGATCAGCAGGATCAGAAGTTCACGTTCCACGATGCCACCGCCGCCTCGACGGCCAGCTTCAATGACATGACACGCGTCCTGCTGCACACCAACACGCGGCATATCTATGAGTTCGAGCTGTTTCCGGGGACCTCCAACGCCGGGGCGACGAAGGACGGACGGTTGATCGCCGTGCGCGACCAGAACGGGCGCGGCTTGAGCGTCACCTACCAAAGCTGGACGGCAGCACAGATCGCCGAGTCCCCCGATCGCCAGTGGCAGATCGACACCGCGTCCGACTACTCCGGCCGCGCGCTGACGTTCCAGTACCATGCCACGCAGCAATCGGGGCGCTGGGTCGTCAGTCAGATCCAAGCGTCGGACGGGTTCGCGGTGACGTACTCGTACACCGACGGGTTGCTCTCACAAATCGCCTTCCCTGACGGGACGCAATCGACGTTCGGCTACAGCCATCACGCGCCGTCGCAATGCACGGTGGTCGCGATGTTCGATGCCGCCGAAAGCGGCGTCCATCGCCAGAAGCAGGTCTATCTCAGCGACCACTCCGAGCAGACGACACCCCCGCCGGAAGTCCCGAGTGATCCGTCAGGCTCGCATGGCTCATCCGGTTCACATGGCTCCTCGGGTTCTCATGGCGGGAGCAGTGGTTCCCACAGTGGTGGCGGTGCGCATGGCGGCGGCGGTGCGCCGAGTTCACCCCCCGTGGCGGCGTTCGCTCAAGCCTCGCAGCGCGTCCGGATGATCCTCGACGGATCGGGACAGGTGAGTTACCTGAACATGATGATCGCGTCCGGCGGGTTCGGTCGGGTCTATTACGAAGGGGGCCAGAAGCTGAAGTGGCTCAAGGTCAACGCGATGTACGCCGGGGAGTTTGAGCTGCGCGAGTTGCCCCCCGGTTGGACGTTCACGGCCAACGGATTCAGCAACATCTTGGGGGCGTCCCCGTCCGACGACGGGGCGGCGGCGGGAGCCATCGTCCAGCGCTACGAACATGCGTCGGGTGGCGGTTCCTCAGTCGCGCTGGCGGAATTGAAAGCGGGTCGGCCGACGCGCGTGATCTCCGCCGAAGGGCATGTCCGCGACTACGAATACGGCACCAACAATCAGGCCAAGTTCATCCAGCATTCCGATCAGACATTTGAAGCCTTCTGTTACAACGACCTCGGCCAGATCACCCGGCAGCGCGACCGGCTCGGGCGCGTGATTCGGACTACCTACGATGCGCGCGGCAACCTGCTCACCCGCGAACTCGGCTTGAAGGACAGCGCGACCAACGTCCCGACCGGTGCGAGTGGCGGCTCGGGCGGCAGCGGTGGCTCGGGCGGTGGTGAACACGGCGAAGGCGGATCGGGCGAACACAGCGGTTATTCCGACCCGCACAGTTCCTCGGGATCAGGTTCGTCGGGCATCCCATCCAGCACCGCCGGTTACAACCCCTGCGCAGCCGATGACGTACAAACCACCGACTACGCCCTCACGACCTACGAATACTATCCGGAAGGTCACGTCGCGCAGTTCCTTTTGAAGGCCGAGATCAACCCGCTCGGCCAGCGCACGGATTACGAGTACGACGCCAATCAGCGTCTCGCCAAGATCATCGAACCGGCCGACACCGAGGGCGGGCCGCGCGCTGAAACGACGCAGACCTACGATGCGGCGGGACGGCTGCACATCGTGACGGACGCCGAGGGTTACGAGACGACGTACTTCTACGACAGCCGTCATCGTCAGACGCGGATCGCGTACAGCGACGCCTCGTCGGAGCGGTTCTTCTACGGGACGGGAGCCGACGCCAATCTGCTCGTGAAGCAGGTCGATCGGCGGGGGATCGTGACGACGCACGAGTACGACACCGCCGGGCGGCGCATCCAGACGACGACCGCCGCTGCGGTCATGGACTTCGCCGGCGGTGAGACTCCCACGACCGATCCGTCCGCCATCATCGAAGAGACGCTGGCCTACGTCACCGGGACCGAGTTGGTGGTCAGCCGGACGCGGGCCGGGGAGTTGACCGAGTACTTTTACGACCACTTGCACCGCGTGGTCGAGACCCGCGTGAAGCCGAACACGGCGACGACGCTGGCCTCGAAGCAGACCTATCGCGGGACGCAGCTCTTCGCGACCGAAGACCCGTACGGTCGGAAGTCGTTCCACGCCTACGACGCCACCGATGGCCGGTTGATTCGGTCGGTGCAAGCCACTGTCTCATCAGTCACGTTCGCGACCCAAACGGAAGTCCTCGCGGCGACACGCCCGGCGGCAGGGACGGCGAACCCGTCGCTGCTCATCACCGACTACCTCTACGACGCCGAGGGCCAGACGACCTCGGTCATCGACCCGCGCGGCATCGTCTCGGCCACGCAAGCCGACAGTCGCGGTCGCACCCACCAGAGCATCCAAGCGGCGTCCACCGTGGCCGCAGGCGGCTCGCCTGCTGCTCTTCCAGCCCAGACCGAGACGCTCTACGACCCCGCGTCACACGTCCTCGAAATCCGCACCCCACGCTATTTCGACGCCAATGACACCCACGGAGTCAACGCCGCCAAGACCGTCCTGACCTACACCGGTCGCGGCCGCGTGAAGACGCGGACGGAAGCTCCCGGCACACCTCAAGCCGCCACCGAGTCCTACGTCTACAACATCGCCGGGCATCAGATCAGCAAGACCGACGCGCGCGGCCACGTCTGGCAGACGCTGCGGCCGAACTGCTGTGGTCGAGTCCAACTGAGCGTCGATCCGCTCGGCCACGGCACGATCACGCGCACCGACTGGAACGGCAACGTCGTCCATCAAGCCACCGTCGCCGATGTCCTGTCGCATGAGAACACGAGCGACCCGCTCAACGCCAAGACGCTGAATGAAGTGACGACGAAGTACGACGCCCGCAACCGTCCTGTGGCCCGAACGCAGTGGCTCACACCGCGCGGGGCGGTGGTCTTTACCGATCCCCCGATCGCGGGAGACGATGGCATTGCGGCGACGGAAGGGATCACGACCCGCTACCAGTACGACGACAACCTCACCGATGGCGTCGGCCTCGACCAACAGTTCAGCCAGCACTTGGCCGGTCTCAACTTGGGAGCAGGCTGCAACGGCAGCGCGGCTCTCGTGACGAACCCCGAAGAGGAACGGACGCTCTCCATCAAAGACGGCCTCGGTCGTAGCATTCGCTCGGTTCAGCTCGATGCGAACGGCGCAGCGGTCGTCTCCAGCACGACCACCCACGACGTGATCGTCACCGTCGCGGGCTACGGCAACGTCCTCGAAACCACCGTCACCAACGAACTCGGTCACACGACCAAGCAACGCACCGACGGCGCGGGTCGAGTGATCCAGTCCCTCGATGCCGAAGGATTCGTCACCTCGTTTGAGTACGACGCGAATGGGAACCGGAAGAAGGTGCGCGATCCGAATGGGGTGGGGCAGGACTGTGTGTATGACGCTCTCAACCGGGATGTGTCGTGCAGCGATACTCAGGAGTTGTTGAGTAATCTGGCTCGCACGAAGACGTATGACTTGGCGGGGAATCTGTTGGCTCAGACCGATGCCAAGGGAAACACGACGTACAGCTATTACGACGCCCGAGGCCGCCGGTTCGAGACCAAGGACCGCAACAACGCCACGACCTCGTTCACCCATGATGCGGCGGGGAATGAACTCTCCATGACCGACGCCGAAGGCCAGACCACCAGCTACGAATTCGACCAACTCGGCCGCAGAACCAAAATCGTCTGGCCCGATCACGTCGCAGGCCAAAACCCCGGCGATGCGAACTGCGGCTTCACGACGGTGGCCTATGACGCGGCCAGTCGAGCCGTCCTCAAGCAGGACCAACTCGGCGAAACCATCGCGCTGGTCTACGACATGGCCGGAAGAATGCTCACTCGCGAATACCGCACGCTCGCCAACAGCCCCGTAGGATGGACGCCCTCGTCCGTCCCGGCCAGCGAAGTTCAACCCGGCCCCATCACCGACCAAGACACCTTCACCTACGACAACTCCGGCCGAATGCTCACCGCCACGAAGGGCCGTTACTCCAACACCGTCACGTTCACCTACTCAAACGGCCGCAAGTCAGCCGAGTCCCTCACCATCTTCGGGCAGACATACACCGTCGGTTCCAGCTACGATGCCGCCGGTCGAGAATCTTCCCTCACCTACCCGGACGGCACCGTGGTCACTCGCACTCACACCGCCAAAGGCCAACTCGCGACGATCTCGCGAGACGGCACCGTCATTGACAGCCGCGTCTACGACAACGGCGGTCGGCTGACGAGCGAGACGTTGGGGAACGGGCTGGTGGTCAATCGCACGTACACCGCCGACAACATGCCTGCGAGCATCACGAACTCGGCGGTCGGCGACTATGCGTACAGTTGGGATGAGAACAAGAACAAGACCGGCGAGACTGTGACCGGAGCCATGACCAACTTCTCCTCGACGATGGCGTTCGACGACCAGAACCGCCTGACCGCGTGGAACCGGACCAACGGCGACACTCAGTCATGGCAACTCAGCCCCGTCAACGACTGGCAGTCGGTGACGACCAACGGTTCGACGCAGACGAGGACTCACGGGCCGACGCACGAGGTGCTGACAGTCGGCCCCGCCGCGATCCAGCACGACGCGCGAGGCAACATCACCACCGATGACGCCGCCATCACCCGCATCTACGATGCCGACAATAAAGTCAGCGAAGCCATCGTCCCGGCAGGAGGCCTGCGAGGCATCCCCGGCACCCACACCTATCACTTCGACGCGCTCGGCCGACGCATCCGCAAAACCACCGGCGGAACCAACCCCACCGACACGCTCTTCGTTCACAGCGGCAGCCAGATCGCAGCCGACTACACCGCCGGGACAGCCCCCGCCTCACCAATGTCCACCTACATCTGGGGCAGCTACATCGACGAACTCGTCTGCCAACACAATACAAACAGCGGAGTAGGAGGCAGTGGCGGGAACGGCTCCAACCCCACCGACCTCTACCCCCACCGAAACCAGCAGTACAGCACCACGGCAATCACAGACCAAACGGGCCAAGTCGTCGAACGCTACGCCTACACCAGCTACGGCGAACTCACCACCCTCGACTCCGCCACGCTGGCCGTTCGCACCTCGAACCCACTCACAAGATACACCTACACTGGCCGAGAACACGACCCCGAAACCGGAAGCTACCACTTCCGCAGCCGCGATTACCTCGCATCCCTCGGCCGCTTTAACGCCCGCGATCCAATTGAGTACCCGGACGGCTGGAATACCTATGCGGGGTGGTTCGCCTCCCATCGCATGGATGCAATGGGGTTGTGTGCCGTTAAGCCAAATCCATGCGCCAACAGTCCATATGACCCTAAAAAGTCATGCAATGCAAAGGATCCAAGCGAGAAATGTCCGTGCGATGCGACATCGTCCTCAGGTAATGGAGACAATGATATCCGCACAATAATGGCGGATATTCAGAATGAAATGGGATTGAAAACAAAACCAGTATTTACACAGAAAGACCCCTGCGTGCCTGGCTTGCCGGGATATGCAGTTACCTGTCCGTACACAAACCCCAAGGGCGATACCACGATTGTCGTCTGCATTCCTAAGGGACTGACGGGTTGTCAACTGAGGGCATTAATTCGACATGAACTCGAACATGTTAAGCAGATTGCGGAAAACGACAATCGTAGCCGCGATGATAAAGAAAAAGATGCGTATAACGCGCAGTGTCGCGAGCTAGCAAAACAAGCTTGTGTCCCTGATGCTGACATCGATAAATGGATTAAGACAAACTGCAAACTGAATTCAGGCATGAGTACTGGAAATGACAAGGTCCGTGCATTCCAGACCGCATGTAATCAGCTCCGGTCGCTGTCTACACTTGAGGAGTGACCATGATACGCACACATTCGGACGCATATAACTTCTCGAAGCGTTCTTGCGCTTTTGCTTGGTTCACGCCGATAAGTACTCTATTGAGTATCAGGAACTGTTGTGGAGCCGCGTTCACCACGCTCTCACTGTTATTCATTTGTGCGGGTCTAAATGCGGCAGAGCCATTTGACTCCAACCAGATGATTGCGCAAGCTCGATCGTTTCTGAGTAAGGCGACATTCGATGAGCGTATGCTTGCGAACGAACTTATTCTCGAAGGACTCGCTTTTAGAAGCAGTAATGGCGATTGCGAACTAGTGTTTGAATTGCTATCCGAATTAGACAGTGATTCTGCGCAGCGCGAGTTGCTCAAAATACTACGAATTGCGAGTGCTTTTCCGGAAGGAGCGCCAATTCGAGACCGTGCAATCAAACTTGCGACGCAGCCGTTGAAGGTTGACGTTTGCCTTGCACTCTCTGAAACAGGCCATTATGCCGATCCAGAGACCACCGTGAGTGAGTGCCTAAGAATATTGGCAACATGCAGTCAATTAGATCAATGTCGAATCGTCGAGTCATTGATTATCAATGCGAGTGATGAGAAAACATTGAGAATGCTGGTTGGGCATTGGCAAAAGATATCGCATGGCAATAGTCAAGACCCATCCTCGGATCGTATCGCTGACTTGATCGAGATCATTCAAAGCGAGTTTCGGTTCGACGCTAAAAACATACCGTTGCATCGAGTGCAACGTGTATTAAAGGTCACCCCGAATGCCGTCTCGCTGTTGCACCGCATTGGCCGTGCCGAGCAGAGGCAAAATGTAATGTCGCAGTTGGAATCGTTGCTCGACAGCTCAACAGAACGCTTGTCGTGGGACGTTGTGGATCAGGTCAGAATGGCGATCGCGGATTCGATTTCAAAAATTGCTCGTTCCCCCACAGTTAAACGTGAGTCTCTCGCGCCTATTCTAAAGTTAATTCGTGATAATAGAGCATGTGAGATTGCTTGTCCCATTGTGTTTGCACGATCAGTGTCAGACTTAGATGTGGATTCATGCCGAGCGATCGCAGCCGCATCGAATTCACATGCAGTTAGGCTGCAAATGCTCGGCAGTGCATGGGAGCATAGCACGGTTCATGAACAGTCAGTTATTGCGAAAGTAGCTTCAGAAGTGTTTATTGACTCGTGTAACTTGAGAGATGGACTTCAATCTCGCTGGTATGCAATCGCTACCGCATGTCAGAAGACGTGGAAACCTAGCAGGAGATTAGTTACGTGCCGCATCGATGACTTAGTCAATGGCTGGAGAGACCGAAATATTAACGACACTTATGACAAGCTTAGTGCAGCCGTGACGCTGGCACGGGTAGATGCAATGCGAGACGCTCTTCTTTTCGTTGATGAGTTTCCAGTCAAGTCCGTTTTGCAGCGGTATGATAGCCCACAAGGCGCATTACCGGTCTCGCGTTCGGTGATGGTAGAGCAAATCGCAACTGCACTCGTGGCCGTGAAAGATTACGAGAGACTCAATTTGCTAGTAGGTGCAGAGCAGGGCGAGGTCGCCAAGCGACGTATTCTGTCTGTTGCGGGCTTTGAAATTGCCCGTCATGGAGTAAATCAAGAGTTCAGTGATTGGATCCGGAGAATTGATCGTGGAGATGCGGCAATAGTCTGTGCAGCTTTCGCTCACGCTTCATTGATTTCAGATGCTCGTAATCGAATGCGGAATCGTTGGATCGTCGATTCATACGGGCGTCTTGTAACTGAGCATGATTGGCGTGAATGAGCAGATCAAAAGGGGCGTATGGAGCAGAACTGGTTCATCCGGTGAATGCGTGCTGAGGGTTGAGAGAGCGTGAGCAGAACAAAGGGGTCAGGACTCTTTGAAATGAATGTCAACCTTGCCGGTTAGGAAGTTGCTCTCGAAACGAGTGTCGCCAACGCTCTCGGTCACACGGACCACCGAAGTGGTAGTGCCCGCCGGGTGAGAGGACAAAGCCGAAGACTGACAGCGGAAGAAATCAGGCAAAGCGAAGAACCCCTCACCCTAGCCCTCTCCCCTCCAAGGCAAGGGGCGAGGGGACAAGCGAAGACGAGACGGCAACCGTGAAGGTGGGAACGTGATGGCGGTGTTTGGCTATCAGGCGTTGAATCGGGAGCAGGCGGTGATTGCCGGGGTGATCGTGGCCGATTCGGCGCGGCAGGCTCGGGATCAGTTGCGATTGCAGGGGCTGACGGTTCGCAAGATCGACGTGCAGCGGGCGGCGGGAGCGTGGTGGCGGTCGTTCATTAAAACGGGCGGTTCGTCGGCGCGGTTGACCGGGACCGTGCGCGAGCTATCGACGCTGCTCAGTGTCGGCGTGCCGTTGGTCGAATCGCTCGACGTGATTCAGCAGCAGCACACGGGGGCGTTCCAGACTTCGCTGCTCGTGCTGCGCGACCGACTGGCGGGTGGAGCGAGTCTGGCCGAAGCGATGGCGGAGCAGTCCCAACTGTTTGATGAACTCACGATCCGCATGGCCGAGGTCGGAGAGAACGCCGGGAATCTGGATGTCGTGCTATCGCAGTTGGCCGACTTTCACGAGCGGGCGATGGAATTGAAGGACCGTGTGTTCTCGGCGTTGCTCTACCCGCTGATCGTGCTGCTGGCGTCGTGCGTCGTGTCGATTTTCCTGATGACGGTCGTCGTGCCGATGCTGTTGAAGAACCTGATTGAAGCCAACCGACCATTGCCGTGGCCGACGCGGGTACTCAAATTTCTGAGCGACGGACTGGTGCTGCACGGCTTCTGGGTCTTGCTGGGGACGATCTTGGTCGCGGGATCGGTCAGTTGGTGGCTGGCCTCACCGA
>JAYVDI010000025.1:0-8755 GCA_043749505.1 Schlesneria sp. | reverse complement strand
ATGAAAAACTCGCCTATTTTCAGCGGGCTTCTGTCCCGGCGTAACCCGCCGAAGTCGCAAGTTACTTCAAGACAATGAGTTCAAGATGCGGCGACCCTGGTTCGCCTGAACCGACACATCGCAAGTTATACCTCGCACGGCCGAAGATGAGTCGTCTAACCGCGTGGGCAACGCCCCGCGCATGAGTGGCAGTTCACGCTCAAAACACGCGGGGCGTTTTGCCCACGCGGCTAAACGAAAACATCTCACTCATGGCTGCGCGAGGTATAGCTCAGTGTTCGCCGTCGTCATCCTCTTCTTCTTCGCCCCCTTCGTCGAGCAGTCCCTTCTTGGCGCGGGCGATTCTGGCTTTCAGTTCGCCCGGCTGATTGGATTTAATTACGACCACATCCTCATCGCACAGCTCGTTCTTCCACAAGTTAAACAACGCGTCGTCTAGCAACTGCATGCCGAATTTACGGCCCGTTTGAATGGAGGAATTGATGCGATAGGTTTTGGCCTCACGAATCAGGTTGGCAATGGCGGGTGTCACGACGAGCATTTCATAGGCAGCCACGACGCCCTTCGGTTTGCGGGGCAAGAGTGCTTGTGAAAGGATGCCGATGATGGCGACTGACAACTGAGTACGGATTTGTTCCTGCTGGCTCGTGGGGAACACGTCGATGATTCGGTCCACGGTTCCTTGCGCGCCCGTGGTATGAAGTGTTCCGAACACAACGTGGCCCGTTTCAGCGGCGGTAATTGCGGAGGCAATCGTCGCCAAGTCTCGCATCTCACCAACCAAAATCACGTCCGGGTCCATTCGTAGCGCGCGTCGCAAAGCCTCGGGAAAATCGGGAACATCGACGCCGATCTCGCGCTGATTGATCGTCGATTTCTTGTGCTGATGGTAGTACTCGATCGGGTCTTCGAGCGTGATGATGTGGTGATCAACGGTGTCGTTGAGATAGTTAATCATGCTGGCCAAGCTGGTTGTCTTGCCGCTGCCCGTGGGGCCGGTCACGAGAAACAGACCTCGCGGGCGAGTCAGCAGGTCACGGACGACCGCCGGCAACCCGAGTTGCTCGAACGACATGAATTCGTTGGGGATCCGCCGTAGCACCATTCCAATATGGCCGCGCTGCTTGAAGACGGCGACGCGGAATCGTGCCTTGTCACCGAATGCAAAGCCGAAGTCGGTTCCGCCGACTTCTTGAAGTTCCTGCTGGTTTCGCTCGGGCGTGATGCTTTTCATCAGCCCGACGGTGTCTTCGGGGGTGAGGGTTTTTGTCTCCAGCCGTACCAAGTGGCCACCGGAGCGGACCACTGGCGGTTGACCGGTCGTAATGTGCAGGTCGCTCACTCGTTCGCGAACGACGGTCTCGAGCATTTTGTCGATCTGCAGTGTCGCCATGTTGGTTCTCACGAATAAAGAATGTTGACGAAAGGCAGTTTGCGACGACCGCTGTCTAGGTTGAATCGATCGATTTCGCTAGCACGATGTGAATTGGCGACGGGGCGATTCTTGGACTGCGCCGCTGTCAATCCAATATTGTTGAGAGTTGATGGTAACCAAGAGCGGCGAGCACAGTTCAACCGCCAGTCAAAGAGACGAGTCAGAGGTGCCAGAAACAGCGTTACAGATCATCCAGTTCGTAAAATCAGCTTGATTTGCTGAGAGCGACTTCAGGAGATCTCACGCCCCGGTCTCCCGAACTAACGAAAATGCGAGCCGCCCCCACAGCGTTGTAACTTGCCGAACGAACTTTGTGTGTTCGAGCTACTTGGCGAGTGCGGAATGGCACCGATTTCAGCTCACCGTCAATGCCCGCCCTTATCGAGTTTGTAGACTTCGAGCAGGGTCGTTTTTCCTTGCAGAGCTTTTCCTAAAGCATCTTCCACCAACGTCTTCATTCCGAAGAGGCGGGCTTGACGACGTAGGTTTTGCGATGGCTCGCTCTTGAAGGTCATCTCGCGGAGGGTGGAGTTCATAATCATCAACTCGAACGCGGCCACGCGTCCGCGGTAGCCAGTGTGCTGGCAGTGATTACAGCCCTTTCCGCGAAAGAATTTGGCATCGGCCATTTGTTCTGCGGTGATTTCAAAGTGCTCAATCTCACTGGCATCCGGGGTGTACTCTTCCTTGCATTTGGAGCAACTGACGCGCACGAGTCGCTGGGCCATGATGGCCATCACGCTGGAGGCGACCAAGAACGGCTCCACTCCCATGTCGATGAGTCTCGTAATAGAACTGGGCGCATCGTTAGTGTGGAGTGTGCTGAAAACTAGGTGTCCAGTCAGGGAAGCTTGGATTGCCATCTCAGCAGTCTCGGTGTCGCGGATTTCTCCGACTAGAATCACGTTTGGAGCTTGGCGCAACATGGCTCGAATAATTCTCGAGAAGTCGAGACCGATGTCGTGCCTCACCTGAACTTGATTGATCCCCGGCAGCATGTACTCGACAGGATCTTCGGCCGTGATGATCTTCCGGTCAGGCCGATTCAACTCACCGAGGGCACTGTAAAGGGTGGTTGTTTTCCCGCTTCCTGTTGGACCGGTTACGAGGAAAATTCCGTTGGGACGACGAATGATGGTTTGGAAACGGCGGTAGTTCTCTTCGCCGAATCCCAAGTTGCGGATACCGACTTTGATGTTTTCACGATCGAGAATCCGCATCACGACCGCTTGGCCGTGATTCGTGGGGAGAATGCTGACTCGAAGATCGAAGTCTTTTCCACCAGCTCTGGTTTTGATTCGACCGTCTTGAGGGCGTCGTTTTTCAGCAATGTCCATTTTGGCCATGATTTTGATACGAGAAGTCAAAGCTGCGAGAAGTCTTCGTGGAGGGCTGTCTCTTTCGACTAAGACGCCGTCGATCCTGTATCGGACGCGAATTCGATCCTCGAATGGCTCAATGTGGATGTCACTGGCCCGCATATTGACGGCTTCAGAGATGATCAGGTTGATCAGCCGGACAACCGGAGCGCTTTCCTCGGCCTCTTGAGCTTTGGTTTGAGGCGATTCCGTTTCCGTAAAGTCAATTGCAGTCTCGGTAAACTCCATCAACATCGAATCGACGGACTCGGTTTCCGAGCCGCCATAGAAACGATTGATTGCCGTTTGAATCGCTTCCTTCGGTGCAACCACGGGGTCAATCTCGCGGTTGACCATGAACCGCAACTTATCGATGACATCGAGATCGAGGGCGTTGCTCATCGCCACACGAAGTCGCTCATCCACGAGCGTGATCGGAATCACAATGTTCTCGCGAGCGACCGATTCCGGAATCAAAGCGATCACGCTTTGCGGGATCTCCATCGCGGCAAGATCGACGAACTCGTATCCATACTGCGACGCTTGGAGTTGGCCGAGTTCACCGGCCGAGACATAGCCCAGTCGGACGAGGGCGTCATCGACCGTTGTGCCAAGGCTTGAGGAAAGCTCTTCGGCTTCATTGAGCTGGTCCTTACTGATGACCCCGTTTTTGACCAGCTTTTTGAGATAGTCTTCTGCCATTTTCAGGTTTCCTGACTGTGCGAATGGTTCCAAGGCTGCTCAAAACAGAGCCGGGCCATTCCGTGGATTCAAATGTGGTGATTGACTCGGAGTCGGTTTGAGCAAGCCATCGCTGCGATTGTGGTTATAACGCACACGGGAGAAGCTGACACTAACCCGAAACGTGAGCGAGGGGGCAAACTCACGTCCTCGCTTACGCTTCGGGTTAGTGTCAGCCTCGGCTGCGCGTGGTATTGATCGGCTGTCTCGGAGCGGGGCATCGCTTGGTGCTTCAAGGATTCTGCGAATCGGCTGCTGTCGGTGGAATCGGCGGGGGAGAGTCCTCCGCTGGCGAAGATCGGACCTCTATCTTCAAGACGCCCGGCTCGGAATGCAATCGTGGCAGCAGGGTCTGTGGAACTCGGCACGTCAGAAATGCGGAGGACTCGTCGTACCGCGTCTCTTGAATCTGTGTGTGTTCGGCTAAATAGGCCATCAATCTCCCGTTGTTGACGGGCATTTCGATGATGACATCGACGAATCCGTTGGACAGCCGTTCCGACACGATGCTTCCCAACCGCTCCAGCCCGGTTCGGTCGATGGCACTGACGCTAACCGAATCGGTGTACTTCGAGCGAAGCACGTCCACGAGACCTCGGTCTTGGACCGCGTCGATCTTATTCAGAACGAGGATCGAGTGGCTGACATCAATGCCAATTTCTGTCAGGACATGCTCGACCGTCTCCGCCTGCTTTTCGGCCTCGGGATTCGAGGCGTCCACGACGTGCAGTAAGAGGTGAGCCTGCTTTGCCTCCTCAAGCGTCGATTTGAATGACGCGACCAATTGATGTGGCAGATCGCGGACGAACCCAACCGTGTCGCTCAACAAGATGCTGCCCCAGCCGGGGATCGTCCATTTGCGGGTTCGCGTATCCAGCGTCGCGAAGAGCTGATCCGCGACGTAAACGTCCGCTCCGGTGAGGGCATTCATCAGCGTACTCTTACCCGCGTTGGTGTAACCGACCACCGACACGAGCGGGTGGGAATCGCGTTGGCGCACCATCCGCTCGCGCCGCTGGGAGACCTCCTTGAGTTTCTCCTTCAGCTCCGTAATCCGCAGGTCGATCAGGCGGCGATCCGTTTCGATCTGCTTTTCACCGGGACCGCGACTGGCTCCGATCCCGCCGTCGATTCGTTCGAGATGCGTCCACATTCTCTTGAGACGAGTGCGTGTGTATTGAAGTTGTGCCAACTCGACCTGAAGTTTCGACTCGTTCGTTCTGGCGTGAGTGGCGAAGATGTCGAGGATCAGCTCACTGCGATCGACGATGATCCGTTGAGTCGCCTCTTCCAGAGCGCGTCCCTGAGCGGGCGTCAGGTTGTTGTCGAAGATGACGACTTCGGCTCCGGTCGCTTCGACCAGCTCTTGAAGTTCTTCGAGCTTTCCCTTTCCGAGGCAGGTGGCGGGATGAGGTCGCTCGCGATTTTGGATGAGCGTCCCGACCACTTTGACTCCCGCCGTCTTCACCAATCCCCGGAGTTCGTCGAGCACATGTTCGTTGCCGAGATTGAGGCTTGGATCGGGGACGGACACCAATACGGCAATGCGGCGTTGAGACTTGAAGCTGTCGCGGATTGGCTCGGCCAATGGAATCTGCCTTCTGTTGCGGACGGGAGCGAGCATTGATTTGGCAAAAGTGGTCAACCAAATCAACGGCAAAGGGCTTCTTCAACGCGAACACAAATCGCGTTGTGAGACCAGCTTTTCAGCGCACGGTATCGACTGCGCGAGGCCAGTTCAAGAATCGCATTGGGGCCAAAGAAGGCGAGAGGCCGGGACGTTGCGGGTAACGTCCCGGCCTGAGTAGGCATGAAAGTTGATGTGGGTCGTAGGCGGAGCGTAGCCCGTCTCCCTCGGGCCGGCAGGAAAATACGTCATCTCGGTTCAGGTCGAACGACCGCCCCGTGAATTCGCTGGGATGAATTGCTCATTCCGAGACTGACACAAAGCACGGGCTGTGCCGGTCTCTTTCTTGCCGTCAGAATTCATAGGCCGATTTGCCGCAAGTCCCTTTTTTCAGGGCTGAATCCGCATTTCGTCGATCCTGTCAGAAAGTTGTCGATCCTCCAGAGACGCGTGTTTTTGTAACTTTTGCAACCGGCCTGAGTTGTAAGTTCTGCAAAGGTGACGCGCCCGACAAAACTACCGTAGTTTTGTCGGGCGCATTAAAGATCTTCGAGGCAGACACCCCCGTGGCGAGCCAACAAGATCACTCGACGGAGACCACTTCGATCTTCAATTGTCCGATCACGAGCATCAGCGGGGCGAAGCTACTGATGGCGGCGGGGCTATCGTCGGACAGGCTGGAATCAGACAGCTTGATGTGGGTCGCTCCCGTGCCGCCTCGACCAAAAGTCGCGTCGAGCGGAATCCACTTCCCGCCGAGATGGGCTTCGGTCCACATGTGGCCGCCAAACACGGGCGCGTTGTTGATTTCAACGTAGACCAAGCCAACGACCACTCGCGACGGGATTTCTTTGACCCGCAACATGGCCGCCAACAGAACGGCGTGTTCGGTGCAATCACCTTCCAGCGACTTGGCCACTTCTCCCGCCGATGCCATCGCGGTGGAGAAGTTCTTTTTCGTCAGCGTCTTCTGGACATACTGCTCCATCTGGCGAGCGATCAACGCGGGATTGGTCGCGTCACCGGCCGCCTTCTTCGCGTGTTGTTGGATCAGCTCGTCGTCGCGCTGGAGATATTGAGACGCTGCGAGGAACTGCTCCTCGACGGGTTGGGAGGGTGCTCGGACCAGATCGGCCTCCGACGGAATCGGCACGGCGATCACGGTCAATTCACCCTTCTCAGGTCCGATCTTTTTGACGGTCTGAGTCCCGCCTGACGGGAGGACTTCTGTCGGATCGTCTTGGCCGGTTGTGGTCACTCGATACACGACCCTCTTCGTTCCCATCGCGTTGGGAATGCGAGCCACCTTAATCAGAGTACTGACGGCCAAGTCCAATTGCGCTCCTTCGATCGACTTGAGAGCCTCTTCCTTCGAGACTTGGTACATCACCAATTCGGCCCCGAGCATGCTGGTCGAGGTCTTGAGCGTCTCCCCGTTCTCATCCACATAGCCTTTGAGCACAAACCCAGGGAGGATCGCCTGCGTGACTTTCACGCTCAGTAATTTGTGCGGCTTTCCATCAAGGAGTTTGACTTCCTCCCAATCGCCTGCGGTCAGATGGATCAAGGACGCTTTGTTGAAGTCTGGCAGGAAGGCTTCAAACGAGCGGGACTCACCCGGCTTGAGCGGCGTCACACGCAGCACGCGGTCTTGGTAAGCGGGCGACTTCACTTCGGGACGCCAAGGCTGGACCGACTCCTTCATCGTGTTGTTCACGGTTTGTTCGAGACGCAGTTCGGTCCCGACCACCTTGCCAACCGTGGACGATGATGCCGCTGGCGGGTTGTCCGTTTGCGAGCGAAAGCTGATCAGGCTGCCATCGGTCGTTTCTTCCGTCGTCACGACCTGCTTGATGACCAGCGCTTGGCCAAACCGCTTGAACGACATGCTCGACTCGGACTTCGTGCGGATGAGATCACGGCCGTCCTGCGAGACAGGCTCGGTCACGGTGCGGGCGTACCCGATTCGCTGGCCACTGAGGAAGATGACCTGCCAAGTCTCTTCCTTGGCAGGCACTGCGGCTTTAACTCCATCGACCGGCTTAGCCTCTTGAGCGGAACACACCGCCAACAGAGCAACGCTCAGCGGTACAGAACAGAGCGAAGCAAACACAGATCGAACGTGATTCAACATGGAATCGAATCCTCGGGAGGGGCGGTGATTGTCAGAGCGCATTTCAAAACCAGCCCGACGCGCCAGTGAGGGCTTCACCGTCCTCGAATGTCCAGCCCTCGCTGGCGCGTCGGACCAGTTCTGCGAGGCACAAGCAGGTTTTGAAATGCGTTTTTAGAGTTCTCCACGTTTGGAGCCGGGCGGAGTATATCGCCGCCGTGATCGAGGCACAGACCACCTGAGTCTTGCGCTCAGGTGAGCGGCAAGAAAAAACGGACCGATTGAAGCCTGACGCGCAAGCGAAGAACGCTCGGCAAACGATCCTTCGCCGCGCGTCAGGCTTCGATCCATTGTGAGACAACACCCGCCGCCCGCCTCGTTGAAATGGCGGGACTCGCGAACGTCCCGCGCGGCGTGGTGCCTGCGCGAACCGTCTCGTGCGACGATCCGTTCCAATCGTTCTCATCGGCTTGGATTTCCCAACGCGCTGTCACCGTTGAAGCTTCTCTGACCGGCAGGCATCCCGTCAACGGTGTCTCCGGCCGAACAAACGGTATCCCCTTCAGAAATCCCGCGCTCACCGACGGCCTTTTCGTAAGAGTCGAAAATCCCGTGCTAGAGTTGCCTCAGAGCGGGCCTGCGATCATCGCACTGGGCCATTCGCCGAACTGGACTGAGTTGATTGAGCGTTGAGTTTGCGATGTGCCACGTTTGGACATCGGACTGACGCCTCGAAGAGGGGGCCGAGTCATGGGGTTCTTGAAACGTTTCTTCAAGAACACGTATCGCGACGGCGAGCCAAAGCACGGTCGCAGCAGTTTCGAGAATCTCAGCGATGAGCAACTCGAAACGCATCTGCGGATCGCGCGTTACAACGGCTTCATGCTGACCGATGCTGTTCGACCGTCGTATGACCTGCAGGTGACGCCGCAGTCCGGCTATCGCCACGACACGTATCACGACCGCGAAACGGGAATCAAGATTCCCGTCATCATGGCCGCGGCCAGCCGCGAAACCTTGATGGACTTGTTTTTTGATCTGCTCGACCCGCTTGGCAACGAAGTCGATCTGGTGCTGGAGACCAGCCACGATCGGCGTGGCGGCCACAACGACCTGTATCGCGAAGACATCGACATGCCCGTGCTGAAAAGCACGCTCTGCGATTTCGAGAAGATGCTGCTCAACGATGGCTGCACCGGACTGGCCGTACTCAACCCGAACATCCCGATGGAAGTTCAATTCGACGAGCACAAACTGCTGATCCTGTACGGCCATGAGTTGGTGGACTTCGAGGACATCCTCGACGACTACGGACTCCCCTGCTGTGAGGACATCAAGTTCATCACGGAAGCCGAGCATGTTCATTCGACCGCCGAGGAATACGCCCGCCAGTTTGAAGAGATGAAGTACCGCCTCGGCATCGACGAGCAGTGAGGCCGCACTAAATAACGGCCCGCCAATCGAAGCCTGACGCGCAAGCG
>JAYVDI010000024.1:0-27942 GCA_043749505.1 Schlesneria sp. | reverse complement strand
CCGATGATCAGTTCGCGCTGACCGCGACCGATCGGCGTCATCGAGTCGACCGCCTTGATCCCCGTCTGGAGCGGCTGCTTGACCGGCTGGCGTCCGGAGACACCGGGCGCGGTCGTCTCGAGCGGGCGGAAGTCGGCCGTGATGACCGGCCCCTTGCCGTCGAGCGCGTTGCCCAGCGGATCGACCACACGCCCGATGAGCGCATCACCGACCGGAACCGACAACAGTTTGCCGGTCGTCTTGACCTCGTCCCCTTCGGCGATCTTGAGGTAATCGCCGAGAATGATCACCCCGACGGAGTTCTCTTCCAAGTTGAACACCTGGCCGCGAACACCGGTGGAGAATTCGACCATTTCCCCGGCCATGGCCGAAGCCAGACCGTAGACCCGCGCGATTCCGTCACCCACTTCGACCACGTGACCGACTTCACTTGTTTGAAGCTGGCCGCGAAAGTCTTCAATTTCCTTCTGGATGACTGAAGCGATCTCGCCCGCGTTGAATTTCATTCAGACACCTCTCGCGCAATCGAGCACGAAGTTGCTTAACTTGTGTTTTGAGGGAACCGTCGTAGACGGTGTCTCCCACGCGAACGACCAGACCGCCAATCAGCGACGGATCGACCCGCGTTTCCAAAATGGGATCGCATCCGAGCGAGGTGGCCAGCGAAGAACGGATCGCTGCCATAGAGTCCACAGACAGTTCAACGGCACTGCTGACGCTGACTCGTCTCTTTCCCGCTCGACGTTCATGCTCGATGTCGGCTTGCTGCCGGATCGATCTCAACAAATCGGCCCGTCCGTGATTGGCGAGGACTTTCAAAAAGTTCGCAAGCAACGGCGTGGCCCGACCGGTAACGACCCGATCGATCAACTGTAATTTTTCATCTCGGCCGAGTGCCGAGCCGCGAACCAACTGGTCGAACTGAGCATTCGCCGACAACACGTCATCGACAAACGATCCCAGTTCCGTCACCGCCGCTTCACCACCAGACCCACCCGCCGAATCGAGATACGCGACGGCATAAACCTTGGCGACCGATTGGGCGCTCGGGTCTTCCATCACGGTCGGAATTCGGGTTTGAAGCTGAGTTTCCACGACGACTTCCTGATGCCCACTATACGACGGCACAAACCTGACTTACTCTGCCTGACCCACTCAGTTTCGACGGACGTTCAGCTGTGACAGCGACTCTTTGACAAGACGCTCGTGGTCCGTGCCCGTCAAACTACGACCGATCACATGCTCCGTGGCGCGAAGCACGTTATTCGAGACAAAATCAAACAACTCAGCCAAAGCCTGATCCTTGGAACGGCCAATCTCGGCGATGGCGCGTTGCTTCGTCGTTTCGGCCTCTTTTTGCGCCGTCGTGACAATCTCCAGCTTCGCGTGTTCGGCGTCGCGCCGAGCCTCGGCCAAGATTTCACGAACCTCGTCCTGCACTTTGGCCAACCGCGCCTCATGCTCCTTCACCATGGCTTCCGTCTTGTGACGGTTACCCTCGGCATCGGCGATGTCCTGCCGAATCTTGCGCTCACGCTCGATCAGCCCGTCGTTCAACGCGGGCCAGACAAATTTGCCCAGCACCAACATCATCAAAACGAACGTGACGAGCGACCACAGTGGCAGATCCTTGCTGGCCGGAACCATTCCCGGCACGCCCTTCTGCTGCGGCGTGTCGGATGCCGCGTGCTGGTCACCATGCGCAGCAGCCAGCACAATCTGCTGACTGCCACACAGCGACACGCACCCCACCGCCATTAACAACAAACATCGCAGCAAACCGCTCATCTTGCAGAGCCTCACAAGAGAAGAAGCCTGACGAGAACCGACCATCAGCCCGCCGCGCTTGAGCCACGACGACAGCCAGCACGCCAAGAGAATTACTTAGGCTCGAAGTACGGGCCAGTACCGATGCTCATAATGCACACGATCAGGGCGACCAGCGTCACGCCTTCGATCAGTGCCGCCGCAATGATCATCGCGGTCTGAATTTTATTGGCCGCCTCGGGTTGGCGAGCCATGCTCTCAACCGCTGCCGAACCGATCTTGCCGATACCGAATCCGGCACCGAGGATTGTCACGGCGGCACCAATCGCGGCACCGAAATGAACGCCACCCATACCACCGTCAGCCGCCATGGCCGGGGCCGACAACGCGAAGAACGCCGCCGCAGCGCACCCCATCACTCGCATCAATTGACTCACTGGAACTCTCCTCACCCTGGAACCGGAACAACCACGGAAAGCTGCATCCATCCGCGAGTCGCAAGGACTCGGCGGAAATTTCGCAGAAACACACTCACTCTGGGAACAAACCGCCTCTGGGAACAAACCCATCAGTGCGGATTCACCGCCGCGCTGATGAACAGTGAAGTCATCATCGCGAACACATACGCCTGCAAAAACGACACAAACAACTCCAGCAATCCGATCGCGAGTTGACCCACGGTGCTGGCGGGCATGACCAACCACCAAACCGAGCCGTGATCGGAACTCTGAGCAATGAACAGCAAAAACACACTGATGACCGTGTGCCCACCCAACAGATTCGCAAACAATCGCAACGCCAATACGGCGTGCTTAATCAGCAACCCAACAGCCTCAATCACCCAGATCATGGGAATCAGGACAATTGCCAGCGAACCGGGCAACTCCATACCAGGAACGAGCGACTTCCAAAATCCAACAAAACCGGACTGCTCGGAACCGTAGCGCACCACATGCAGAAACGTCATCAATGCCAAAACACCCGTCACGCTCGTGTCAGCCGTGGGCGAGCCCAGGAACGGCAGCGCTCCCAGCAAATTACAAAAGAGAATGTAGAAAAAGACACTCCAGACGTAGGGGAGATACCGGTCGGCAGGATGAGCCACCGAAATCGTCTCCGACAAGTGACCGCTCACGCCGTGAGCCGAACCACCGGCATGAGCCGCGTCGCGGTGAGCCTCAGCGTGCCCATGCTCGCCGCCCTCATGATCGTGATGATGAGGAACGCCGATACAAGGCCGAACGACTTCATTACGCACGAACAGGGCGATGGTTTCCCAGAAGTTCCACCAGAGACCCCTCGCGGGTTGACCACCGGCAATCCTGCGGGACAACCCGCGGAAGATCAAAATCGTCAGCAGCGCAGCGACAACCTGCAGCACCATGAACTTCGTAATCTGGAACGAGCCGATCTTCGGCAACACAAACTCATGCGACCCAAAGATGCTCGTCACGAACCCGGGCAGCTCGAAAGCGGCACTGTCCTTGACGTGATCGAATGGGCCATGACCTGCCGACATGCACTCAATTCCTTATCACCGAAACCACGGCCTAACTCACGCCGAACCACGATCAAGACTTTGAACGGCCAGCCACGTCTCGACAGCGGCCGACAGCAAATAAAACACAGCCAAAAGGCTACCGAACAGAACGGGGGGCATCTCCAAGCGATATCGGCGAACCGCCAGAAACCCAGCCATGGCAAACAGCGTGCGAAACACACCGCCCGCTAGCGCGCCGAACCCCGCGAACCCAGCGGCACCCCAAACCGACTGAAGCACCAAAATCATCAAGCCAGGGATGAGACACAGAGCCGCCGCCAGCACCAGACCCTCAGCACCATTCGCACCAAAGCGGTGCGACACAGGAATCCACAGGACCAGCCCCAGCAACAGATTGGACGCGGCCAACCAGACTTGTTGGACCAGCACCGACTTCACGAACCACCGCCTTGTCCGTCAACATCCGGCCTCTCGACCGGATCCGACTTCACATCGATCGTATTCAAATCCCCGCCAAGCGAATCCCGCTCGTCATCGCAAGCCGCAGACACTTTGGCGAGATGAATCAACTCCAACATCGCGACCACAAACCCCAGCACGGCTCCGAGACTCATGCACCACGGAGCGGTCTTCCAAGCCGAGTCGATCCACCAACCGACCCCCAGCGGAACAACCATTTGCATGCCGATCGACATGACTCGTGACGCGAGGACATAGCCTCGCGCCATCGCATGTCGCCCATCTTCATCTTGGTCGTCTACCACGAGAAAAACTCCTTCGGACAACCGTCACCCGATGGGCGGGCGGATGCTAGCCGTGGTTTCGGAACATGTCAAAGCCGTGAACTAACGCCTCGGAAAATTCTCAGTTTCGGGACGGCGGCAAGCCTACAAGGAGCGGGTCGGGCGACATCCGCAGCCGTTGCAGGGCCAAGTCATTTTGCAGACAAGACCGCAGTGAACGGAGACCATCGAGCGAGTCCCGATGAGTTCTTCGATGTGCGAAACGACAAGGCCCCATTCGAGTGATTTCGGACGGGGCCTGTCGATTGCCAAAGCAAGGTTCGCTCCCGACACGGGCGCTCAATTGCGAGGTTGCTCCCCACGCACTCGCGGCTGTTCACCATCACGCTCAGGGCGACGCTCATCACCCTCACCGCGCGGTCGCTCGGGACGAACAGAATCACGGCGTTCGTCTGCAGGACGGCGTGTATCGGGACCGCGTTCCCCTTCCGGACGACGGCTTTCCGGGCCGCGATCGCCATCAGGACGGCGATCACCGACGGGGTCTCGACCCTCGCGCGGCGAACCCATCGGACCACCGATCAACTCGAACGGATCAAGTTGGCCATCGTGATTGGTGTCGAGTTCGTCGAAGAGATCGACCAACTTGGCCAGTTCGTCCTTCGAGACGCGACCGTCGTTGTTCTTGTCGAGCTTGCGAATGATCATCGGACCACGCGGACCATCCGGACGGCGATCCCCCTCAGGGCCGCGTCCTTCCGGGCCTTGCGTCTCGGGACGGCGATCACCTTCGGGGCGTCGGCTCTCTGGATTACGGTCCCCTTCGCGACGTTCACCATCCGGGCGACGACCTTCGGGAGCACGATCACCATCGGGACGGCGTTCGCCTTCAGGGCGACGAGCGTCCGGCCCTAGATCACCACCGGGGCGTCGGCCACTCTCGGCACGAGGTTGATCCGGGCGACGATCACCTTCGGGGGCTGCTGCTCCTTCGGGGCGGCGGCCCTGCGGGTTTTGGCCGGGTCGCCTACCCGGCGGACCTCCTTGAATGAACTCGTCCTGAGTCAATTCAGACTTGCCGAGCCGTTCAAACAGCGGGGCCATCCGTTCACGCATCTCGGCGGGGAGTTCGTCCTTGGTCAGCTTGCCATCACCGTTGGCATCCAATCGCTTGAACACCGCCCCAGGTTCAGAACGCTGCCCACCCGCACCGCCCGCTTGAGCCATGAAACGCTCCGCCCCTTGGACCCACTCTTCTTGCGTCAACTCGGTCTTGCCGAGTCGATCAAAGACCTGACCAATGCGCTCTCGCAACGGTTCGGGCAGTTCGTCCTTGGTGAGCTTGCCGTCGCCGTTTTTATCGAACCGTTTGAAGCTCTCTTTCGGGTCGGGACGCGGCCCACCAGGACCACCCATGCCGCCGGGGGCGGGGAGTTTCGCGAAGTCTTCCAGCGTGAGTTCTGTTTTGCCGAGGCGTTCAAACGCGGGCTTCAGGCGATCACGAAACGGCTCGGGAACTTCATCAAGCGTGACCTTGCCATCCTTGTTTTTGTCCATCATTTCAAACCGCTGCTTGGGATCGCCACCGCGTCCCGCACCGACATCGCCTCGTCCGCCAACCGGCGTGTTGGCCTTCTCTTCGGGCTTGTTGGCTTGCTTGAACTCATCCTTCGTTAATGAGCCATCTTTGTCCGCATCACCCAGCCGCACGAGTCGCTCAAAAAATCGCGACTGCTCCTCCGAAACTTCGTCCTTCGTCAGCTTGCCATCGCCATTTTTATCGAGCTTCTGGAACAGGGCCTCCACATCGGAAGACGCATCCTGAGCGAAGGCCGTCATCCCGCCTCCGACCATCGCGGCGAGTGCCGCGCTGTAGAACCACTTTGAACGCTTCAGCATGTTCAGCCCCTTATTCAAGACCACGGAATCACCAAGCCAAGATTGAGTTGCCGTTCACACAAACCGCTTCAGGCAACATTCAGTTTCGCGTCGCAAGTCTCACGAAGACAACGACCAAGTGAGGGTTGAACCCCATCGCAGCGGGAAGGTTTCGCGTGTCCGATACAGCAAAATCAGGCCCAGTTCAAGTCGGGTAGCAGGCCGAAAGAAGCCCCCTCACCCTAGCCCTCTCCCCGCAAAGCCGGGGCGAGGGGACCAGAGAAAACAACGAAAATCTGAAACGACCGCGACTGGAACCATGCCCAAAATCAGGTCGTCACTCAGGCCGACTTTCACCTCTGAAAAATCGGCAGGTAATTGTTGGGCATTTGCAGGATGAGGCACGCCATGGCGGTGGCGTACTCACTGTTGACGAGCGAGTCTGACCAACTTCCATCGGGCAGCTGCCGGACCATGAGTTCGTCGCGGATAGCGGGATACCACTGCTTCCAATAATCGTCGCCCGCGTGCCACATCGCCTGCACGGCGTAGTAATGGCCGTAGAAGTAGTGGGCGTCGTAGCGGAGCAGGTCACCTCGCGGTGGGAACCGCATCAAGTAGGCGAGACCTCGTTCGAGTTCTCGCCCCTCGGTAAGCCCCGCGCTGTAGAGCGTCACCACGCCGGCGGCCGAGCGGGGGAAGTCGCTTTGGGGACGCATATTGAGCTGGTAACGAAAGCCTCCATCCGCGTTGTTCTGACACTTCTTCACGTACTCCACGCATTGATCGACGGTCGTCTTCGGAACGGCGATGCCACTGTTGCGGGCCGCGCGGAGAGCCATCATCTGGCAGACCGTCACCGACACATCGGCATCCTTACCGTCGGGGTCGTACCGCCAACCTCCCTCACGGCTTTGCGAGTTCACGATGAGTTGTACTGCAGCCTTGAGGGCCTCGCGCACATCTTTTCGAGGCGTCATTCCATAGACCTCGGCGAGAAACAGAGTGGCGAATCCGTGCCCGTACATCGGGCCATGTCCCGTACTGTCTTCTCGCACGATATAGCCCGACGGTTTGGCACAGCTCAGCAGGAACGCGATCGACTGGCCCACTTGCTTACCGTACTGGCCTCGCCCCGGCGTATGGCCGGCGGAGAGAAAGGCCATTCCCGCCAGAGCCGTCACCGCCACGTTCCGCTTGTACGTGCTGCCCGATCCGAACGAACCATCCGGATGCTGGCGAATCGCGAGGTAAGCCAATCCGCGATCAATCGACTTCTGCGTTTCAGGTGTGACGAACTCGGACGCGGTTGCCTCAAAGTTACGCTTCGACGGAGTGACCTGAGCGAGGGCAGAGTTCGTGAAACAGATCAGCGACAAACCAATCACCGCAGCATGTGTGACCAAACATGCCCATCCCGCTTCACTGTCCGACGACGTTGTAGTGCGTCGGACCATTCCAAGATCGCGGTGCGCTGGCAATGGGACTCGACGAGGCGGGCGTTCGCCAGAGAGGCTGCACCGGCACACCGGCTGTTCCCATTGGAGAGAGCGGATCCCAGAACGCTTGAGGTCGCGGAGCAAACTCCCGAGCTGCTTGCAGAAAGCGTAGATCGCTCGACTTGCGCGTGTCACTGCGAGGCTCCTGGAAGGCACGCGGACGAGTAAACGTTTCCGGCCCGACGGACTCATCGGCGAAGGGATCGTGAAATTCATAAGACCTCGCCTCGACACCCGGTGGGCGAGGAACACACGACAGGAACCGAGTCTCCTGCGTTTGGAGACAGCCAGCCAAGCCGAAACCGCAGGCCAACACCATTGCCACAATTTTTCCGCCGCGTTCCATCGCGTCCCTCATCGCCAGCATCCCTTCTCGACCGATCCAATCACTCGACACGGCCATTCGCCGGATCGGCAGTTTCAGCCGGTCGGGATTCTAGCCGTGCCCCGAAAGAGGGGATAGGCGTGATTCGACTTGGCGATTTACTTGGGTGCGGTCGGTCAACGAGTGGTCAACCTCAGCAAAGCCGCCCCTCATCACCTTTCCCCCTTTGGGGAGTGCGGCCTTGCCTGTCGTTTCGGGCCATGCGAGGATGCGGCCCAACTTCAGGGGCCATTCCATTGGCCCCGCCTCGACGGGACAGCCTCCTTCGAATTGATTTGCCGCATGACTTCGAGCCTGATTACCAGCCAAACCGAGTTCGATGACCTTTGCCAACACATCCGCACGGCGGGCTTGGTCGCGTTTGACACCGAGTTCGTCTCGGAGTTCACGTACCGCCCGGAGCTGTGTCTGCTGCAATTCGCCACCGCCGAACGGTGCGTCGCGGTGGACCCCTACGAAGTCCCCGACCTCAGCGCGTGGTGGGAACTCATGGCCGATGACCAGACGATGGTCATCATTCACGGCGGACGCGAAGAGGTCCGCTTCTGTCTGACGTTTGCCGATGCGCCGCCGTGCCGGTTGTGGGACGTGCAGGTTGCCGAGGGACTCCGTTCTCGCAGCTTTCCGCTCGGTTATGAGGCGATCGTTAAGCGAGTTCTCGGGCGCGAGGCTCACGGGCGCGAGACACGAACCGATTGGCGGCGGCGGCCATTGACCAGCGGGCAGCTCGAATACGCCGTCGATGACGTGCAGCATGTCCTCGAAATCTACGAACGGCAGCGGCAGTGGTTGGACAAGAATCAACGACTGCCGTGGGCTGAGTCCGAGATGCAGCGGATGATCGACGAAGTGTCGGCGGAACGTTCGCCAGAGAGTTGGATGCGGCTGACCGGTCTGCATCGGTTGTCCGCGCGCGAGTTGGCTGTCGCGCGCGAGGTCTATCGCTGGCGCGAAGCCGAAGCCGCTGCGAAAGATCGTCCGATGCGCAAGATTCTGCGCGACGATCTGATCTTGGAAATGGCCAAACGCAAGCCGACATCGGAAGCCGATCTCCTCGCGGTGCGCGACATGAACCGGCCCGAGTACAAGCGCGCCGCTCCGGAACTGCTCGCGTGCGTCGAGACGGGAATGAGCCTCACCAAATCCGAGTTACCCGTCCTGCCGAAGTCGCTCGATGAAGAGAAGACTCACGACGAACAGGTGATCGGCCAGTTGCTCGGCCTCGCGCTGGCCAATCGTTGCGCCGAACTCAACGTGGCGATGAGCCTCGTGGGAAAGACCTCTGATCTGCGGCACCTCGTCCGCTGGCACGCCTATGGCGAACGCGAGGGCGATTCGCCACGGCTGACTCAAGGCTGGCGAGCCGAGGTCTGCGGTGATCTACTCACCGATGTCCTCAACGGCAAAATCTCGCTCCGCGTGGCCGATCCTCAATCGGACCACCCGCTGGTATTCGAGCGCCGCGACGAAGCGAAGCCATAGAGCCTGTTCTCATCCAACGGACGGCAGATACTGCCGGTTTGAATCGCTCGCGCTGGCACCACTTCACATCGATGAGGCTTGGCTGTCAGGCTTGGTTCCGCTGCAACGAAACCGGTCTCGCCGACTTTTGGCTTCGAATCTATCATGCCGCGCCTTCGTGGGCTGGGGCTGGGAAGACTGAAGATTTTCCCGCAGGCCAGTCGAACTTGTTCCTGACGAACGACGAAGGACCGCGCGGCGGCGAACGTTGGGCGATACGATCACGAATGCGGAGGCAGGGCCATGGATCGGCGACAGTTTCTCGATGGAATGACTCTCTTGGTGGTGGCCGGTGTGACGGGCCAAGCGGTCGGCTGCCGGAGCGGCAAGCAAGTCGCCCACGTCCTGAACGAAAAAGACGGCGATATGGTCGGCAGCCACACCGCCGGAGCCGAGACCTGGGAGCCGCTGATCGCGTCCTCCGTAGGGCAGTTGCTCGGACGACAAATGCACGGCGTTCAGACGGTCTCGCACGACGGGCAACCCTGTCGGAAGCGGATCTGTTTTGTCGGTCTCGAAAATAAGAGCGCCGAAGAAATCGGCGACTTCGGCGAGCAGATCTACGAGAAAATCGACTCGTCGATCAACGAGTCCGAAGTCTTCGAGGTTATCAACCGGCGGTTTGTCGAAGCGGGTCTGCGTGAGTGCCGCTTGCGTCCTGACGACCTCTTCGTGCCGAACCACCAGCGGGCCTTCACAGCCTCAATGGAGAAGCTCGAACAGCCGTTCGACTATCTCCTCTACGCGAAGGTCACGTCGG
Organism: Schlesneria sp.; assembly: GCA_043749505.1. GTDB lineage: Bacteria > Planctomycetota > Planctomycetia > Planctomycetales > Planctomycetaceae > Schlesneria. The sequence continues at coordinate 17,888 of JAYVDI010000024.1, read as the reverse complement.
GTACGACGCGCAGCAATCAGAAGGACTATCAGCGCGACTACCTGCTGACGCTGGAGCTGATCAACATGGAGTCCGGCCACGCCGACAAAGAATCGGCCGAGCTGCGCAAGGGCTACCACAAGTCGAGACTTGGGAAACTCAAGCACTACGGAGCGGGATGAAACCGGCTCGGGTTTTGGCGAGCGGGACGGACACCCAATGGCACTGACTTTGTCGCTTTTCGCTCCGTGAAAGGGCGTTCTTTCGCGGAGCGAAAGACGACATTAGCCGACCGCGAACCTCAAAGTGAGTGCCTTGGGGCCGACGCCGACCGGCTCACCTGTTGTTTACTGGTCGAGTAGCACGCGATGAACTCACAAACAACAACCTGCGTCAGATCGGTTTGGCCGATTGTCACAGTTCGTTCGTTGCTGCTGTTCGTGTTTGTGCTGCCGCTCAGCGGATGCAGCTCGCACTACGACCGTATTTGGAGCGTGCGCGAAGCCTACTTTGCCGGTCATATGGCGGATGCCGAAGCGCAGGTCGAGAAGCAGCTTCAGAAGCACAAGCGTGAGTCGGATGCGTTTCTGCTCGATAAGGCGATGCTCGAACTAGCGGCCGGTCGTCCGAAGAATGCCGAGCGAATCTTGCGAGGCGTGCGCGACCGCTTCGATCACCTCGAAGAGAAAGACGTGGGTGAGTTCACGGCGTCGATGCTGACTGACGACACCCGCCGCGCCTACGCGGGCGAGGACTACGAGAAGGTTCTCATCCGCGCGATGCTCTCGCTGTCGAACCTGATGTCCGACGGCGGTGACGCCGGAGCGTATGCCCTGCAAGTCGTGGACAAGCAGCAGCAGATCATCAACGCCGTTGTCGAGAAACAGAAAAAAGAGACCGAGCACGCACCCACGGAGTTGGCATACAAACAGGTCGCTCTCGGGCCATACATTCGCGCGATGCTGGCCGAAGAATCGCCGCTCACGCTGGAGGAAGCGGCGCGTGCGCGAGTGCAGGTCGCGAGTTGGGAACCCAGCTTCCGCGATGCTCAAGCCGACGTGCAACGCGCCAAGTTTGAGAAGCCCGTCGGACAAGGGAACGGCGTGCTGTACGTCTTCGCTCTCGTCGGTCGCGGCCCGATCAAGCAAGAGAAAGAGGAACTGCCAACGCAGGCCGCGCTCCTCATTGCCGATCGGATCGTGAATGCATTCTCAAACCGCAGCATCCCGCCGACGCTGGCTCCCGTGAAGGTGCCGCAGGTCATCAACTTCCCGAGCATCGCCGATGCCGTGGCCGTGCGAGTCGATGGCGAACTGAAGGGCCAGACCGCGACAATCGTCGATGTCGGCACGATGGCCGCGCGGCAACAAGAGGCTCAGTACCCGGAAGTGATCGCCCGCGCGGTGGCTCGTCGCGTCATCAAGAAGGGAGCGATCTACGCTGTGCAGGAAGTGGCCGATATCGACAAAGGATCACCGCTGAGTTTGCTCGCCACCGTCGCAGGAGTTGCGTGGGAAGCCACCGAAAACGCCGACACACGCTGCTGGGGATTGCTCCCCGACACGATCCAAGTCCTGCGGCTGGAACTACCCGTCGGAGACCACGAGATTGCGCTCCGCCCCGCCTCGCGCGGCGGTGAATTTGCGTCATCGGCCCGCACGAAGGTCACGATTCACGACGGTCGCAACAGCTATCTGATGGGCACGCTCCCCGCTTCCAATTTCGTCGGTACGCTGCTCACCAGCGGCGGGCCGAGCGAGTAAGGATTCGGTGCGATACAACTTCCAGACACTCGTAGTCCGGACCCCTTGGTCCGGACGATTTCCTTCGCAGTGTCGTCGATCATTTCTTCCGGACCAAGGGGTCCGGACTACGTCACCGCAAGCCGGGAAGTGATTGCGGATCCGTTTCTATGTTGCTTCGAGCCAGCTCCCCAATTGGCGGAGCGACGCGGTGCAGAGGGCGACAGGTTGAATAACGTTCTTCCATCACCGGCCGTTGCCAGCAGCCAAATCAACGCCGAGTCTGCTCGCCCCGCGCGACGGTGGCAGCGTGTGGACCTCGCGCTGGTGTGGCTCGTCGCGTTCACGGCCTGGTTTCACAGCTTCGGCCTGCCGAACAACGCGCCCGCCGCGCGGTGGATGATCTGGACCGGATTGCCGTTCGACCTGCTCGATCTACTCGACCCGCCCGCCGTCGCGAATGCGGCTCCGTGGAGTTGGCTGTTCCTCGCGCAGCGTCTGCCGTCTCTGTTGATCGCAGCCGTGATCTGGGCTGGAGCGTGGGGACTCGGGTCGCTCCTCCTGCGCGGACTGCGACTGCGCGAAGAGTTCGATTCGATCGAGCGCTGCTTCTTCGCGTGTTGCCTCGGACTGTCAGCCGTGTCGCTGCTCATGCTCGGGTTGGGGCTACTCGGTGCGATGAGTGGCTGGCTGCTGGGAGGCCTGTTGCTCGTGGCCGTTTATGTGGAGATCACGTTCTCACGACCGGCACCCGCGAAGGAATCACCTGCCGCACTGTCTTACGCTGTGTCAGCCAGTCGCCTGCGTTCGATCGTACTGTGCGTCGTCGCGCCGTTCGTCTTCTGCATGCTGCTCGGCGCGATGTCGCCTCAGACCGACTTCGATGTTGTCGAGTACCACCTTGGCGGGCCGAAGGAGTGGTTTCAACAGGGCCACATTGCGCGGTTGCCTCACAACGTCTACACGAGCTTTCCGTTTCTGACTGAGATGCTGCTGCTGTGCGGCATGGTGTTGAAGGGCGATTGGGAATCGGGAGCGCTCGCGGGACAAGCGGCTGTGGCGGGGTTCATTCCGCTCGTGGCACTCGGACTGTTCGCGACCGGTCGCCGCTGGTTCAACTTTGCCGCTGGAAGCCTCGCGGCTCTCGTGTGGCTGACGACGCCGTGGGCCTATCGCATCTCCATCGTCGCGTATGCCGAGGGAGGTTTGGCGTGCTACTTGTTCGCGGCGCTGGCCGTGGGACTGAGAGTGATGTGGGGCGAGGCTGGTGGGCAGTGGGCAGCAAGCGGTGAGAACACGGTATCAGCAGAAAAGTTGGAAGAAAGAATCCCTAACCCTAACCCTCTCCCCTCTAAGGCGAGGGGCGAGGGGACAAGGTACAGGTTGATCTCGCTGTGTGGTTTGTTGGCCGGCTCCGCGATGGCATGCAAGTACACGGGAGCGGTCTCGGTGGTAGTGCCGCTGGCGGTGATGATCGCGCTGCATGCGGTCGCTGCGAAAGAACCGATCAGCATCCGCGTGAAGCAAACCGTTTTTGAGTTGATGCTGTTCGGCATTGGAGTCTTGCTCGCTGTCGGGCCGTGGTTGGTGAAGAACGTGGTTGAGACTGGCAATCCCGTGTTCCCACTCGCGTACTCAGTTTTCGGCGGTGAGGGACGCGATGCGACGATGGATGCTCAGTGGCGTCAAGGTCACTCCGCGCCGCCGTATCGCAGCGTGAGTCACCGGCTGTCTGATCTCATCGTCAAACTGACCGATGTCGCGGCGAACAATGACTGGCACAGTGCTCTGATGTTTGGGTTGGCTCCGATCGCGGTCCTCGCATCGTGGCGGCGGCGGCGCGTCTGGTGCGTGTGGGCTTTCATCGGCTGGCAGTTTCTCAGTTGGTTCGTGCTGACGCATCACATCGACCGGTTCTACGTCCCGATGTTCCCCGTGGTCGCGCTGCTGGCGGGAGTCGGTGCCGCGTGGCTGTTCTCGGCGCTGAGTGATCCGTCGGGGGAGAACTCCGAGGCGGACGTGTCGCTGAGCGAGAAAGAACAGAAGAGGAAGACTTCGCTTGCGCTTCAGGCTTCGGTTGGAGGCGGCTCGTCGAGCCTGCGCATGCTTTGGACGAGAGTCGCATTCCCATTCGTCGTCTGCGTGATCGGGGCGAACGTCCTCTACAACGTCGGCGTGATGATGAACCTCGGCGGCTACAACTCAGGGCGAACCGAGATGAAAGCGGCGCGTGAGGTTCAGTTGTCGCGCTGGTACGGCGCCCAGAAATGGATCGATGACGAACTCGCGGCGGGCCGGTTGCCGCACAATTTGAAAGTTCTCTGCGTCGGCGAAGCGGCTCTGTTTCATGCCCGGTTTCCCTACGTCTACAACACCGTGTTCGATCGGTCGCTGTTCGAGCAATGGTTCGCAAAACGGACCGCATCGGGCGAGTTTCAACTGCGACCGGTCGCAGAGATTCGAGCCACACTGGTTCAACACCACATCACGCACGTTCTCATCAACTGGTCCGAGGTTCTGCGGTATCGCGAACCGGGAAGCTACGGCTTCACCGACTTCGTTCACCCGGATCAGATTCGTGAGCTAGTGCGACTCGGCGTGTTGCAGCCCGTTCCACTCCCCGCGTCGGTCGCGCTGCAACCGCTGAAGGGATCGAGACTCCGCCAGGTCGAAGAGTGGGCACCGGCACTCCAGTCCAACGTCGATGGCCAACCCGCACTGATCGCGATTCAGTTGTTCGAGTGAGCGTGCCCGGTGCGGCTTTTCCGAAAGCCGAAGTCCGGCTTTCGGAAAAGCCGCACTTCGAGAAGGTTATCGGACGGACGAGGCGTCCATCCTACGATCACTCACGCGGCGACGTGGCGGAACAAGATTTCGCCCTTGCCGAGGGCCACGAGGTCGCCATGATAGAGGTCGAACTCGGCAGCGAGCAGTGACTCATCCACGCCGAAACCTTGATCGCGCAGACCGCGCAGCATCAGTCGCACCATCTGTGGCTGGTAGGTCGAGGCGAAGCGGAAGGTCGGCAGGAGTTGCGGCCGGTTGGGACCGAACAGGCCGAGCGTACCGCGTCGCATCCCGGCACCCGGTCGGATGCCGCATTCACCGAACACGAGGACCGTTCCGGCGATCATATTGAAGCCAACCATGTCGCCCGCCGCGCCGCCGATCGCGATCAAGCCGCGCCGCATCGTGCAGCCGACTTCGTTGCCCGCGTTGCCATCGACTAGGATCGTGCCCCCCGTCATCCCCTTCGCCGAGCCTCGATACGAACTGCCCACAAGATGCCCCGCGTTCCCCTTCACATGGATGAGGCCCCTTTTCATCTCGGCTCCGACCCAGCCCTTAGCATCGCCGTAGACGTGAATCTCACCGCCGGTCATTTCGCTGCCGATGTGTCGTCCGGCGGGACCGTGAATATAAATCTGTCCCGACGCCAACTGCGCGCCGATCCAATGCACACCGGAAAGATTGCCCTCGAAATCAAACCGCTTGTCGCCGGGATCGCCCTTCACGGCGAACATCTCTGCCAACGGGATTTTGCAGTTGCCGTGAAAGATCTCGAACCGTTCGATCTCGGCCAGTGACTTGTCGCAGGCCCAGTCGGGAGTGAATCCTTCGATCTCAACGGGAACGGACGTGACGCCGTGATAGGCAAGCGTGAGAGCCATGTGAGCGAAGTTCTTCGAGGAGGTGATGGACGTTTGGTGCGAGCGGAATCTACCTGACGCGGCACAACGTGAGACATTTCCGAGCGGGGCGGCGTCAGCCCAATGGCACTGACTTTAGAAAGTAGTAGGCACATTCCATGTGCCGTAACCTGCGAAATGCGGACGGCACACGGAGTATGCCTGCTACTTTGCGGGCAAAGTGAGTGCCATTGGGCTGACGCCGCCCCGCTCAGATGTCTCATTACAGACCGCGAGCGGTATAACCGGGCGGACGACCTCGTGCAAACGGCTCGAAGCTCAGTGGGAATGACGTGATGAAGACCGGTGCGATTGTGTTGTGCGGTGGCAAATCGAGTCGCATGGGGCGCGATAAGGCAACGCTGCCATTCGGTCCCGAGTTGATGTTGCAGCGAGTCATCCGGCTGCTGGGTGAGGTTGTCGAGACGCATCAAATTGTCGTGGTCGCCGCGCCAGACCAATCGTTGCCAGAACTCCCCGCAGGCGTGACCATCGCTCACGACGATCGCGCGGAACGAGGGCCACTCCAAGGCTTGGCGGCCGGACTGCGGGCGATCGCCGATCGGGCCGATGCCGTCTACGTGACCAGTTGCGACGTGCCGCTCCTCGTGCCGGGGTTCGTGCGGCGCATGTTTGAATTACTCGGCGACCATGACATCGTGGTCCCGCGCGACCAACTGCATCATCACCCGCTCGCCGCCGTCTATCGCCCGTCTGTCCTCGCCCATGTTCAGCGGTTGCTCGACGCCGACCGGCTACGACCGCGTTTCTTGTTCGATGAAGTCCGTTCGCGTGAAGTCCTCGTCGAGGAGTTGCGGGCTGTCGATCCTAGGCTGACAACGCTGGAGAATTTGAACTCGCCCGAGGACTACCTCGCCGCGCTCACGTCGGCGGGACTGGCCACCTTTCATTTCGGCTCGTCCTCTTTGCCCTCGGCTCAATGAACAGACCCGCCGCAGTGGACTTGTCAAAACGTCGCAGTTAGCTTCTCCCGCCCGGCTCACGAAGACTCGAAGGCGAGTCACGATTCATCGCCAGCCGCAACACCGTTAGAACGATTTGCCACAGGACCACTGCTCATGCCCGTGAACTCTGAGATCGTCGAACAACTTCGCTGGAAGAAGCTCCCCGTGCTGAACGACGGGTTTGTCTGCCTCGTCGATGTGATGGGTGATGACTCCTCCGTGGTGCAAGCGGCCCGCGTCAGTTACGGCGAAGGCACAAAGAAAGTCTCGGACGATCGGACTCTGATTCGCTACCTCCTGCGACACCGACACACGACGCCGTTCGAGATGGCAGAGATCAAGATCCTCGTTCGCGTTCCGATGGACTGTTGGCGACAGTGGATTCGCCACCGCATGGCCAGTGTCAACGAGTACAGCACGCGGTACTCGGTGGCGATCGACTCGGCACAATCGACGCCCGCCGACGCATGGCGGTCGCAAGCCGAACAGAATCGTCAGGGAAGCGGCCAATCGCTGGCCACCGAGATCGGTGCGACACTCTCCGAAGACGAACGGCACCTGCACGAAGAGGCTCGCCGCATCTACGATGCGCGTCTGGCGGCGGGCGTCGCACGTGAGCAGGCGCGCAAGGACTTGCCGCTCGCCACATATACCGAAGCGTACTGGAAGATTGACCTCCACAACCTGCTCCACTTTCTCGCACTGCGGATGGACGCACATGCTCAGGAAGAGATTCGGCTCTACGCGACGACCATCGGTCAGGAGATCGTCCGCCCGCTGTTCCCCATCGTGTGGGAAGCGTTCGAGGACTATCGCCTCGGTGGCGGAACGCTCAGCCGTTTGGAGCAGGGTGTGATTCGTCGCCTTGCCTTACGCGGTGCGGAACTGGGCCAAGCTCCGCCGTACTCGAACGACGATTTCATGGCCGTTCAGGACGTGACTTGGCGCGAATTGAACCGCTGCCGCGAACGAGACGAATGCCGCGCGAAGCTCGCTGATCTGGGGTTGCTGCTGCCCGAGTGATGCTGCGGCTTCCTCGTTTAACCGCAAGCCAAAGGCGAGCGCGGCGGGACGCGCGGAATCGAGGTTGTGTGTCATGCCTCCGCGCTCGCCTTTGGCTTGCGGTTAAACGAGATGCGCCCCGCCATGCGTTGACGGTGCGCAATGCAGGCTGGCACGGCCATCGAATCGCCCCGCTGGACGACCGTTGGCGGCTGAACTACGCTGGCCTTCCGCTTGCGGCGTATTGATAGCAAACCGTCGCGGGCTGTCTAACACCCGATCATTTTCCTGAGGCATCACTCATGGCCGACTCCCGCATTTTTACTCCGTCACAAGCTTCGGCCTCGACCACAAGCGGCACGGATGGTTCAGCGTCTCCACCCGTTCAAACCATCGTTCTCCAATCGGCTCCCGGTTTCTGGCGGAGTTGGTTCGTGCGGGGATTGCTCGCCGCATTGGGCTTCTCGGTGATGTGCAACTTCGGGTTGTATAGCGCGTACCGCGAATACTTCGCGAGCGCGGAGCCACCGTATGAACGCTTTCATGTCGGGGACGAGACCGCCGCCGACAAGATCGCGCTGTTGCAGGTCGATGGCACGATCATGCCACCGTTCACCGAGCGATTGCTCAAGCAGATTGAAAGAGCCGGCAAAGACGATAGCGTTAAGGGGGTGCTGCTCATCGTGGATAGCCCCGGCGGCTTGGTGGCCGATAGTCACGAGATCTACCACCGTCTGAAGCAGCTCTCCGCGAAGAAGCCGATGTTCGTGCAGATGAAGCGGATGGCTGCGTCGGGCGGCTACTACATCGCGATGGGAGCAGGACCGCAGGGCCGCATTTTCGCTGAGCCAACGACGTGGACCGGTTCGATCGGCGTCATCATTCCGCGTTACGACCTCAGCAAGTTGGCGGAGAAGTTTGGAGTCGGCTCCGATCCGTTGAAGACGGGCGAGTTCAAAGACGCCCTCAATCCCCTCCGTCCGATGACCGACAACGAACGCAAGCTGTGGGAGAACATTCTCGATCAGGCGTTCCAGAAGTTCGTCGGTGTGATCGACGAAAACCGCGACGGGCTGGATGCCGCCGGTGTGAAGGCGCTCGCCACCGGACAGATCTACACGGCCGACGATGCCATCGGGAACAAGTTGGTCGATGAGATCGGCTACGAAGACGATGCCCTCAAAGCGTTAAAGGCCAAACTGAAACTGAGCGAAGCCCGCGTCATCAAGTATGAGGTTCCGATCACGCTGGCCGAGCAACTGCTCGGCAGCGCGGTCAAGGTTCAACAGCCGGTCGATCCGATCCGAACCTTGCTCGACGCGAGCGTCCCTCGCGCACTCTACATGTGTTCGTGGTGGCCACCGCTGTCGCAGTGAGACGGTCGTCTCGCCCCTCGTTTGGATCGAACTTTTGGAAACATTGCCATGACCGCCTCTTCTCGTCGTGAGTTTCTCGAAGCATCGCTCGCTGCCAGCGCACTGAGTGTGATCGGTTCGACGGGCAAGTCCGCAGATAAACCAACCGCCGCGCCGCATCCGATAGGCAAAGCCGAACACTGTGTCTTCGTGTGGCTCGGTGGCGGAGCGGCTCAGATGGACACCTGGGATCCGAAGGCCAAGGGCGATCCCAAGGCGAAGAAGGCGGGTTCGTACTACAACGCAATCGACACCGCCGTTCCCGGCACGCAGGTCTGCGAGCATCTCCCCGAATGTGCGAAGATTCTCGACCGGTTCAACCTCATCCGAACCGTCAATCACGATGTCATTGATGAGCACGCTTCAGCCGTGAACCGGATGCACACGGGGCGAGTCGTCAGTGAGACCGTCACGTACCCGTCGCTCGGCTCGGTCATCGCGAAGGAACGCGGCCCAGCGGGTGAGGGCGTGCCAAGTTACATCCTGATCGGCTATCCCAGTCCGACGCGCGGCCCCGGTTTTCTCGGCGCGCAGCACGGCTATGTCTATCTCACGGACACGTCCTCCGGCCCCAGCAGCCTGCAACGTCCGAGCGACATCACCGCCGAACGCCAGTCGCGCCGCGAGGCACTGCTCGCCAAGACCCGGGCCGAATTCCGAGGCCGCTCCGAGGGAAACACGCTCGTCGAGAACTACGACCGTACGATCGTGGAGGCCGCGAAACTCGCCGGGCCGCAGTTCATGGACCTCTTCCAACTCAACCAAGAACCAGCCGACTTGCGGAACCGCTACGGGGGTGAGTTCGGCCAGCGCTGTCTCCTGACAAGGCGGCTGTTGCAGGGAGGCTGCCGCTTCGTCGAGGTCGCTCACAACTTGAACTTCCTCAACGGCACCGGCTGGGACGTTCACAACGATGGCATCGAGAACCAGCACAAGCTGATTCAAGAACTCGACGCGGCCCTCTCAACGCTGGTCCTCGATCTGGAACGCTGCAAGCTGCTCGACAAGACGTTGATCGTGGTCGGGACCGAGTTCGGTCGCCCCGCTTCATTCGACGGCGGCGGCGGACGCGGACATCACGGCAAATGCTTCAGCGTCGCGCTGGCCGGTGGCGGTTTGAAGAACGGCCTCACGATCGGCGAGACCGACGAGCTGGCCATGAAGATCGTCTCGCGCCCAGTCTCGGTCCCCGATCTCCACGCGACGATCTACGCTACGCTCGGCATCGACACCAAGAAGCACCTCTACGCCGGAGACCGGCCCGTCCCCATCACCGACGGCGGCGAACCGATCAGGGAGTTGTTCGCGTAGTTCATTGTGTTCGTCACTCGAACAACACGCTCACTGTGATTTCAAACCCCGGCAGTACGTCCGGAAACGTGAGCAGCATTTTGGGCGTGAGGACTTCCGACGGCTGATCGGCGTGGAACAAGTGAACCGTTCGTCTGTCCGGGTCCGCCACGGCGACGATCGAGACGCCAGCGTTCAGGTATTCGCCGACCTTTCTCAGAATGTGCCGCCAACTCTCAGAATGTGCCGCCAACGATCCGAAGGTGATCTCACCTCGATCACAAAGTCGGGAGAAGCTGGCCAGTAGCCTTCGGGCATCATCCCCGCAGGCATGCGCTGGAAGCTATAGAACGCGACATCGGGGCCACGCACCGTGTCGGGGCTCCGTTCCGTGACCACTCCCGAATCGTTTCCGACCACGCGCCCGAGGCCGTTCGCTTTGACGAAGTTTCGCAGGATCGAGGCGATCTCAACGCAATGGTAGCCGTGGTTGGAATGAGGCCGATTCATCGGAACGATCCTTCCCTGAACCAACTCCGTCGGCTCACCTGTATCAGGAAGCAGAGCGTACTCTTGGGCAGTCAGCAGTTCGGTGGCGATGGCAGACATGATGCGTCCTCAGCTCAACACAGATTCCACTCGCGGCAAAATCAGTTCGCCGATGCCTCGCAAGCAAGTTCAACCCAGCAAGCCGCTCAGCGCGCCCGTACTATCGCCGAGGAACGGCACTTTCACGTCCATCCGTTCCAGCATCGACAGCCACAGGTTGCTGATCGGTGTTTCCTTGGGGAAGCGGAGATGGCGGCCGGATTGAATCGTGCCGCCGCCCTTGCCTGCGAGCAGCACCGGCAGGTCATCGTGGTTGTGCGCGTTACCGTCCGAGTTCGCGCTGCCGTAGGCGATCAGGCAGTTGTCGAGCAGCGTGCCGTCACCCTCGGGGATCGCCTTCAGCTTCTGGAGCAGGTACGCGAGCTGAGTGACATGGAACTTGTTGATATCGCGAATCTTTTCTTTCTTCTTCGCGTCGTTGCCGTGGTGCGAGAGTTCGTGATGGCCCTCGGGGACGCCGATGAAAGGATAGGCCTTGTTGCTTCCCTCGTTCGTCAGGACGAACGAGCAGACGCGAGTCATGTCCGTCTGGAAGGCCAGCACCATCAGGTCGCACATCAGGCGGACATGCTCCTGGAAATCGTTGGGCACTCCCGCCGGAACGGGGAAATCGGGTGTCTTCACTTCGGGGAGCGAGGCGGCTCGCGCGATCCGCTGCTCGATGTCGCGGATCGAACTGAAGTACTCGTCGAGCTTCCGCTGATCGTTCTTTCCCAGCTTGCCCGTCAGGTCGCGCGTGTCTTCGCGCACGAAGTCGAGGACGCTTTGACGGAGCTTGTCACGCTTGGCTCGATCCGCGCCGGCACCGGCTCCAAACAACCGCTCGAAGACCAGCTTCGGATTCACTTCTTTCGGCAGCGGCTGCGTCGCCGAACGCCAGGCCATCGTCGAGGAATAGACGCAGGAGTAGCCCGAGTCGCAGTTGCCCGCCATCGCTCCCGCTTCACAGCCGATTTCGAGCGACGCCAGCCGCGTCTGATCGCCAATGCGCGACGCGGCGACCTGATCGACCGAGATGCCGTTGCGAATGTCCGTTCCGTCCGTCTTCACCGGATGAGCACCGGTGAGGAACGAGGCCAACGCGCGGGCATGATCTCCACCACCGTCGCCATGCGGCCGGGCACCATCCGCCGTGAGACCGGTCAGGACGAGTACGTCATCCTTCACGGAAGCCAACGGTTCCATGATCGGCATCAATTCAAAGCCGGTCCCCTCCGTCGTCGGAGTCCAGTCGGCCATGTTGATGCCATTCGGCACATACAGAAAAGCCATCCGATTGGGAGCGGTCTTCGTCGGTGGCGCATCGGCCGCCCACGAAGCCAGCGGCCCCATCGCGTCGAGCCAAGGCAGAGCGATCGCGGTACTCAGGCCCTTCAACACAGTGCGTCGTGAAACGTGGTGTCTTGTCATTTTAGCTTCCTGTTCTCGGCTCAATCGGCCTCGTTCGTCAGCGCAGCGGATATTCGTGACTTACTCCGCTCGAACAGCGGCCTCTTCACTGAGGCTCACGTTAACCTGCTGCTCCCACTCCTCCCACTCCTCCTACTATTTTCTCAATCGCACACGTTGCCAATAGATCACGTTCACACCGGGATCCAAACAGCGTGTTGAATAAAGTAGGACGGGCACGAGGCCCGTCCTACAGGATTATTCAAGAGACAGCCAACCAGAATCATCAGCCTGCGACTGCAAGCGACTCTTCGGAGTCGGCATCTTCTGTGACGGCGGATTTGGCGTCGGCACTGTTGGGATACATCGCATCGACGAAGCCCTTCAGGTGATCGGCGCGGGTCGAGTGTTGGAGCTTACGCAGCGCCTTGGATTCAATCTGGCGGATGCGCTCGCGCGTTACTTTGAAGATGCGCCCCGTCTCTTCCAACGTGTAGCTGTAGCCGTCACCGAGGCCGTATCGCAGGCGGATGATTTCACGTTCGCGATACGTGAGGCTGCGGAGGACGACTTCGATCTTGTCGCGGAGCATTTCTTTCATGGCCGAGTCAGCAGGACTGGCTTCGTTGTCATCTTCGAGGAAGTCACCGAAGCTACTGTCTTCACTTTCACCGACCGGCGTGTCGAGGCTGATCGGGTGCTTCCACGTCTTCATGATCCGTTCGGTCTCTTCGACCGGCATCCCGACCGCTTCTGCCAACTCTTCCATGCTGGGGTCACGTCCGGTGACTTGGCGAATGGCCTCGCTTTTAGCCTTCAGCATCGAGATGCACTGGAACATGTGGACCGGGATGCGAATCGTGCGAGCATGATCGGCAACTGCGCGGGTGATGGCCTGTCGAATCCACCATGTGGCGTAGGTCGAAAACTTGTAGCCGCGACGGTATTCGTACTTTTCGACGCCACGCATCAGGCCAGCGTTACCCTCTTGGATCAGGTCGAGGAAGCTGAGGCCTCGGTTGCGGTACTTCTTTGCGATCGAAACGACCAGCCGCAGGTTGCCACCCGAAAGCTGCTGCTTGCCGCGCGTCCAAGCGTCGTATTTGGCCATCACGCGCTTCATCCGGTCGCAGTAATCTTCAGGCGATTCGAGCGTCATTTCGACGATATCGTTCAGCTCGCGACGCAGGATGTCAGCCTCATTGGTCGCGGCCACCGAGCGTCGTTCGGCCAACTTTGAAATTTGAGACTGGAGTTCGCGGATGCGGTTGGCGATCTGCTCCATCCGTCGCAGCACTGGCTGCAACCGCTGAGTTCTGACGCTCAACTCTTCGACCAGCCAACAGAGCTTGCGGCGGCGACGAGCCATCCGCTGCTTGATCTCGGTCTTTTGAGCCGCGTCCTTCGTGACCTTGAGCGTTTCCCAGTCTTGACGGCTTTCGGCCATCAACCGCTCGATGGTCGGCATGTTGACGGGAATCCGTCCCTGAATCTGTTCCTTTCGGAGGTTTTCCGTCTCGCTGGTGCGCAGGGTTCGCTCGAAAGGCAGCTCGCCACGACAGACCTTCTGAATGATCTCGACCGCTTGGCCGATGGCGAAGTCCGACTCCATCATCTTCCGACGGAACCACTTTCGAGTCATCTCGATTTGCTTGGCGAGGAATATCTCTCGCTCGCGCGACAGCAGGGGGATGTGGCCCATCTGGCTCAAGTACATGCGAATTGGATCGCGAGAAGACGACTGAGGCTCCGGCTCCAGCATCGATTGCGGAACCGTTTCGTTGGCCGCCTTCTCTTCGGGACTTGGCTCATCCACGATGTCCATCCCAGCGTCATCAAGGATGGCGATCAGTTCGTGAACCATCTCGGGTTCACCACCCTCGTCGGGCAGATACTTGTTGAGCAATTGAAAGGTCGCGTAGCCCTTGGCACGCGAGGCCGCCAACAATGTGGCCAGTTCCGGATTAAAGCGATGCATTTGGGTCAATTCCTTCTGTAAGACAGCCACTTCCTTGTGCGAGTGACCCCTGCGGGGAGGCCTCTCGATTTTGCATAAATTCAGTCCAGCATTGCTGCCGGTCAAACAATACTCACATCCACCTGGAACAGGAGTGCCTTCCAAGTACACGTCTCGCGGTCAGTCCTTCTCACACGTGGTGCAAACCGGCGTGCTAATCGGGGTGAAAGTCCAGCTCGCAGGGAGCAGTCCCGACCGAACGCGCGATGGCTCGCACGGGAGATCGAACGGACAGACGGCGGACCAATTCCAACGATGGAAGAGCGTGACTCGCATTGACAGCATCCTTTCTTTCTTTGCGATCTGCTCGAACGGCGGGTGTTCGGCGAGGCAGAGATGCTAACAATTGGCCGCGCTCAGCGTTCAAAAAAGTTTTCCTCGCGGAAAAAATTTCACAAAAAAGTCGGAACGGGGGCAGTAGGCTTTGCCCGTCATGATCCACCCAATCCTTTTGACCCTACGGACTGGCTTGGCCGGATGCGAAAAGTTGCGATGAGGCCCACTGAGACTCGTGCTTTCACCGTGCGGGCCACTTCGTTGAAGTCGTGGCGCGACGGGATATACTCCCGCACCGACATCGAATGCGGCTGATTCGCCGCGAAAAAAAGCTTCGTGGCTACGAGCCTGTCGCTCACAGTCAGCGTTTCCACTGGTGTCGGCCCCACCCTGTTTGCACTCTGTGCCTGCCTGAATCTAAGTCCGTTTGATCTGAGAGAAAACTTCATGACCGCCGAAGCCGTTTTGGACAAAGATCACACGGCCGACAAAATGGCCGCGAAGGGACTCAAGGGAGTCGTCGCAGCCGACACCACCATCTGCGATGTCGATGGCGAACTCGGGAAGCTGATCTATCGCGGCTACAACATTCACGAATTGGCCAAGCTCTCTACATTTGAAGAGACCTCGTACCTGCTGTTCAAGGGCGATCTGCCAAATGCCTCTCAGTTGGCCGACTTCAACAAGCTGCTGGTCCATCACCGAGAAATCGAGCAGCCGGTACTCGACTTCTTGAGATCGCTGCCACGGAACACGCCGCCCATGACGGCCCTTCGGTCAGCGGTCTCGATGTCGGCCGCACACGATCCGCTCGCCGAAAATGAATCGCCCGCCGCCAACTTTGAAACGTCGATCCGCCTCACGGCTGAGATGACAACGATTGTCGCCGCGATTCGTCGGTTGGGTGCGGGATTGGAGCCGGTTGCCCCGAGGCCGGATCTCAGCCACGCGGGCAACTTCATGTACATGCTCAACGGCAAGGCTCCTTCGGCCGATGCCGAAAAGGCAATGGACTTGATCCTGATCCTGCACGCCGAGCACGGTCTGAACGCGAGTACGTTCGCAGCGCGAGTCATCGCCGCCACGCTATCCGACATGTATTCGTCCGTGACCGGAGCGATCGGTGCCTTGAAGGGACCGCTGCATGGCGGTGCCAACACCGAAGTGTTGAAGATTCTGATGGAGGTCGGCAGCATTGAAAACGTGGTGCCGTGGGTCGAAGCGGTTCGCGCCAAGAAGGGCAAGTTCATGGGCTTCGGCCACGCGGTCTACAAGGTCGAAGACCCGCGAGCCATTCATCTAAAAGAACTGTCTCGCCGATTGGGAATCGAAACGGGCGACCCCAAGTGGTACGACATTTCGATCGCGATGGAGCAAGCCGTCTTCAACTCAATCAAGCGGAACTGCAACGTCGATTTCTTCTCGGCCAGCTTGCAGCACTACATGGGAATTCCAGGCGACATGTTCACCTGCATCTTCGCCGCGAGTCGCATCGTCGGCTGGTGTGCTCATGTGTTGGAGCAACTCAGCGACAACAAGATCATTCGTCCGTCGTCGAACTACATCGGCCCCGCCGAACGCCACTACACGACGTTGTCAGCCCGTGCGTGATGCACCGACCGGCCGGTTGCATCCCCCTTGTAAGGCAGGCACACTTGCCCGTCGGATCGATGAAAACAGTGGGCAAGAGTGCCTGCCCTACGTTTTCAACATGGTTGTCACGCGACGAATGATTCGACGCTCGCGGCGCGAATGACCTCGGTGAACGAAGCGTCGCTCAGGCTGAGTGCCTGCAGGATGCGAGCGAGCGTCAGGATCGCGTCACAAATCGCGTGAGTCTCGCGGAACCAGACTCGTCCATCGTCAAGCAGTCCGAGACGCGAGTCACTCTTCGCGAGTGTCTCAACCACGGCGGCGGCGGTTGATTCAGACTGCCCGTAATCAATGCGGCGTGGCGTGAGCCAGCCGATCAATTCGTCAGACAGGCTGCGATCGACGACGACTTTGAGATCGCGTTGCTCACGCCGTTCAAAGTCGATCAGCACGCGAGCCAGTTCTCCCGATGTGACCGGTCGCCCGCGTTCGGTCACGAAGGCACAGCGTTGTCCGTCGTCGTCCACGATCAAGCCAAGATGTTGCCCGCCTGACGTAACGGCCGCAGCCACACGCCGCACGTCGGCGTCGTTTGGATCGGAGAGATCTCGCTGACGAGTTGGCAGCGAGACGTGAGCCACTTGGCACGGCAGCTTGGCGAACAGTCGATCAAGCGTGCGTGGGAAGAGCCTCGTCGCCGAACCGCACAGGACGTGCAACGGTCTTAGTGCGTGAAAGTGATGGGCCAGTTCGTCTTCATACGGCGTGAGTGCCTGGAACGTTCGCTGCGATCCCGCCGCGCGAGTCGGTCGCAGCACATTGGCCCGCGCGCGAACTTCGAGTTCGTCCAGCTTGTGCCTCATCGACCACGGTCGCGCGTGACGACCGACGACATCGAAGCCGGTCCAAGCGGGATTACAGCCCGCTCCCGTCACGAACATCCCGGCGACTGCGTCGAGATGCCGCACGGCGAATTGAAAACAGGTGGCCGTCGTCTGCCCGAGGTCGATCACCTGGCAACCCATGCGCCGCAGACCGAGTGCGACTCCCGTGACGATGTCGGGCGAAGCAGGCCGTTCATCGAAACCGATCACAACCACGGGTCCGCGTCGCTCGACACCACTCTCTCGAAGTCCGGCTTTCCAAGAAACCGGACTTTGATCTTGAACCGTGTGTCTGAAGCCGATGTCTTCGCCGCCCCCAGCGGATGGCGGCGCGATTGGCGATTCAACGGAAAGCTTGAAGTCTCGCCCGTCGCCCCCCGCCTCAAGCTCCCGCGCCGCATCATCGCTTTCGCTTCGATAGGCAGTTCCAGACCGAGGCTCGTCGTCCCACAGCATTGCGGCGAGAGCGGCTCCCCAATGAGCGGCCCGCGTGCGATCGAGTTCGTTCAAGTAAATGCCGCGCACGCCATCTGTCGCGAGCAACGAATGGCGCGCGATGTGAGGAACTTTCTCGCGTGACTGATTCATCTCTGACAGTTGCCGCGAGCCGGCGTCGTTGCGATGAATGCACTCGCCGCACTTCGAGTAGCTCGACGCGAGGCGAGCCAAATGAATGCTGTGCGAAATCGGATGGGCTTCGCCGGGGCAACGGTATTCGTGACGAAACATCGGATTTCCCGAATCGCCTGCAAGGCTGAGACGCGCCGCCAACTCAAGTTGACCGGCGACCTGCTCGCCAGACGTTCGGTTCGAGTTGTCTAGCAGTCGCTGGCTCATTTCATCCTTTCACAGTTTCCGCTCTGACTACTCGTTTCACCGCGCAGGCAACGCCCCGCGCGGTGAAACGAAGCACGAGCCATCTTCGGGAGTGCCCTGACGGCGACTTGTAGGCCAAACCGCAAGTGGGGGTCAATTGGCGTCCCGTACTCGGCATAATCAAGACGTTTCCGACAGAAGTGGTAGTGGGGGGGCGGGCTT
>JAYVDI010000023.1:0-32710 GCA_043749505.1 Schlesneria sp. | reverse complement strand
TCGCGTGAACGCGGCTCCAGCGACGGTTCGGGCTTAAAATGAACGACTGGCGATCACGCTGACCCACGGTCTGAGGGCACCCAGAACTCAACGATCTACCAGCCGTAACCCGCTGCCAGTTGCACCTGACAGCGAATATTCCTGAGCGTCGCCGACAGCGACATCATGGCCCACGCGAAGATACTAGGAGTCGTTGTCAGGCGATGGTCGCGAATGATGGCTCATTGAGTTCGCTGTCCCCTGAGATTTGCTGAGGCGGCATCGCACAACGGCGAGCCGCTCGTTTCACTGCGGCGTCTTTCGATTGGTCAGGTGGTCTCAAGACCGCGAATCCCTTCTGCGGTGCTGGTGCCGAACTTGTCGGTCTCGATACCCATTTGTTGGGCGATCGACACCAGCAGGTTCGAGAGCGGGGTGTTGTTCTTCTTGTCATGGGCGAGGTGCTGGCCGTGTTTGTAGCCGCCGCCGGCGACGAGGATCGGGATGTTGTGGGCGTCGTGGCTGCTGGCGTTGCCGAGGTTCGAGCCGAACAACACGGCAGTGTGATCGAGCAGCGACCGGCCGTTCTCTTCGAGTCCCTTCAGCTTCGTCAGGAAGTCGTTGAACGCGGCGAACTCGGCCTCTTCGATCACTTTCAGCTCGTCGATCTTTTCCGGGTCTTTGCCGTGGTGTGACAGGTTGTGCCAGTCGTTTTTCACGCCGGGAATTGTCGGGACCGCGTTCATGCCGCTGAGTTGAAACGTGATCGTCCGGGTCGAGTCGGTCTGCAACGCCAACACGACTAGGTCGTTCATCATCCGCTGCTTGCCGATGGCGTCGTTGCGATCGGCGAGGTCTTTCGGCAGTTGCGCATCGGTCTTGGGCTTCGGTCGCTTCACCCAACCTTGAGACTGTTGCAACCGCGATTCGAGATCGCGCACCGCCGTGAGGTACTCGTCGAGCTTCTGCCGATCGCGGGCGGTGATGTCTCGTTCGAGCTTCTTGGACTCGCCCAGCACGGTGTCGAGGATGCTGCGACCGCGCTGAACCTGCCGCAGCTCGGCCACGACTTCCTGTTCCAATCCGTCGATGAACAACGCCTTGAAGAGCCGCGCGGGCGAGGTCTCGCCGGGGATCTCGACACCACTCGATGTCCACGACATCGACCGGCCGCTCGTTGATAACACCAGAGACGGAAACCGCGTGGCGACGCCGATCTTCTCGGCGATGAATTGGTCCAGTGAGACGGTGTTGCGAAACCCCGCCAGGCCCGGTCGCTGAGCCGCCGTCAGCCACGTCATTTCGGAAGCATGACCGTTGTTGCCCTGTTGCTCCGGATGTGACAGTCCCGAAAAGACGGTGAACTCTCGGCGATGGTCTTGGAGTAACTTCAAATACGGCGTGAGTTCGTAGTCGCTTCCCGCCTGTTCAGGAAACAAGAACGGCGTGTGAAAACCGAGCGTCGCACAGATGGCCACAAACCGCTTCGGCGAACGTCCCGCGTCGGCTCCCACCGCGCGGCCGAACGTCGGCAACATCGACTCCAGCCACGGCAAGCTCAACAACGCCGCTCCGGTGCCGCGAAGAAAGTGACGACGGCTCAAGGCGTCGCGCGTCGAGATGAACGGGGTCTGCATGGAAAAAATTCCTTTGTAAGGTGGGTCGATATGGATGGTCAGGCCGTCGATTCTCGATGGCCACTCACTTCTTTCGAAACACTTCACTCACGATGACTCCGCGGACCAAGTCACGGAGGCCGTGGTTCGACGATGCGGACCCGGTGACAATGCGGTCGATCTCGCTTCGGTCCGAGAAGCCCATGTCGCGACCGGTGGCAAACGTCAACAGTTTGGTGGCCAAAGACTTTGCCAGGATGTTTTTCTGTGCCGCGAGCAGTTGTCGGAATTCGGTGAAGCCCGCGAACGATGGACCATCGAACAATTGGCCGGAGGCATCCACGGGCAGGCCGAGCGAGTAGCGGACCTTAAAGCCGTTGATCTCTTTGTTGACGCGATCGCCGCCGCCGAGACTACGAAAACGGTCGCGCCAACCGCCGATTGGGTCGAAGCTTTCGAGGGCAAAGCCGGGCGGGTCGATGACTTGATGGCAACCGCGACAGGTGTCGAGGTTACGGTGTTTGTCGAGTAACTCGCGCAGTGTCGAGGCACCGCGAATGTCCGGCTCGACACCGGGTATTCCCGGCGGTGGCGGTTGTGCGACCTGACCGAGGATTCGTTCCATGACCCACACCCCGCGCACGACGGGCGAGGTGTTTGTGCCGTTGGCCGAGACTTTCAGAATACTGGCTTGGCTGAGCAGGCCACCGCGCAGGCTGTCCGTCGGGAGCTTGACCGGGCGGATGTCGGGGCCGCTCACACCGTCGATGCCGTAATGCTCGGCCAGTCGGTTGTTGAGCATCGCGAAGTCAGACTGCACGAGATTCGTCACGCTCAGATTGTCGTCGAGCAACTTGCGGAAGAAGCCGCGCGTCTCCGCCAGCATTGACCATTGCAAGTACGCGTCGAACTCCGGGTAAAGCTGTTTGTCGGGAACGGTGAAGTCGATGTCTCGCAAGTTGAGCCAGGCGTCGGTGAAGTCGATGACGAATCGCTCCGCGTGCGGATGATTCAACAGCCGGTTGGCTTGAGTGAGCAACGTGGTGCGGTCCTTCGTCAGAGTTCCCGTCGCCGCCATCGCGAGCAGTTCATCATCGGGCGTCGACCTCGTCAGGAAGTACGCGAGGCGACTAGCCAGCGCGAAGTCATCGAGCGTTCCCGCCGATTCGTGCAGATACAAGAACTCGGGCGAGCAGAAGATCGCCGTCACAGCGGCTCGCAGCGATTCCTCGGTCGTTCCGCCCCGCTGAAGCTCCGCTGCAAAGAGATCAACGTACGCCTGCACCTGACCTGACGTGACCGGTCGCCGAAAGGCGCGCGTCGCGACGCGCATCAGGACCGGCATCACATCGGCGACCGGTTCCGACGACTTGATCTCAAACTTCGGCTGGTAGTTTTGCCGGTCGCGATCTTTGGGGTTTCTCGGCGGAATCTCCTCGCGCCGCAATCCCTCAAACACCAGCCGATGTCCTCGGCTGGGAAACGTCTCCACGATCGGGCCTTCGACTTCAATGCTCTGAATCGCCAGTCCCGGACCTTTGTACTCCTCGACCGGAGTCTGCTTCAGTGCGAAGCGGTCGGTGATGCCCTGCACCGTGATCTCCAACATGTACCGAGCCGGAATCCACGCGGTCGTTTCGATGGATGTCGGGGGACCGGGCGGCAGCTCGAAGTATCCGAACGTTGGCTGTTCGAGTCCGCGCACGAACGTCGTTGCTCCCAACGCGAACGTGATCGGCTGGTCACTCTGGTAGGCGTAACCGGTGACGCGGACCTTGTACCAACCGTCCTTTTGGACGCTGGCCTCGCGCAACATGCCCGTCGGGTATCCGTAGTTCTTGAAGAACACGACCGCCCCGTCGTCGCGCTTGAGCCAAATCTTGCCGAGCCATTGTTCGGCCCCCTGGGTCGTGGCGTAGCTCGCCTTCACCACCTTGTGTTCGGGGCGATCGAGTGTCCGTTGAACCGACTCATCGAGGATCGCATTCGCCCCTTCGAGATAGCGCTGCATCTGTACCAGCGAAATACCGAGCGACTCGCCGATGTTGTCGAACTCGTGCGACCGCCCGTCTTCCGGCAATCGTTCTGCGAGCATGAGATTTGTCCCGAACAGATCATTGAGCGTGTGCTGGTACTCGCGCCGATTCAGCCGTCGCAGCACGGTTCCCTTGCTCGCCTCGTGAACCGCCGTCAATTCACGGCCGAGCGACCGCACGAATTCGGCGCGGTCCGCCGGTTTCGGCAGCGTTCCCGATTTGGGAGGCATCTCGCCGCTGGCGACTCGGTCGTGAATCCGCTCCCACTTGGCGAACAACTGCGGCTGAGTGAGATCGGACGGGAGCGAACTCAGATCGAGTCCACCTTCCTTGGCGTCCCCGGAATGGCACTCGAAACAGTGCGTCTTGAGAAATGCGGGCTGGTCCGCGACCACTGGGGAAACCAAGCCGAAGAAGACGGTCAGCGCCACAACGGCTGTCATCCCAATTTCGCAGTCGGTGATCCTCCGAGAAATTCGCGAGTTTGGAGAGTTCATAAAGCCGCTATTCCTTGGCGCTCTTTCGCAGTGATGTAACCGGTTTCAAACTTTTTCCAACCTCTCGCCACGTTTTCCTCTCGGTGGCCTCAGCGTAGCGAGCCACCTTGTCGTCATACACCCCGAACTCGGGTGCGGCCGTCCTTGGGTGGTAGCCCTGTCGCTCCGCGACAGGAAGCGCGAATGGTGGCTACCGCTCATTCGAGGTGACTCGACAGAATTGAGGCCCCATTTTTGATCTCGCCTCCTGTCGCGGAGCGACAGGGCTACCTTCGCCGAATTCCATGTCCCGCAGCGTTGTGTTGGGAGACCACACATTGAAAACGGTTCTCCAAACTCCTCCCAGAGCGACTCGCTGAAACAGTCTGACTCTCAACGCCCACTGCCAGGAATGCAGGCCGTTGGTGTGTACTAAGGATCGGCGCATCAATGAGTGTCGTCTTTCGCTTCGCGAAAGAACGTCCTTTCGCAGAGCGAAAGGCGACAATGCGACAGTAATTTCTGCACCGAACCGATACCTCGCACGGCCATGAGTGGGATGTTCGAGGCGAGCCGTGTGCCGTAAGGCCACGGGTTTCCGCCTCGAAATCAAGAACCTGCGGCCTCACGGCACGCCAAACTCTCACCTTGGGCCACGAGAGGTATAAGTCTCGAAACTCGCTCCACTTCACATTGGCGCGGCTCTCATCCGCAACTCGTTTGACGGAGCATTCGTCGCCCGTAAGACTCCGCCCGCTGATCGTTGGGCGTTCCACGATCAAATCCATTTCGCGCTCCAATGGAAAGCACTTTTAATGTCTCTGGCTGCTGTTTTGAATGCGGGTGACACCGCTTGGATGCTGACATCCACCGCTCTCGTGTTGTTCATGATGATTCCCGGTTTGGCGATGTTTTATGCGGGATTGGTCCGCCGCGCGAATGTGCTGTCGGTCTACATGCAATGCTTCGCGCTGACATGTCTGCTGAGCGTGATCTGGCTCGTGTGTGGGTACTCGCTGGTCTTTACGACGAACAACCCTGTGTGCGGTTCGCTGGCGAAGTCGTGTCTGGCGGGAGTCACCGCGAATTCGATGTGGGGCGAAACGGGCGTTCCCGAGTTGCTCGGCTTCGCGTACCAGATGACGTTCTTCATCATCACGCCGGGGCTGATGATCGGTGCGTGGGTGGAACGGATGAAGTTCAGTGCGGTCATGATTTTCTCGGCGCTGTGGAGTTTGCTGGTCTACGTTCCGATCGCACACATGGTCTGGGGGCCGGAAGCCAACATGTTCGGGCTGACGGGAGTGATCGATCAGGCGGGCGGCATCGTCGTGCATATCACCGCCGGGATCGGAGCCTTGGTGGCGTGCGTGCTGCTGGGGAAGCGACTCGGGTTTCCCTCAACACCCATGCCGCCACACAACCTGCCGATGGCCGTGGTCGGTGCGGGAATGTTGTGGGTCGGTTGGTTTGGCTTCAACGCCGGCAGCGGTTTGGCGGCGAATGGTGCCGCCGCGATGACGCTCGTCGTGACTCACATTTCGGCGTCAGTCGCGGCTCTGGTTTGGATCGGCTTGGAATCGCGGACGTTCGGCAAGCCGAGCGTGCTGGGAATCGTGACCGGTTCGATCGCGGGTCTCGCCGCGATTACGCCCGCATCGGGAACGGTCGGCCCGCTGGGGGCCGTTGTCATCGGAGCCACTTCCGCCTGCATCTGCTGGATGGCGTGTGCGAAGCTGAAGAAGAAGTTCGGCTACGACGACTCCCTCGATGTGTTCGGCGTTCACGGCGTGGGCGGCATCGTCGGGACGATCCTCGTTGGTGCGTTCGCGTCGCCGATGTTGGGTGGCAATCAACCGCCGGAGTTCTCGATCGCGAGTCAACTCGGCACGCAGTTCGGAGCGGCCCTCATCACTGCCGTGTGGAGTGGAATTGTCAGCCTGATTCTGCTGAGACTGACGGACGCTCTCGTCGGACTGCGCGTTACCCAGAACGTCGAGTTGGCGGGCCTCGACCTCGCCGAACACGGCGAGGCGGCGTACAACGACTGACGTTGATGTCGTCGATAGAAGATCAAGTGTGGCTGGGGTCGGCGTCTTCGCCGCCCCCAGTCGCTCGCCGGGTGAGCAAGGGTTCGCGAAGAGTTCCTGTTCTTCATCCGTGCCATGCTTTGTTGTCTTCCACGCAGCACGGATGGCAATGCTTGGGCACGGATAAATTCAGCCAAATGCCATTGGAAATGTCCCCATGATTGATGAACTTCGCTTTGCCATTTCCGAACTGCTCGATGGGCGAGACCTCACTGCCGAGGTGATGCACTCGGCCGTGGGTGCGATCATGGACGGTCGCTCCACCGAGGTCGAGATCGCTGCGCTCCTCACCGCGCTGCGGTGTCGCGGCGAATCGATCAGCGAATTGGTCGGTGCCGCGCAGGCCATGCGTGAGCGAGCGACCGCCATTCCGTGTCGCACTTTGAATCTGCTCGACACCTGCGGGACCGGCGGCGATTCACTCCACACGTTCAACATCAGCACGGCGGCGGCGCTCGTGGCGGCCGCGGCGGGGCAACCCGTGGCGAAGCATGGCAATCGGAGCGTCTCCAGCAGCACCGGCTCGGCCGATGTGCTCGAAGCGTTGGGAGTCAACCTGCAACGGACGCCCGATCAGATCGCCGCCTGCATCGACGAGATCGGCATTGGGTTTTGCTTCGCTCCGTTGCTGCATGGTGCGATGAAGTATGCCGCTCCCGTCCGTAAGCAACTCGGGTTTCGCACCGTCTTCAACATGCTCGGCCCCCTGACGAATCCGGCTCGTGCAACGTACCAACTCGTCGGAGCGAGCCGCGCCGCCGCCGCTGAAATGCTCGCACAGGCTCTGCATCAACTCGGCTCACAACGCGCGCTGGTTGTGTGCGGCAACGATGAACTCGACGAAGTCAGCTTGTGGGGCGAGACCGCTGTGTTTGAAGTCTCGCCGTCCGGCGTGCAGCGTCACACTTGGACGGCCGCGCTGCTGGGGCTGCCCGAATGTGACGTGTCACAACTCCGCGTCAGTAGTGCCGCCGAAAGTGCCGCTTTGATTCGCAGCGTCTTCGCAGGAGAACGCGGCCCCGCACGAGACATCCTTGTCGCAAACGCCGCCGCCGCGCTGTTCGCTGCCCAGCGAGCGGCCTCAATTCAAGAAGCCGTTCCCCTCGCCGCCGCCGCCATCGATCAGGGCCACGCGGCATTACTGTGCGAGCGATTGGTCGAAGCGACACGGCCGGATCGTTGAAACGCCGTTGGTTGCATCCCACACGAACGGCCCGTAAGGTGGCAACCGTTCCGCCGTTATCCCCTTTCCCTTCGGCCACGACGCTCTCCGATGATTCTCACCGGTGATGAAATCAAGGCGCAGTTGGACAAGAACATTGTCATCGAACCGTTCGATGACAAGTTGCTCAACCCCAACAGCTACAACCTCCGCTTGCACGACGAACTGATCGTGTACGAGGAAATCGTGCTCGATGTGCGTCGGCCGAACCGCTATCGGCGGCACATCATTCCGCCCGAGGGCTTGGTACTGCAACCCGGCCAACTCTATCTCGGACGAACTGTCGAACGAACGGAAACACACAACCTTGTTCCCATGCTGGAGGGTCGTTCTTCGGTCGGGCGGCTCGGTCTGTTTGTGCATGTGACGGCGGGCTTTGGTGATGTCGGGTTCTGCGGGTACTGGACGCTGGAACTGTTCGCCGTTCACCCGATCCGCATCTACCCCGGACTACCGATCTGCCAGATTTTCTATCACACGGTCGAAGGAACGATTCGCGAGTACCGCAGCGGGAGCAAGTACCAGAACAACCAGGACATTCAACCGAGCCTGCTGTTCAAGGAACTGCAACAACCGCAGAAGGACCAGCAACTGAGACTGGCCTTCGGGCAGGAAGTCGATGAGTGACTTGCCCACGGTAGAGCACATTTCAAAACCGGTTCGACTCGGAAAAAATTAGCCCGACGCGCGAGCGAGGGCTGGACGTTCGATGCCGCGAAGCCCTCGCTCGCCCAGCGGCTGATTGATGAAACCCCAATTTCAAGCATTGACGCAGCACTAGTTTTGAAATGCGTTCTAGAGAGAAGCATGGAAACGCTGGCGGTCACGTAGCCGGGTTATCTCGGGATCGAATCCGCACGAGGAGCCGACGGATTGGGGATCACGGTTTCTTATTGGGAAAGTGAAGCCAGTATCCGCCACTGGCAACAACACGTCGAACACTTGCAGGCGGAAGGGCGAAGTGGTACGAGCGCTATCAATTGCGGGTTTGTCGCGTTGAGCGGGCCGTTGCCTTTGAAGTGGCAGAGTGACCGAGCCTCACCGCGATCGAATTTCAGCCCCCGTTTGGTTGCGGAGCAATTCCACGTTCGACTCAAAGTGCTGCTGGTTGTAGCCGTTCCAGGCAAGGATCTCGCGCCCCTTGGCGGTCTCCAGCCAGATCTCGTACGGGCCGCCCAAAGCCGGGATCAGATAGTCGAAAATCCAACTGAAGATCCACATCACCGGCCCGAACATCAGAAACGTTCCCCAGCCGGTCTGCGAGGCTTGGTACTTCGTGTGAATGTAGACCACCGCCGGAAGATTGCACTTCGCTCGGGCGAGCGGCACGAACCCGAGAAAGAACTGCGTATCAAACTTGTCGCCGCTCACGCGCGAGACGCGGTACGTCCCCGCCAGCATGAGTGGCATCACACACGACAGTATCTGCCAGACGATCCCGATGCGCCACGCGAGCAACACCGGAATCAGCATCACTCCCAATGTGATGTACCGCATTCGCAGATTGAGTTCCGGCCAGAGCTGGCGTTCCATGCGGTGGTGTCCTTGGTGAAACGAAGCAGGTTGAAACCTGAGTCACGAACTGCGGGCAGTTTCGATGATCGCAGCCCGATCGACAACTCGCTTGGCTACCGTTCGTGGTCGTCATGCCGCTTGCCGTCACAATTCGTCGATTGACGCAATTTGACTGACGCACGAGACTCGAACTCGCGGCAGGGATTGTCGCGAGAATCTGTTTCAGCAGTTTGTGAGGGACGATCATGCTGCTTGCCTGGCGACATCGGTTGGAGTTTCTGGCGTTTCAAATCGTGGTCTGTTTGATCGACTGCTTGCCGCCACGAATGGCCGCGCGGATGGCGACGAATCTGGCATGGCTGGTTCATTACGGATTGCCTCGTAAACTGACGCGGTTCAAAGTGGCGCGCGACAACATCCGAATGGCTTTCGGTGAGCAGTACACCGATGTCGAGATCGACCGGCTCGTCTATCGCATGTGGGTGCATCTGTTCCGCACCGTGGTTGAGACCGTTCAAGCTCCACGCAAGCTGCACATGCACAGTTATCGGCATTCGATGCGGTTTGCCGATTACACACGGAGCAACGAAGCGGTCTGTTCCGGTCGGCGCGTGTTGCTGTTGGGCGGCCACTTCGGCAACTGGGAGATCGGCATCACACTCTACGGAATGTGGGGTTTCCCGATGGGAGTCGTCGCGCGGGAGATGGACAACCCGTACCTGCACGATTGGTTTCGCAACGCGCGAGAACAGGCCGGTCACCGACTGATGCTCAAGCAGGGTGGCTTCGATGACATGACGGCGCTGCTGGCCAAGGGAGGCAACCTCGGACTGCTCTGCGATCAGGACGCCGGGGCACGCGGGCTGTTCGTCGATTTCTTCGGCAAGCCCGCCTCGACGTTCAAATCGATCGCGCTACTGGCACTGGAGTACGACGCGCTCATTATCGTTGGCTACGCGATTCGTGAGTCCGACAACTTTGACGAAGCGGGCTGGTCGAGTTTCGAGGTCGGTTGCGAAGCCTTGATCGATCCGCGCCTCACGACGACCAACGATCCGGTCGGCGAGATCACTCAGCAGTACACGACCGCGCTGGAGCGGGCGATTCGCCGTGCTCCCGAGCAATACTTCTGGGTTCATCGCCGTTGGAAAAGCGAACCGCGCGTCCGCCAAAAAGCCGAACCGCAACGACTGGCCGGGTGAGTCGATCGTCTGATTTTTGTGGTGCATTCGCTCCTTGGTGGTAGCCCTGTCGCTCCGCGACAGGAAGCGTGAAAGTCCGCGCGACGCTTGCTGTTGATTCGAGCGGGATCGAGAGATGGAAGCCACTTTGGGATCGCGCCTCCTGTTGCGGAGCGACAGGGCCACCTTCTCAAAAACTCTTGCTCCGAAGGGTTTCGTTGAGGAGCCGCCAAGGAACGACTGCACCCGTCGATCTCGTGTAGTGCGACGGCTACTTGCCAGCAGCGCGACGTTGCAACAGCCCACGTTGCTTCAGCCAGTCCTCGCAGCGTTGCGGCCACGTCGAGGCCGGTTGATCGCTCGGCCGCAGGCCGAAGCCGTGGCCACCGCTGGAGTAGATGTGCAGGTCGGCCGGGACCGCCGCCTTCTTCAAAGCCAGAAACAGTTGCACGCTGTTCTCGCATGAGATGCCGTCGTTGAACGCATGGGCCAAAAACATCGGCGGCGTCTCTTTCGTCACGACGAGGTCCGGCTTGAGCTGTCCTTTGTCATCGACCAAGTATGCGGGATAGACGAGCGTCACGAAGTCGGGACGGCATGACGTACGATCAGCGTCGTCGGTTACTTCGTACAGCCGCGCGTTGGACTTCAACGCGGCCTGCGCGGCGGTTGATCCCCCCGCTGAGAAGCCCAGCAAACCGATGCGGTCCTCGGCCAGATTCCATTCGCTCGCACGGTGCCTCACTACGCTGACCGCACGCTGCGCATCTTGAGCCGGGGCGAGCCACGGCGGCTGACGATCGGCCGTCGGCGTGCGGTACTTCAGCACGAAGGCCGACACACCGAGCGTGTTCAACCACGCCGCCACTTCGGTCCCTTCCTTGTCCCACGCCAAGATGCGATAGCCGCCACCAGGACAGATCACGACCGACGTTCCGTTCCGCTTCTCGGCTGGCGGCAGAAAGACCGTCATCGTCGGCGAACTGATGTTGGTCACCCGCGTCGTCGGTGGCTCCTCGCCCGCCTTTGGTGGCTGAGACACCTCTGGCCCGAGATCCTTCATCTCGCCCGGTGCCTTTCCCGACCAGACGTGAATGACCGCCGCAGGCTCGACGGCCGAGGCCACTCCAGCAGAGTAGATCAACAAACCACCCATGACGCGACCGATGGACATGACTGGTCGACCCGAACGGGAAGTTGGATTGCGCACGCTGCTGCTCCGGTGTGATTGATGAGAAAACGGTCTCGGCCTCATGTGGTGTGGCTGGAGCAGGTCGCAGAGTAGACCGACCTGCTCCCGGCTCACCAAGAAGCGAAAGAGTGACGGACTACTTCGCCAAATCACCCGCCACACCGTTGACCAGCTTCTTGGGGTCGATGTGTTTGTTGATCGCTTTGAGGATGTCTCCCTTCGTCAGTTTGGAGACAGCCGTCTCCACCTTCGCGTTGAAGTCGAGCGTCCGTCCGGCGTAGAGGGCGTTCGCGAGGAGCGCGGCCAACTGGCCATCATCGCCGCGCTTCTGCTGTTCACCCTGAAGCCAGCCTTGTTGAGACTCGGCCAGTTCCTGATCGGTGATGCCGTCTTTCAGCAGCAGCGCGAGTTCTTCATGAGCTAGTGTGACAACCTTCTTGATGTTTTGCGGGTTGGCGATGCCGTACAGCGAGAGTGTCGCGCGCGGGTCGAGCGACTGGGCGCGGAACGCGGAACCGACGCCGTACGACAGACCTTCCTTCTCACGAATGCGGCCCATCAGGCGGGACGCGAAGCCGCTGCCACCGAACGTTTCGTTGGCGACAACCAGCGCGGGATAGTCGGCGTCGGCATCCGACAGTGGCAGGATCAAGCCCGCAAAAAACATCGCGTTCGCTTTGTCGGGCGTTTGAACCGTGATCGTGTTCCCCTTCGCCGCCCCTTCCGAACTGCGGCGGATTCGTTCGTAAGGCTGCTTCGTTTTCCAGCCACTCAACGCGGCGGTCAGTGCCTGTTTGGCAACCGCTTCATCGAAGTCACCGACGATGACAACCTCCCCCGCTTGAGCCGAGAGGAACTTGTCGTACACGCGCTTCACATCACCGACGGTCAGTTTCTCGATCAGCTTCAGCTCGTCGGCCATGCTCGGAAAGTGCCGGACATCACCGGGCGGATACGGGTTGAGTTGCTGATTGACGACGCGCGGCGCAATGGCCTGCGGCTCGGCCGCCTGCTCTTCGAGTGTACTCAGTCTCTGTTGTTGGAGGATCGAGAACTCGGCCGTCGGCAGCGCCGGTTCGCGCAGCACTTGCCGCAGCAGTTCGAGGACCTCTTTCAAATGAGCACGCTTCGTGGTGATCGTGAACTCCGCAGTCCCGGCCGACCCTGTCCCCTTCCAACTCGTGTTGAGCCCATCCAACTTGTCTTGAAGTTCGGTCGCGTTCAACTGCTTTGTGCCGCGCGTCATCAACTCGGGGAGGAAGTCGCACGCCGGGCCGAGGCCAAACAACGACTCGGTCTTCCCGTAGCGCAGCCGCAGCGTCACGACGACGTTGCCGCCGCGATTCTTCTTCGTGAGGAACGCGGTCTGGATGCCCTCAATGCTTCCGCGCTGGACTCGCTTTTCAATCGCAGCGGGCGACGCATCGAAGACCTCGCCGATCGAGAACTCCGCCCGTCCCTTGTAGTCCTTGACCAACGCAGCGGCTTCCGGCGGCGCGGCGATCGGCGTGCGTTGAGGCTCCGTCGTTGGCAGGTACACGCCGACAGTGCGGTTGCTCGCCTGGAGGTACTTCTTCGCGACGCGGTTCACGTCGGCCGTCGCCACCTGTTGCAAGGCGTCGCGGTAGAGAAAGAACAACCGCCAGTCGCCAGCCCCGGCCCATTCGGACATCTCGGCGGTGAGCTTCGGTGTGTTGTTCGAGGACTGGTCCCAAATCTTGAGCAACGTCTGCTTGATGCGCGCTACTTCGACATCCGTGGCACCGTCTTTCGCCAGCGTGTCGATGGTGTCGAGCATCCCCTCCAACACCGCTGCCGGCTCATTGCCCGGAGCCACTTCGACCGCGAAGTTCATCGCGCTCGGGTCATGCCAGGCGTAAACCGATCCCTCGACCTTGGCCGCGCGGCGACGTTCGATCAGTGCCTTGTAGAGCCGTCCCGATTTGTCGGCCGAGAGGACGCCTTCCAACACCGCAACAGCCGCAAAGTCGGGATCGGTCGCTGCGGGAACGTGAAACAGCGCGGCGACGACCGGCACTTTGCCGACACGACGCAACGTGACATGACGCTCGCCGTCCTGAGCCGGTTCGTCCGTGTACGTGTTGCGGATCGGCTCGGTCGGACACGCGATGGGGGCGAAGTGTTTGACCACCATCTCCAACGCTTTGGCTTCGTCGAACCGGCCCCCGATGAACAGGACGACGTTGTCGGGGCGATAGTAGCGTTTGTAGAAGACACGCAGATTTTCCACGGGAACCCGCTCGATGTCGGCGCGGTTGCCGATCGTCGATTTCCCATAGTTATGCCACTCGAACGCCGTAGCCATCATCCGCTGTTCGAGGATCATCTTGGCGTTGTTCTCGCCCATCTCGAACTCGTTGCGAACGACGGTCATCTCACTCGACAAGTCCTCGGCCTTGATCGGGCAGTTCACCAAACGATCAGCCTCCAGCCCGATGGCGTATTCGAGGTTGTCGTCGCTGGCGGGGAGCGTCTCGTAGTAGTTCGTGCGGTCGGTCCACGTCGAACCGTTGTAGTCGGCACCGCGTTCCTGCAAGTCGCGGTCGGAATGCGGATGCTTCTCTGTCGGCTTGAACAGCATGTGTTCGAGCAGGTGCGCCATCCCGGTCTCACCGTAACCCTCATGCTTCGATCCGACGAGGATCGTCATGTTGACCGTGACCTTCGGCTGCGAAGGCTCGGGGAACAACACGACCTTCAACCCGTTCGCCAATTGGTACTCGGTGAAGCCTTCAACGCTGGCGACCTTCTTCGGCTTCGCAGCCTCGTCCGCCCCGGCAACGGCCACACTCAAACCCATCAAACAAACCAAGCACAATCCGCGAGCGATCATGAGATCAGACTCCTTTCAATCCGCGATGCGAGAAACACTGAGAAGTATCCAACGTGGCAAGGTTAGCCGTCGAGTTCGACGAGTGCGAGGCCCCTCCTCCAACCCCTTCAAACCGGTTGTTCGTCGTAGCAGCGGACTTCGTACACGCGAGCCTGTTCACTGCCGTTGGTGGCGGTGATCTTGAGGCGGAGCGTCGTGAGTTTGGTCTTCGCGAAGTCGTGCCTTCGCAGACGCTGATGGTTCGATGTGACTGTGGCCAGCGCGACGGACTTGCCTTCCGGTGTGATGCCGATCAGTTTGTAGTCGCGCACGGTTTCGGGTTGAGGAGCACGGACCATCGCCTTGTTGTGGTTGTCGGCACTGGTCAGAGTCAGTTCGCGCTGGAAGCCGGTGTCGAACGTGAGCTGCACATGGCTGACCGACTGCGGTTTGTCCCACGTCAGTTCGAGCCAGGCTCCGTCGTTGCTCATCGTGCCGAGCCAGCGGTTGGTCAGCTCGCCGGACATGTTGCGGACGAAGCCGTTCAAGACGTTCATCGGCTCTGAGTCCTGATAGTTCTCGGACGCGGTGACCTTGGCCTGGCGAGCGACATCCAGCGAGTCTTCGTTCTTGCGGCCCTTGATCGTCTGATCGTCGCGGAGAAGTGTCTGAGTCAGCTCGGTGAGGTTGCTCTGTGACGCGGCGAACTCGCGCGGCTTCACGTCCTTCTTCAGGCACAAGGCCGCGGCGGTTCCCATGCCTTGCCCCATCACGGCACACGTCGCCATGACGCGCGTCGAGGTGAACGCCACATGACTGCAACTGGCGTTTCGCCCGGCCATCAGCAGGTTCGGGACATCCTTGCTGTAGAGCGAGCGGAACGGAATGTTGTAGACCTCGGGCAGCTTGATCGACGTGAACGGCTTGAGCTCCGGCGAATCGAAGCCACCCGGCGGATGCTCGTCCAGTCCCCAGCCTCCGATGGCGACCGCGTCATCGAAGTCGCCGTTGAGGCCCATCAAATCCTGCTGCGTCAGAATGTGATCGCCCTCGATGCGGCGGCTTTCGCGTTTGCCGGGGACCATGCCGACCCAGTCCATCGCCCAGTTCTCGGCCCCTTTGACCTGGCCGCTGTTCTTGATGTAGTCCCACACGCCCGTGACGATCGCGAGCAGCTCGAAGCGAATCCGTTCGTTGTCGCGAATCGTATCGATGGCACCGCCCCACTCGATCCACCAGTAGCCGTATTCCAACGAGCCGACCGGGCGGAATTGTAGATGCTTCTTCTCGATCTGGCGCGCCCACTTCGGCGGCGTGTAACCGATCGGTTTGCCGAAGTCGCGCGCGGTGAACAGAATGCTGGAACCGAGCGTGTCGCGTGTCGGCTTTTCCCATCCGAGTGGCTCGTCAAATTCGTCGCGTGCTTCGTGACCCCAGCGGATCGTCGCGCCCGCCTCAATCGCCAGCTTCGAGTCGCCCGTGCAGTCGGCATACAGTTTCGAGGTGATGCGGTAGATGTGCTCGGTCTTGTCCGAGCGGGCCAGCACTTGGGCGATCTCGCCGTGCTGGTCCTTCGACGCGCGATAGACCGACGTGTCGAGCAGCAGCGTGATGTTCGGCTCGCTGACGATCTTGTCGTACAACAGCAAGTCCCACATTTCCCACGAGCGGTGCGGATTGTTGACGGCGTCGTCGAGACGAAGCTCTTCGATGATCCCGCCTTCCCGCCAGCCAGGTCGCCCCGTGTGGTTGTTGGCTCCGACAATGTGCATCTTCACTTCCGAGGACGAATTCCCGCCGAGCCGCGAGCGATCCTGAACGAGAATCACCTTCGCCCCGTGTCGCGCCGCAGCCAGCGCCGCACAGATGCCCGCCGGACCACCACCCGCCACAAGCAAATCACACTTCAAATCGACGACCGTCATGTTCGGTTCGTGTTCGAGTCCACCAAAGCCTGCGATTGGCTTGCCGTCGGCTGCCGGCGGCGCGATCCGTTTGAAGGACTCACGAATCTGCTCGGGCGTCGCCTCGGCGGCATGCAGCGGCGCGAAGTCGCTCGCGTTGACGAGGACCGAGTACCCAAACCCCATGCCGAGTCCGGCGAGGAAGTCGCGACGAGAGACCGACGAACGCAGGTCGTCCATGGAAGAGGCTCCTTGAGGAATGAAGACGGCGGAATAACGACGGCATGAGTGGGCCAGACGATTCTACTCACCCTGATTTGGATCAGCCATTGGGAGCACGCATCCTCGCTGGCACGTCGAGTGGGTGTTGTTCGATCAATCGGCAGCGCCAGCCGATCTTGACCGAAAATTACGATTCTCGTAAAAGCCCGCCCGCTTCGACCCGTGGCCGTTCGGTCTTCGGTGGAAGCTGCTGGTTCCCTCTCCCACTCACATCCCGTTCGATGGCACTCGCCCTCACTTCAGGTAGGAAGACGCACATGGTCCGTTCTTCGTTTGGCTCAGCCTCATTCTGGGGCGGTCTCGCACTGCTGGCGGTGTCGAGTACCGCGTCGGCGCAATGGATGCCGTTCAGCGGCAACAACTGCGGCTGCAACACGCGGCCCTCGCTCTTCGGTCCGCCACCGGTGCCGTTTCAGTCGGCCAGCTCGATGTACTCGTCGGCCATGATGCCGATGCAACGGTCGGCGATGGCTTCCGAATCTGTGCAGTGCGGCCAGCCGATCGCCTGCACTATCGAGCAGCCGATTCAAGTGCGGCAGATGGTGCAAGCCGTCCGTGTCGAGCCGCTGCAACCGGTCGTGCATCCGGTCTACGACACCGTGCAGGTCACCGAGTACCGTCCGGTGAGGCAGAAGGTGTCGAAGCCAATCTACGAGACCGAGTATGTCGATCAGAACGTCACCGTGATGCAGCCTGTCACGCAACAGCGCACCGTCAATGTGCCGACCGTCGATTACCAGAGTGTCACCGAATACAAGAAGGTGCAGAAGCAGGTCGGCTACTGGGTCACCAAGAACGAAGCCACGGGCAAAATCAGCCCGTGTCAGTACGACAACAGCCCGACGATGCTCGGCGCGATGAACCGTGCGGGATACCAGATGCGCACGGCGTTTACTCCCCAAACGAAAACGACTCGGCAGTTCGTCCCACAGACGATGACGTGTACGGTTCCCTGCACCAAGAAGGTGGCCGTGCAGGGTATGAAGCAGGTGACGTACAACGTGACTTCAATGGTGCCGACGCAGACGACTCGTAAGGTGGCCGTTAGCAAGATGCGTCACGTTGAGGAAGAGATCACGGTGATGAAGCCCATCACTGTGGCAAAGACAATGCAGGTGGGAACTCGAATCAGCTACGCTCCGATCGGCAGTGGTGCTGGCGGAACAGGCGTCGCGAGCGGGTTGCAGCCGACCGCCGATCCACGAGCCTCCGCTAAGAATCTCGAAGGCACTCCGAAGCGAACGGCCGACGGCAAGATTGATGAGTTCTCACCGGGTCTTGCCCCCGATGACTTCAACAATCGCAATGGTGGCGTTCCCATTAGAAAGAGTTCGTACCCCACACCACTCGAACAAGACTCGGATGATCGCGGCCACTTGACCGAGACCACCGTTCCCGCGCGGCTGGCTGTTCCTGCTGCTCCCCTTCAACCCACCTTCAACGCACCGAGCGTGGTGCGCGTCAGCCAGTGGGTCGCACGGACTCCATTGCCAGCCGTTCCTGCGACAGGCAAGCCGGGTGCGATGTCTCTCGCGGGGAATGTCCCCTGATTAGATAGGCAACGATGGCGAACGGAAGCCATTCGCCTGCTGACATATCTTGAATGACTCGATTGCAACGCCCCTCTTTTGGTGGGCGTTGCTTTTTTTCAGGGACGGTTCAGGTCGGCTGAGCCTTCTCGGGCAAAGCCATTGATACAATCCGGCCCGTCGCAGCGAAACCGGTTTCGCTTGAGCGAGGTAGTCTCGATCACCGATGCCCGTTGACGATCTGTTGAAAACACAGACGCGGGAACGTTTCATGACTGGATCGTCTCCCGATTCGCATGACACGATCCAGTGTCGAACCCGTTCCATGCCTGCAATCAATGGCCGTCAAATCGCTCACCCTTTTCCCAACGGAACCTGCTCGCACAGGAAGCTTCTCATGCTGACAACCCGCCCCGCTGTGATCTCGACGTTTTCCCTGTTTCGTTCAGTGCGACTTGCAGTGGCACTGGCACTCGTGGGAAGTTGCCTCGTCAACGGCACCGCTTCACCGGTGCTGGCTCAGAGCGATGAGTCGAATGAAATCGACTATCCGTTGGTCCTGATTAACTCAGCCAGCGTGCAGCGACTGCGCGACAACGCGGGCTTCATGTTTCAAACGGCGCAGCAGCAGACCAAATTGGAGGGTCTCGACCCGTGGATGGAATCGACCCTCAAGGATTTAAAGGGAATCGACCGCGACCGGTCGTTCGGAATGATGCTTTATCTCGCTCCCGGACTCATCGGTGCGCCGATTGGGATCTCGTACATCCCCGTGACCAACTTGGACGAAGCTCTCACAACGCTGGCTTATGGCGCAGGGACGATCGCGCCGGTTGAGGGCAAATCAGGACGCCACGAAATCAGCTACGGCGAGCGATTCAAAATCCGGACGCGGCATCGTGGCAACTATCTGTTTCTGGTTGGTCCCGACGGTGCAGAGGACGCGCTCGACCGGAACTTTCCCGATCCGATCAAACTCAGTGCGAGACTGTCGAGTCAGTACGACATCGCGATCTCGCTACTGATCAAGAGTGTCCCGCCGGGAATGAAATTGCTATTCGTGGAGTTCCTCAAAAATCAGACTCAGGCCGAGCTGCAACAGAAGGACGGCGAACCCGAATCGGCGTACCGCCTCCGCCGCGCCAATGGCGAAAGCTGGCTGGAACTGCTTGATAAGGTCGTCAATCAGGGTGAGGAACTGACCATCGGCGGTCGCATGGATCCCGAACAGCGTCGGGCCTACATCGACTTTGAAATCGCGGGCACCTCGGACAGCAAGCTGGCCAAATTCTTCCAAGATATGGCGGGGAAGCGAACCTATTTCGGCAACCTGCTCCAAAACCCGGCGACGCTCACGATGTCAATTTCGTGGCTGCTCGATGCCAAGCAGAAGGGTCTCTTCACGCAGTTTTTTGAAGTTGCGAAGAAGGAGATTTCTGAGCGTGCCGACAAGGATGGCGTCGCGGGCGTGACTCCCGTCATCGATCCGATCTTTAAGGCTCTGCTGGCGTCGGCGGAAGCCGGTCACATTGACGGCTTCGTGCAACTCACTGGTGATGAACCGGGAAAGTTCGCGCTGATCGGCGGCACCAAATTGATCGCGAGCCGAAATCTCCCGACTCAAATTGCCGAGCTGCTTCAGTTCGTAAAGGATAACCCGAACGGCAACGAACAAATTCCCAAACTCGAATTGGCGACCGATGCCATTGACTCCCATCCGGTTCATCGCATTCAGTTGAATCCGCCAGACAAACCAGGCCAAAAGATGTTCGGTGAGACCTCGCACCTTTACCTCTATGTGAGTCCGCAGGCCGTCTGGTTCTCGTTCGGTGGCGACGCCGCGCTATCGATCTTGAAGGAAGCGGTTGCTCAAGCCGCACTGCCGCAAGATCCGATGCAGAATCGCAATCGCATCCCCTTTCAGTTCGTGACACACGCCAAGAACTGGTTGACCGTGGCGAGCGAAGATTCGCCACGGCAGGTTACGTTTAACGAGAACGCTCGTGCTTCGTTCGAGTCCGAAAACGACGCGATGCGACTCGACGTCCGACCGACCGACAGCGGC
Organism: Schlesneria sp.; assembly: GCA_043749505.1. Classification (GTDB taxonomy): domain Bacteria; phylum Planctomycetota; class Planctomycetia; order Planctomycetales; family Planctomycetaceae; genus Schlesneria. The sequence continues at coordinate 12,790 of JAYVDI010000023.1, read as the reverse complement.
GTCCGGCTGCGGGTCGAGTTCCAGGAAGGCTTCATCGCGCTGATGGGGCGAGGCATCTCGAAGGGGATCGATGAGGGTGCTTTCAGTGGCCCACCGCAAGGACAGCAACGTCCCAACCGACGCGGCAATCAGAATCGACCCGACACTCCAGCCACTCCGCGCACGTCTAAGTGATTGCCGGTGATTCGCTTGGGCGCGGATTACACCGTCGCTGCTGCAGAGTCGGCTGAAAGGCACCTTTGTGTTCAGCCCCGGTAGCTAGCCGCTGGATGAAGCTCTGGGTGTTTTCTGTTCTTCAACGGCCGCAATTTTTGTGGCGATGTTTCGTTTTGTTGACACATTTGCCGATTGCTTGCATCGCAAAAATTGTGGCCTATTATCCGCTTAGTTCTTGTTCTTGGCGGTTGCCGAGTGAGTTCTTTCTGTCGGATATCTCATCAATTTCATCGTGTTAGGAGACTGCATGGCCCCAGGAAAAGATTGGAAGGAGGAACGATGTCGGCTGAAGTACTCGTCGTGATGGAGTTCTACGATGCAGACCAAACGCAACGAAATGCGTTTGCAGCCCTGTTCAGTGCGAAACGCTGGCAACACCATCCGGTGCTCGCGAATGCTTATTTCACGGAGTTCAATGACGGTTATGAAGACTCTGTGATGGTTGCGGCGAGCGAGATCGACATGGATCGAGCAGCTCGAATCGCCGGAATCGAACGGTGGGACGCCACGTGCATCGTGGGCGAACCCGGCTGGCTCCCTGAGCTGGCTTGTTGTGCCTGAGAGTTCGATGTGAATCGAGTTCGCTGAGTTTTGAAATGGCGAGGGCCGGATGACCTGCGGGTCATCCGGCCCCTGTTTTTATCGGGTTCCAGAACAGGTGATCTCGCGGACCAACCCGATCACTTCGCGTATTCGACCACGCGCGTCTCACGCAGCACGGTGACTTTGACTTCACCGGGATATGTCAGATTGGCTTCGATTGCTGCGGCCATGTCGCGACAGAGTCGTGCGGCTTCGCGATCGTTGATCTCTTGCGGATTCACCACGACGCGAATCTCACGCCCCGCCTGGACTGCAAACGCCTGCTCGACGCCGGGGAAGCCGCAGACCAGCGTTTCGAGTTCTTCCAAGCGACGCACATATTTTTCGAGTGTCTCACGCCGCGCCCCCGGCCTCGAAGCCGAACACGCATCGGCGGCGGCGACCAGCACCGTGTAAATGTAGTCCGGTCGAATGTCGTCGTGATGGCCGAGCGCCGCGTGAACGACCTCACCCTTCTCACCATAGCGTTTGAGCAACTCGGCCCCGACTGCCGGGTGACCACCCTCCATCTCGTGATCTGCCGCCTTGCCAAGGTCATGCAAGAACCCGCAGCGTCGTGCGAGGTTGCCGTTCAAGCCAAGTTGCTCGGCCATCAGCCCGGTCAGGTGCGCGACTTCGATCGAGTGTCGCAGCACGTTTTGGCTGTAGCTCGTACGGAAGTGCAATCGGCCCATGAAGTCGAGCAATTTTTCGTGCAGGTTCGGCACGTCGGCTTCTTGTGCCGCCTCGGTTCCCTGCCGGCGAATGAAGGCTTCCATCTCCTTCTGAGTTTCCAGCACGACTTCGTCGATGCGTGTGGGATGGATGCGACCGTCTTGAATGAGTTTGACCAGTGCCTGCTTGGCCGTTTCGCGTCGAACGCTGTCGAACGCCGAGACGACCACGACACCTGGCGTGTCGTCTACAATGACATCGACGCCGGTCGCCTTCTCGAACGCGCGAATGTTGCGACCCTCGCGACCGATGATGCGGCCTTTCATCTCGTCGCTCGGGATGTCGATCGTGGAGACCGTCGATTCCGAGGTGTGTGCCGAGGCATAGCGCTGGATCGACATACCAATGATCTCACGGGCCATTCGCTCCGACTGCTGCTTCAGATCGGCTTCCTGCTTCAGGATCAGCGCACCGGTTTCGTTCTTCAGTTCGCGCTCGAGCTGTCCGAGAAGCAATTCGGTTGCCGTCTTCTGATCGAGACCGCTGATCTTGTAAAGCTGTTCCTGTGCCTGTTTGGCGCTCTTGTCGAGTTCCTTCTCTTTCGCATCGACGACTTTGTTTCGCTCGACCAGCTTCTGCTGAGTTGTCTCCAGCATCCGCTCCTTCTTGGCGATGTCGTCCTGCTGCTCTTTCAATCCCGCGCCCCGTTTATCGAGCTGACGTTCTTGATTCCGCAGTTCGTCGCGAGCGACGTTGAGTTCCTTGTCGGCGGCCTCACGTCGTCGCAGTCCTTCTTCTTTCGCGGTCAATTCGGCCGTTTTGATGAGGTTCTCGCCTTCACGTTTGGCCTGAGCGACGATCTCGTCGCGCGTCTTGAATGCCGTTCCGCGAATGGTTCGCTCGGCAACAAAGCCCACCGCACCGCCCAGGATCAAACCCAGCGCAGCTCCAATCAGATACTCCATCGCTCGACTCCCAAATGTCTGTTCCGGAGACGCCAACTCGCCACCGCGCACGGGGCGAACACGGTCGAATGAGGCACAGTCGATTCTGAGGCTCAAAGCCACAGACCGACTGCTGGAGCGACTGGTTGTCGAGAGTGAAGATCAGTTGCGACGAGTGAACTGCGACGGAAGAGGCACCGTCGCGAGAGAGGCCGATGAGGGCCAAGCAGCAGCCCGTGTCCAGAGCAGCCGATTCGCAAGCAGCCGGTCCCCGAGAGGAAATCCCTCCCACCAGCGGGCGACTCTTGCCAGCCAAGAAGCATCGCACGAATTGACTCGCCCGCGCAGCGCGACCCGGTCGGTTTCCAGCAGGGCCAGAACGACGGAGCAGACACGACGCAGAACTTCGTGACCGCGGCCGATCAGCCACGACACCAAGCAAAGCAACTCGCCGAGGAAGGAAAACATCCTGGCTCTTTCACACAACAAATCATCACGCAGGAAAATGTCAGTGTGCCTCGAATGAGGACACCTTCAACAAACCATTCGGCTCCGAGCCACCATCGACCCGGCGATCTCACAGAGAAGTGTTCTTGACGAAAACGTCCCGAAGGATCGGCGGGCATGGTATCAGGTGACGCCACCCGTGCAACTCAGCCCTTTGACGCACTTGACCCATCCTTGCGCGTTGCGGTCCTTCGTGCGAGTTTGTGATATTCTCCGCCCCGCTCGATGGATCGCTGCCGACGGATCTCTGCTTGTTGAACGGATACGCCTTGATGACCGAACCACCTGTTCCAGAAGCCACCCTCCCTGCGGGCGACGTTCTCGCAGCTGTATCCGAAACGCCAGTGCCTGCTCCTACAACGAGCGGTCCCTCCAAGAAGCCACCTGTCAGCGACGGCAAGGTCTGGGTCGGCTTCGATCTCGGCGGGACGAAGATGAGTGCCGTCTTGTTCGATCGCAAGTTTGAAGCGATTGCGCGGCGCAGGAAGAAGACGCGGGGGTCCGATGGAGTGGAAGCGGGGCTGGAACGAATCCGGTCGGTCATCGACAAGCTGCTCGAAGAGTCACAAGTTCCGCGAGACCGTTTGGGTGGGATCGGTATCGGCTGCCCAGGACCACTCGATCTCGATGAAGGAGTGATTCTCGAACTGCCCAACCTCGGTTGGAAGAACGTGCCACTCAAGAAGCTGCTGGAGAAAGAGTTCGGCTGCCCGGTCTTCCTCAGCAACGATGTCGATGCGGGCGTCTACGGTGAGTACCGCTTCGGTGCGGCGGTCGGCGCGAGAACGGTTCTGGGCGTCTTTCCCGGCACGGGGATCGGCGGCGGATTGGTCTACAACGACAGCATCTATCGCGGGAAGCGAACGAGTTGCCTGGAGATCGGCCACGTCCTGGTTGTCCCTGACGGCCCGCTGTGCGGCTGCGGACGACGCGGCTGTCTGGAGACCGTGGCCAGCCGCTTGGCGATGTCGGCCGAGATCGCGAAGGCGGCGTATCGCGGTCAGGCTCCGCAAATTCTGCGCATCGCCGGAACGGACCTCGCCAACATTCGTAGCGGCACCATCAAAGAGGCCATTGAGAAAGGGGACGAGGTCGTCGAGCAGATCGTGCGCGATGGTGCGAGGCATCTCGGGACCGCGATCGCCGGTGCGGTGAACCTGCTGCTGCCGGATGTCATTGTGCTCGGCGGAGGTCTGGTGGAAGCATTGCCGAAGCTGTACTTGGATGAAGTCGGCAAGACGATTATCAAACACATCATGCCCTCGTTCCAAAAGACCTACGAGTTGAAGGTGGCCAAGCTCGGTGATGACGCCGGCGCGATGGGAGCCGCCGCCTGGGCCAGACGCTGCGTGGAGGTTTGATCGGAATGAACGACCAACAGAAATCGACGCCGGTGGAGCCTATCGCAACTTACACGGAACTCACGTTTTTCGACAAACGATGGTTCACACTATATGTGGATCGACTCCATATCCGCAGAAAGATCAGCAACGGAACCGAGGTAGAAGCCACTTTGCATCTCGATCGTCTCAATCCAGAATATGGTCGCGGAAAGCAAAAAAGCCCATGGTTTGGGCGTGCGATGTGGCTATTCATGTTTGGAGTTATCCTCCATCTGGTTACGACTGGACCTTCTACTCAGTTGTGGTCAAAGCCCTTGCCGCCAATCGGTTGGCTGGCATTGGCGTGTTTGTTTGGTGGGATTGGTGGTTTGCTCGCCAACTTCCGCTCAATCGAGTTTTGTCAGTTCGCAAACCGTGACGGCATCGTTCTGTTGTATTTGCGTCGTTTGGGACGGGACGTAGCAAAGCACGAGGGGTTCCTCGAAGTGCTGGTTAAGCAAATCCGAGAAGCTCGCCAGAAGACAGATGCCCAAGGCGAACACACTCGCTAACTCTGGAATGACCCATCGACCGATGCCAGCCGACACCACCATCACCGCCCGCAACCCAACCTCTCGCCCTGCGGCGGTGATCGACATTGGGACCACTTCGATCCGCATGGCAATCGCCGAGATTGACGATCTCGCCAACGTGCGGCTGCTCTCGACACTGTCGCAGGCGGTGACGCTCGGCAAGGACACGTTCACGCGCGGATCGATCGAGAAGAGCACGATTGAAGAGTCCGTGCGCGTGCTCAAGAGCTACAAGCGCGTGCTCGCCGAGTACGGGATTGAGCGGCCCGAACAAGTTCGCGTGGTGGCGACGAGTGCCGTGCGGGAAGCGCTCAACAGGCTCGGTTTTCTCGACCGCATCTACACGGCGACCGGCATTCAAGTCGTACCGATCGACGAAGCGGAGGTGAACCGAATCACGTACCTCGGCATTCAGCCGCTGCTGCGACTCGACCCGCAGTTGGCCGATGCGCGCACGGTCATTACTGAAGTCGGCGGCGGCAGCACGGAACTGCTTCAAGTGCAGAACGCCGACGTGCTGTTCGCTCACACGTATCGACTCGGCTCGCTGCGCCTCCGCGAGACGCTTGAAGCCTACCACGCATCACAAGCTTCCACGCGACGATTGATGGAGACGCAAATCCAGCGTGTGATCGATCAAATCTTGCAGCAAGTTCCCGCCGAACAGGCTCAGGAAATGGTGACGCTCGGTGGCGACATGCGGTTCGCCGCCGGACAGATCGTTGCCGACTGGGACCCCGACACGCTCACCCGCATTCCGCTGTGTGACCTCGAAAAACTGACCGACTCCGTGCTGTCGCTCAACGAAGACAAGCTGGTTCACAAGTATCACATCACGTTCCCCGACGCCGGAACGCTGGGACCAGCACTCCTCGCGTATGTCATGCTGGCGCGAGCCTTCGAGTTGAAACAAGTCATCGTCGCGAGCATCAACCTGCGCGACGGGCTGCTGAAGGAGATGGCCACGCGCGGCGGCTGGAACGAAGACTTCAGCAACCAAGTCATTCGTTCGGCCATCGACCTTGGCCGCAAGTTCGACTTCGATGAGCCTCACGCGCGACACGTTTCCAAGCTGTGCAAGATTCTGTTCCAGGGACTGGGGGCCGAGCACCAACTGGCTCCGCGCTTCGAGCTGTTGCTGCGCGTCGCCGCTCTGCTGCACGAGATCGGACAGTTCGTCAGCACCGGCAGCTACCACAAGCACACGATGTATTTGATCCAAAACAGCGAGCTGTTCGGGCTGAGCCGTTCCGATGTGCAACTCGTCGCATTGACGGCGCGCTATCACCGCCGCTCGTCTCCGAAGCCGATCCACACGGTCTTCACCACGCTCAACCGAGACCAGCGGATCGCCGTCGTGAAGATGGCCGCGATGCTCCGCATTGCCGACGCGCTGGAAGCCTCGCGCGGCCAGCGACTGCACGAGCTGAAGTTCTCGCGCGAAGGCGGCCGCCTCGTGATCGCGATCCCGCAGGTCGAAGACCTCAGCCTAGAACAACTCGCCCTGAAGCAATCCGGCTCACTGTTTGAAGAGACCTTCGGCATGCCGGTGCTGCTGAGAAAAGTGCGTTAGACCCACAGGCTGCTAGTGGGGATTTCAAAACTAGCCCGACGCGCGAGCGAGGGCTGGACATTCGATGACAGCGAAGCCCCTCGCTTGCGCGTCGGGCTGGTTTTGAAATATGCACTTCGCGCGAATGAACACTCGCCGGTTGCAACATCCGGACTGGACGTTGTGGGTCTTGGCCGAGTCAGATTTCAGGCCCGGCGTCAAAATCCTGCTGGAGCAGCCTTGGGACGGGGCGCTGGAACCGTCGAAGCACCGGCGCTGCCGAACGGATTTCCTCCTGATGATCCGGCAGGTGTCGCAGCGGGCAAAGCGGGTTTCACTCCAGCCGGTTGCCCGCCCGCGTTGACGGGCGTCTTTGTTGGCACAGCTTCGGCTTGAGCGAGCTGATCGAGCAACGCCACGATCTCACGGTGAACTCGCTGAGTCTGACGGATGATCAGAGTCGTCTTGCCCGCCCATGCCGTGCCCCCATCGCCATCGATGAGTTCCCACTTGGAGTCGGGAATTAAAGTGACGGTCTCGCTGGCAACACCTCCACTTCCTGTCGCGTTGGTCGGACTGCCGCCGACAATGATTTCGACCAGTTCCTTCGGGGTCAGATGAGGGACACGCGACAAGTTGTAGACGCGGGTCTCCATCGTATCCTCAGCCCGAACCTTGGTCGTGATGACCAGCACTTCATTCTTGATGACGTAATCGAGTTGGAGTGGCTCCAACATCATGTTCAGGGTGCTGTCCAAACTGATCCCGCTCATTTGGAGGGTGATCGGTGTATCTGTGTTGATCCCGTCAGCGGTGAGAGTTTCCTTGTCCAGCCAGATTTCGATGCGGTGAAGTTCTTTCAAGAAGTCGACTGCTTCGTGGAGAGGAGTGTCAGAGAAGGCGACCTCTGCGTCTTGCAGCAAGGCTTGTTCGATGCGTTTGACCAAGACGCTGCGCGGTTTGAAGTCCCACGGGATCGTGTTGTTTGTCATGCGCGAAGCCGCGTTTCCGGCATTGGCAGGCCGACCTGCCGCACCGACATCGGGAAGGGCGGGTGGCTGCGGCGGGGCATCAGGCTGGTTCGCTTCGGCCGGTGGGGCGGCCGCGATCTGCGTGTCGAGCAGCGTCTCGGTCACAGTCGGTTCGGCGGCGAGGGCCGTCGTGATCAGACTGTTTGAGGCGGAGCTGGCCACGGGGACCGTCGCGACGATCCCGGCGCTGGCTCGGTCTTGGAATTGGCTTACGAGGAATCCGGCTCCTCCCAAACCGAGGGCCAACGCGCCCGTGGTCAGTCCGATGGTCAAGCCTGTTTTGGTCAGAGTCGTCATGGTGGCCAGTTCCTTCAGCGTGAGTTCGAGGACTCGATCCGAGATCAGATCGAGGGGAGGAGGATTTGTGGAATTCCAAGCGAGGCCCGTGCGGATCGTCTCTTCAATGAGCCGCTTCGGACACGCCGCTTGAACCGATTGTCGAGTCATCTGGGCGGCGATCACCGCCGCTCCCAGCTTCACACCGCGTTTCATCAATCGCGCCCGCAACTCGTGCTTGCCGCGCTTGAGCAAGCCTTCGACGGCACCGACCGTGAGCTTCAACTCACTCGCCACTTCGAGCGGCGTTTTGCCCGCGAGGTACTTCAACACGAGCGGCTGCCGATACCGTTCGGGGAGCGCGTTGAGTTCCGCATCGACCAGTTGTTGATCGTATCTGTCGGCCAATTCTGTCAGTATGTCGTCGCCAACCGCAGTGTCATCCACGAGGACCGTCTCCCGCCGCTGCTGCCGTTGCTGGGCGACTCGCACGGCCAGTCGATAGGCCACGCCGTACAACCAACTCGCCAACGACGCCTGCTTCTTGACGCGCGCCGCATCGCGCACGAAAACGAGGAACGTCGCCTGAAACACGTCGTCGATGTCATGACCGTCACGCAGCACGCGCCGGCAGACGCTCATCACCAAACCACTGTGCCGCCGGACCAACTCTGTGAACGCCGCTTCCTCTTTCGTCGCGACGAAACGACCGACCAGTTCGGCGTCGCTGCGGGCGACATCGGCCTCTTCCACCACGGCGTCTGGTTCGGCGATGCTCATCGTTCTGCGAGTATAGTGCGGCGAGAGACTCGATTCCGGCGCGCGTTTTTGAAGAATTGGATCGACGGACGAAATTTGACAGAGGCTACGAAGGCAGGGCCAATGCCTTTTTGAAGCTGTGCAGAATGTAGGGTGGGACCAGTGGCGCTTCGCCGCGCCGGCCCACCATGATTTCTCAACGATTCCCGATGGTGGGCCGGCGCTCGAAGCGAGCTGGTCCCACCCTACCTTGAAAAAGGCGATGGCCCTGCCACGAAGACGGCCTCGCTTGGCGAGGCCGACTCGGCGGCTAGAATCCGTCTCACTTTTGAAATTGACTCCGGCGGGCCAGTTCGCGGCTTGTTCGGGTGTTCGCGCGTGCGCTGGTCTCAGGAAGGCGATCTCACACGATGTCGGTTGATGTGAAGCAGGGAGTCTCCCCACTGACCGGTCTCGCCGCGCGGTTGCTGGCGCAGCCGGGATTGCGGGACGTGATCGCCGCCGTCGAGCAGGGGCGTGCGGCGACGGTTGACGGCGCGTGGGGTTCGTCGGGCGCGTTGATGGTTTCCGCGCTGGCTCAAGCGGCGGGCGGTTGTGTCGTAGTCGTATTGCCGCGCGAGCGAGAGCTGGACGAAGTTGTCGCGGACATCGCGTCGTTTGGGATCGGCCTGCCGACAGGAAGCCGTGATGCACGACCGCTTGTGCTGCCGTCATGGCCCTCTCTGCCGAGTGAGTTGCGGATCACCGATCCGATCCTCGGCAGTCGCCTCCGCGTGGTGCGCGCCTTCGAGTCTGATGCTCCACCGCGCGTCGTTGTCACCACGATCGCGGCGCTCATTCAACCGGTGCCATCGCGGGCCGAGCGAGCTGTCTCGTCGCGGTCGCTCAAGGTGGGTGATGAAGTCGATCTGGATGAAGTCACGCGCTGGCTCACCGCACGCGGCTTCGAGCGTGTCACCGCGATCGAGTTGCCGGGTGAATTCACCATTCACGGTGGCATCGTCGATGTCTTCCCGCCCGATTCGGCCGACCCGATCCGGCTGGAACTGTTCGGCGATGAGATCGAGTCGATCCGGCTGTTCGATGTCGAAACGCAGCGAAAGGTGCGGGACTTGGATGAGGCGACGATCACAATTCTATCGAGCGTGCATCCGAGTGTGGCTGGGGTCGAGTCTTCGAGCCCCCAGCGTGGCAGTGACAACTCGGGTCGCGGCCGTCATCAAACCACAGAACCCCTCACCCTAGCCCTCTCCCCACAGAGCCGGGGCGAGGGGACAGGACTCTTGAACGGTGAACATGTGCTGGATGCACTGCCGGCCGTCGCACGGGTCGTGCTGTTTGAACTCGATGAGATCGTGCGCGAGGGGAAGTTGTACCTGGACCGGCTTGCCGATCCGAAGGGACTGTTCAGCGTCGAATCGACGCTCGAACGTTGTTCGCGGCGCGGGTGGCTGAACGTCGCGCCGATCGTCGCGGGGAGCTACGACACGACGTGCCATCTGCGCGTCGAGTCAATCGAGCGCTTCGGCGGGCCGAAGACAGAGGCGTTCAAGGAACTCGAACGTGTCGTTCAGCAGGACGAGACCGTCTTGATCGCCTGCCACAACGAAGCGGCGCGCCAGCGCATGGCCGAGCTGTTGCGCGAGGTCTACGCACCCGAGCCAGCTCCTCCCGCAACGCCCGATCCTGCGACAAATGCGTCTCCCGGCGGGATGGCGGCTCGAAGCGGGACATCAGTCCCTCCGAGCGGGGGACGTGAGTCCCCCGGTTCCGTATCGTCGGCGAAAAGTTCTCCTCCGCTCGATCAAATGGCGGCGGGCGGTTCGCCCCTGAAGCGGTTTCTGCGGAAGTCGGGTTCGACGAATCCGGAACAACCTGTGCCGAGCGCGGCACCGCCTGCCGAAGAACCGGGGGACTTCCGTCCCCCGCTCGGAAAGGCTGAAGAAGAGGGCTTACGTCCGAAAGACGATGCAACGCCTCAGACGTTTGCTGACCGAGTGACGCTGTGCGTCGGGTACGTTTCGCGCGGGTTCCGGCTCGTCACAGAGCGGGTGGTCGTACTGAGTGACAACGAACTCTTTCATCGCACGGAACTGCAACGCGCTCCGCGCAAAAGCCGACTCGAATCGCGAGCCATCGACACGTTCCTCGACCTCTCGCCGGGAGACCTCGTCGTCCATCTGTCGCATGGCATTGCGCGGTTCAGCGGGATGGAAGTGCAGACGAAGGGGGAACTCGTTGAGGAAATGTTGTCGCTCGAATTCGCCGACAACCTGAAGATGCACGTGCCGGTCTCACTGATCCATCTCGTGCAGAAGTACGTCGGCGGTACCAAAGGGAAGGTCGAGCTGTCCAAGTTCGGCGGTACGAGTTGGACCAACAAGAAGAAGCGCGTCGCAGAGGCGGTCGGCGACATGGCCGCAGACATGCTGAAGCTGCAGGCCGAGCGAGACCTCAAGCCGGGGCTGGCATGTCCGCCCGACAGCCACTGGGTTGAGGAGTTCGATGCGGCGTTTCCTTACACCGAAACGGTCGATCAACTGCGAGCCATCGCCGAGACGAAAGAGGATCAGCAGCGCTCGCGTCCGATGGATCGGCTGATCTGCGGCGATGTCGGCTACGGCAAGACCGAGATCGCGATGCGCGCCGCCTTCAAAGCGGTCGATGCCGGTCGTCAGGTGGCGATCCTCGTGCCGACGACGGTGCTGTGCGAGCAGCATTTCCGCAGCTTCAGCCAACGCATGGCCGAGTTCTCGCTCAACATCGCCTCGCTCAACCGGTTCCGCACGACACAAGAAACGCGGGAGACTTTGCAGGGTCTGGCCGACGGTTCAATCGACCTCGTGATCGGAACGCATCGCCTGGTCAGCAAAGACGTGAAGTTCAAAGACCTCGGCCTGCTGGTGATCGACGAAGAGCAGCGATTCGGTGTCGAGGTGAAAGAGCTGCTGAAAACCATGCGGCTGGAAGTGGATGTCCTCACGCTGTCAGCCACGCCAATCCCGAGAACGCTCCACATGTCACTGGTCGGTGTGCGAGACATCTCCAACTTGGAGACGCCGCCACACGATCGACTGGCCGTCGAGACACGCATTTGCCGTTGGGATGGCGAGCTAATCCGCTCGTGCATCGTTCGCGAATTGAACCGCAACGGGCAGACGTACTTCGTTCACAACCGCGTCTACGACATCGAGTCGATTGCCGAGAAGATTCGCCGCATCGTTCCCGAAGCGGTCGTCGATATCGTGCATGGCCAGATGACCGAGGACGAGATGGAGGGGGCAATGCTCGGCTTCGTCGAAGGGCGGACAGATGTGCTGGTCGCGACGACGATCATCGAAAGCGGCCTCGACATCCCCAACGCCAACACGATCTTCATTCATCAGGCCGACCGGTACGGACTTGCCGATCTGCACCAACTGCGAGGCCGCGTCGGTCGGTACAAGCACAAGTCATATTGCTATCTCGTGCTGGAGGACGGGCGGCAGATGACTCCACAAGCGATGCGGCGATTGAAGGCGATTGAGGAGTACAGCGAACTCGGCGCGGGCTTCAAGATTTCGATGCGGGACTTGGAGATTCGCGGGGCGGGCAACATTCTCGGGACCGAGCAGTCGGGGCACATCGCATCGGTCGGCTATGAGCTGTACTGCCAACTGCTGGAAAACGCGGTGCGCGCGATCAAGCGCGAACCGCTGCGGCATCACCATCACGTCGAGATCGCGCTCGCCATCGAAGCCTTTCTGCCATCGGACTACATCCCCGACGGCCGGCCGAAGATTGAAATGTACCGCAAGTTGTCGGCGGTCTCGTCGCTCGAGCTGCTCGCCGAATTGAAGACCGAGTTCCGCGATCGTTTCGGCCCGCTCCCAACTCCCGCCGAACGCTTGTTTGAACAGCGTGAATTGCAATTGCTCGCGTGGCGTTGGCAGATCGACGACATCCGTCTACACGAAGGCGACATTGTGTTGGGGTATCGCAACCCGAGACTCATCACGCGACTGGCCAAATTGAGCCACGCGACCATCCGCGTCGTCGATGACCGCGACGCCTGCGTGATCCTGCCGGCCAAGCTCAAAGGAACCAAGGCCCTGTTGCGACTGTTGAAAGAGATCTTGCAGCTCAGTCCGGGCTGAGACTACAACCCGCCCCCTTTGCCAAATAATCGAACCATTCCCCATTCATTTCTTGACCGTAATTGCATCGTTTAACCGCGTGGGCCACGTCTCGCGCGTCGATGGAGGTTGGAGCTTGATTCGTCGCTTGACGCGCGGGGCGTGGCCCACGCGGTTGAACGATGCAGCAACTCAACGTCGGCCGGACCCCTTGGTCC
>JAYVDI010000022.1:0-14515 GCA_043749505.1 Schlesneria sp. | reverse complement strand
GTCGTATGGCACGCCGGCGTTTCATGTCCGCAAGAAGCTGTTCGTCAGGCTCCATCAGAGCGGTGAGTCGATCGTCATCATGATCGACCTGGCCGAGCGAGAAGCTCTCATGCAGCTCGATCCGGAGACCTGCTTCATCACGGATCATTATCTCAACTACCCGGCGATGCTCGTGCGGCTCGCGACCGTGCGGCCCAAGGCGCTGCGCGAACTGATCGAAGACTCATGGCGATCTGTCGCTCCCGCGAGCCTCGTGGCGGAGTACGACGGCAAGGTTTGACAAGCTCATGTTCCGAGAACATGTCCCAGAACAAGGTCGTGGTTTCGGAATGGCTTGCTCTTCAGCCCGGAGGGCGTCAGAGGGTAGCCCACGGCGCGAGCCGTGGGGTCCAGGCGCAACAGGCTCCGACAGCCCGGAGGGCGACACTTCGGTGAGACTGGTGCTATTGCTCACAGAGTGTCGCCCTCCGGGCTGAAGCAGGCACTTGCTCACCCACCCCACGGCTCGCGCCGTGGGCTACCCTCTGACGCCCTCCGGGCTGAAGAACTGTCCTCAAGCCACCAAGGGTCATCCAACGGGGTCAGACAACCCAGCGTCGGGGTCCATCACGGGAAACCCGATTGTTTCGGGATTCCATTGACGATCCCGGCTTTACCGAGCCGACAGACAAGACTAGCCTGATACATGAAACCCGCAGGTTCACCCGGCGAACGGACGGGTTTGTCACCGGAGACAACACATGACGACTCAAACGGAAATTCAGTACGTGTCGGACGCGCAGGGCCACGCGGTCAGCGTGCTCGTGCCGATTGAATTGTGGCGACAGATCGAGTCCGAACGAGAAACGGCGTATCTGCTGAAGAGTGCCACGATGAGGCAGCGGTTACTGGAGGCCAAGGATCGTACCGAGGGGATTTCAGTCGAGGACGCCCGTGCGAAACTTGGAATTTGACAGCGCGGCGTTCGAGGACTTGGCCTGGTGGGTCCAGCAGGACCGCAAGAAGGCGCTGCGCCTCATCCGTTTGATTGTGGAAACTCAAACGGACCCCTTCGGCGGTATCGGCAAACCCGAACCGCTCAAGCACGAACTGGCCGGTTGCTGGTCCAAGCGAATTGACGACGAACATCGTCTCGTTTACCAAGTCCTCGAAGACAAGATCCGAGTGCTCGCGTGCCGCTACCATTACTGAACTGACTTGGTCGGAGGAACTGCGAATCATGACGAACTCCACAAACCTCCATTCGCATCTCGGTCGGCATGCGTTTGAAAACTTTCACGGGCATGAACGGGAAGGGGTCGCGGTTGTTGGGCGGCGGAGCATGCTCAAGGCGGGATTGGCCGGGATGGCGGGGTTGTCTCTGCCGGGATTGCTCGCCGCGAAAGAATCGGCCGGCGGGGCGGGGCGGGCGGGGCCTCGGCAGAAGAGTGTGATCCTGATCTGGATGACGGGCGGGCCGAGCCACATCGACATGTGGGACGTGAAGCCCCACGCGCCGATCGAGGTGCGCGGGCCGTTCGATGTGATTTCGACGGCGATCCCCGGCGTGCAGTTCTGCGAGTACCTTCCGAAGCAGGCGGCGATGATGGACCGGATGACCGTCATCCGGTCGGTCGATTGCCGGTTCTCGAACCACGAACCGAACATGGTGATGCAGACGGCGAACCTCGCCGCCGAACCCCGCATCAACCGCGAGGCCGAGAAGTTTCCGGCCCTCGCGTCGATCGTGGCCAAACAGCGCGCGGGCCAAAGCCGCGAGCTGCCCCCTTACGTCGTGCTCAACATGAAGTCGAAATCGCACGTCGCGTGGGGAGGCTATCTCGGACACAGCTACGATCCATTCCTCGGCAACAACGTGGGCAAGCTGTTTGAGCTGCCGAGCGGCCTCTCGACCGACCGGCTCGAATCACGGCGGCTGCTCACGACGGACCTCGACCGCCTGCGCCGCGATCTCGACTTGAATGGTTCAATGGACTCGACCGACCGCTTCACGCGGCAGGCGATTGACCTCGTGACGGGACCGCATGCGCGGCGGGCCTTCGACATTTCGCAGGAGCCCGACTCGGTGAAGGCCCGGTACGGCAACCACGAATGGGCGAAGCAGGCGCTGCTTGCGCGAAGGCTGGTCGAGGCGGGAGTCAGCTTCGTCACGATTGATCTCAGCCATCACGGGGCGTCCGGAACTTGGGACACTCACGGCGACAATATCCCGCCCTACGGCGGCATCTGGAACGGACTGCGTCCGCTGCTGCCGGTCTTCGATCACCTCATCACGACGCTGGTGAGTGACCTCGGCGAGCGAGGGCTGCTCGACGACGTGCTGGTCCTCGCGATGGGCGAGTTCGGCCGCACGCCGCAGATCGGGACTCAGGGGAGCACCGACGGCCGCAATCACTGGCCGATCGTGATGTCGATGACCGTTGCCGGTGGCGGACTGCGACACGGCCAGGTGATCGGCTCCACCGAACGAGACGGCGGCCAGATCAAGGAGCGACCCGTCACACCGGGCGACCTCGCCGCCACGATCTTCCGCCACATGGATGTCCCGCGCGACGTGACCTACCTCGACAACCGAGGCCGCCCCCGCTTCGTCATCGAAGCCGGGCAACCAATTGCCGAGTTGTGCGGATAGTCATACCATTCGGCGGCTGTCGAGTTGACGGTACTTATTTCTGCACGACACAGAGGAAGTCATAACAGCGATGCCCACACCACATGAGAAATTGAGACGAAGTCACCGAATCAGGGGAGTAAAACTACTACTCGCCGCCATCGCCTGTTTCGTTGGCGTTAGTTTCCTTATGTCATACGCAAGAGCTAATCACATCCAGGAAGGCGGCCCCTATTACATAGCCATCCCGTTGTTACTCGTTGGGTTTTATTATGTTTCCTCGGCTTACGGATTGTTCTTCTTCGGTCGTGGAGGAATAAGCAACGTGTTTTACTGCCCACATTGCCGTCGCACGTTAATGAATGAACCGATGGAAGGAGAGATGATTTTGTGTCCACATTGCAAAGGTAAGATTGTCGGGTAACACAAGACGCCAAACAACAATGTACTCGAGTTGGCGGTGACGGATATTCACATTGCTAAATCACTCGCGCTAACCGAGTACTGATGAAGGCTACTTTAGCTCAGCAGCCACGCCGACGGGTTGGCGATGGCGTTGACCATGTCTTGGAGGAAGCGGGCGGCGGGGGCTCCGTCGATGATGCGGTGGTCGAAGGTGAGGCTCAGCGTCAGTTGCTGCCGCGCGGCGATCTGGCCGTCGTCGAGGACAACCGGTTCGCGGCGAATGGCCCCCAATCCGAGAATGGCCACTTCGGGAAGGTTGATGATCGGCGTGAAGGCGTCGATCCCGAACGCGCCCAGATTCGTGATCGTGAAGACGCCGCCCTGCATATCGGTGGCAACGAGCTTCCCGGCGCGAGCCTGATCGGCGAGGCGACGCGATTGTTCGGCCAGTTCGGTGAGCGACAGTCCTCCCACGTTGCGCACGACCGGGACAAGCAAGCCCTCCTCCGTATCGACCGCCAAGCCGAGATGCAGTTCATCGTCGGCAGGCAGAACGATCGCATCCTCATCCCAACGACTGGCGAGCAACGGGTGCCGCTTGAGAACCTCGGCCACGAGTTTGGTGATGATGTCCTGATAACTGGGGATCGGCGTCGAACCACCCACCGATTTGAATTGCTCACGCAGGTTGACGAGATTCGTCGCGTCCGCCCTCGTGGTCAGCGTGACGGGAACCGTCTGCTGACGACTGGCAACCATGCGCTGCGCGATGACTCGACGGCGACTCGTCAGCGGCAGGCGTTGTCCAGAGCGAGCAGCGGAGGTCGAAGAGTGACCCGATGCGGCGGCGGCCCGCACGTCACGTTCTCGAATGCGGCCATTGGCACCGGTTCCCGTGAGCGTGTTCCAGTTCAAACCAAGTTCTGCGGCGACTCGCCTCGCGCGCGGTGATGCAACGGCTGACCGGTCGTTGGTGGGACGGGTGTTCGCAATCGGCAAGGCGGTGACCGGTTCCTTCTGCTGCGGAGAGGTGCGCGTTCGATGAACATCCGCTGCCATGACGCGGCCTCCGGGGCCGGTTCCAGCCACGTCGGTGATCGCGATGCCAGCCTCTCTTGCCTGCCGCCGAACGGATGGAGCAGCCGCCGGAGGCAAAGCGGATTCCAGTACCGGTGGACTGCTTGTCATCGGAGTCGCGACGGTCCACGGAGTCTCTTCCCCCGCTGCGACGAGATACCCAACGACGGCTCCGACCTTGAGCAAACTGCCGGGCTTTGGTCCCGTGGGCGGAATTCGCAGGATGCCTTCATCGACCGCCTCGATGTCCTGTGAGGCTTTCTCGCCCTCCAATTCAAACACGGCATCGCCGCGTCGCACGAGGTCGCCGTCCTTCTTCAGCCAGCCGACGAACGTCCCCTCTTCCATCGACCAACCCAGACGCGGAATCACGATTTCGTGGGCCATGATTACTCCTTCACCAGCGAACGAATCGCGTCCGCGATCATTGCGGCCGTCGGCACAACGGCGGCTTCGAGCGGCGGGCTGTAGGGGGTGGGCGTGAAGACTCCGGTCAGGCGACGGATCGGGGCGTCGAGGTCATCGAAGCCCGCGTCGGTGACCTGAGCCGCAATCTCGGCCGCGAAACCGCACGGGGCGGGAGGTTCATCGACGATCAACAGGCGGCCGGTTTTGGCGACCGATTGCAGGATCGTGTCGGTGTCGAGCGGCGAGACCGTGCGCGGATCGACCAGTTCGACCGAGATGCCGTCGCGTTCAAGCTCCTCGCACACCGACAGCGTGAGATGCACCATCCGAGCCAGCGCGACAACGGTGACATCTCGCCCCGCTCGAACGACCGCCGCGCGGCCGAATTCGATTTCGTAGTCTTCTGTCGGGACGTGACACTTCGTTGTGAGGATCTCGCGGTGTTCGAGAAACATCACCGGGTCGTCGCACCGCAGCGCGTGCTTCATCAGGCCCTTCGCGTCGTAGGCGTTGGACGGCACAACGACTCGCAGGCCGGGGACTTGGGCGTACATCGAGTAGTAACTGCCGGAATGATGCGTCGCCGCCGAGTGACCGATGCCGATGCAGCCTCGCAACAGGACGGGCATCTTCAGGCGACCGCTCGACATGTACTGCATCTTGGCGATCTGGTTCACGATCTCACCGATCGAGTCGAGGATGAAGTCGGCAAACATGAAGTCGATCACCGGCCGAGTCCCCGTCATCGCCGCGCCGCCCGCGAGACCTACAAAACCTCGTTCGGAAATCGGCGTGTCGCACAGCCGTTCCGGACCGTAGAGGTCGTACAGCCCGGCCGTCGTCTTGAAATTGCCGCCGCGAATCCCAATCCCCTCGCCCATGACGAAGATCTTTTCGTTGACGGCCATTTCTTCGGAGAGGGCTTCGTGTGTCGCTTGAGTGAAGGTGATCTCGCGCCGTTCGCTGGAGGATGGGCACTCCTGCCCATCCGCGTTTGAAGAGGGACGGGCAGGAGTGCCCATCCTCCGCGCCGCATACACGTTCACCGCCGCCGTCGCCGCATCCGGCAACGGGCTGCTTTCCGCGAACAGACGCGACTCGGCTACGAGTGCGGTGATCTCAGACTCGACCTGCTGAAGCTGTGCTTCGGCGATGCCGAATTCCGTCAGCAGCCGTTGCCGCAGCGACGCGATTGGGCAGCGAAGTTTCCACTCATCGACCTGCTCGCGAGTGCGATAGGTGAAGTCACCCATTCCCTCGGCGTGAGCGCGGGTGCGATACGTCTTGCATTCGATGAGCGTCGCGCCGCCACCCGATCGCGCCCGGGCCACCGCCTCGCGCGCGACTTCCGTGACGGCCAGCACGTCGTTGCCATCGACTTCAAAACCGGGCAGACCGTAGTTGGCCGCGCGACGCCCGACATCCGGGATGCCGCTGGAATACGCGAACGGCACCTCGGTCGCGTACTGGTTGTTCTCACAGATGAACAGGACCGGCAGCTTCCAGATGCTGGCCATGTTCAGCCCCTCATGAAAGGCGCCGTTGTTGACGGCTCCGTCGCCGAAGAACGCCGCCGCGACTCGACCCGTCTTCATCAGCTTCGAGCTGTACCCGCCGCCGCATGCCTGTAGGATGCACGGCCCGACGATGCCACTCGTCCCCATCATGCCGATCTCCGGCGAGAAGAGGTGCATCGAACCGCCCCGCCCGCGCGAACAGCCGGTCGCCCGACCGAACAGCTCGGCCATCAGCTCTCGCGGCGGCATCCCCTTCGCCAGCGCATGCCCGTGTCCGCGATGCGTGCTGAAGATCGGATCGTCGTTCGTCAGATGAGCACACACGCCGGTCGAGATCGCCTCCTGCCCGACGTAGGTGTGACACGCCCCGAAGATGAGACCCCGCTGATGGCAGCGCGCGAGTTCCTCTTCCGTGTGCCGGATGATGAGCATGGTGCGGTAGAGGGAGAGAAGTTGATCGTTGGTCATTAGTCATTGGTCCTTAGTCATTGTTCATTTGGCTTCGGCGCGAAATGTTTGGACGGCTCGTTGTTCGTGTCCGGGTGTGCCTCCCGCATTCATTGCCATGTTGCCGCCGTCCATCGGGATGATCGCGCCGGTGATCCATTCTGACGCATCGGAAGCGAGCAACACCGCCAGCCCCATGATGTCGCGCGGCTGACCGAGTCGTCCGGCGGGGATCCCCTTGAGAAACCGGCCTTCGAGAGTGGAGTCGGTTTCCATACGCGTGGTCAGGCTGGGGTTGATGACCTGCGCCGGCGTGACGCAATTCACCCGGACTCCGCGATGGCTCCACTCCGTACTCAGTTCGCGAGTCATCTGCACGACCGCGCCCATTGCCATGCTATAGGCGATGTGCCCGCGGCCAAGCGCCGTCGTGCTGGCGAGTGAACCGATGTTCATGATCGAACCTCGGCCCTGCATCAGCATCCGCCGTCCCGCTTCCTGACACATCGCAAATCGACCGACGACGAGATTCTGAAACACTCGATGCAGATCGTCGATCGTTAGATCTTCGGGTTTGGCGAGATGCCCGTCCCCGGCGATGTTGCCAAGAAAATCGACCCGCCCAAATTCGGCGTCAACTTGCAGAAAGAGTTCGCGAATCGCATCCGGTTCCGAGACGTTGGTGTTCGCCGCCACAGCCTTCCGTCCCAACAGCCGTATTTGCTCGGCGGTCGCTTCCGCGCCGTCGAGATTGCGATCAACGAGCATGACATCAGACCCAGCTTCCGCAATGGCCAGCGCGGTGGCCCGCCCCAGTCCTTGGGCGGCACCGGAAACAACCGCAACCCTGCCAGTGAGATCAAACAGTTTCATGGCATTCCTCATTCTTATCTTCTTCCAATCCGCGAGATGATCATCGCGGGCCTGCGATTAGTGGCCAGATCTTGAACACGAACACGAGTGTCGTCAGTCCTAGATAAAATACGCCACACCCGAAAACTCCCGCCGAGTGATACCAACGAGGCCGCAGTTCGCGAGGCAGCAGCGTGTGATTGATCCACAGCAGTTGAAACGACGTGACGCCGAGCGCCAGGTTGTTGCAGTTGGCGATGAAGTCAGTCATCAGCCTCGGAGCGTTGCTGAAGAGATATGCGCAGACGAACGACCACAGCACGTAGCTGCCGAGGATTGTGTAGTAAATGTATTTCACTTGGTGCGCCTGCATGGATTCCCGCACACGGCGGTTGGCCGACCAGATGGCGTCAGTCCAGCGGCGGCTGAAGTCATCGACGATCGACATCTGGCTGGGGAGCATCACCGTCAAGCCGGTAAAGATCGCGGTGATCCACAACACTTTGCCCAGCACGGGAGAGAACCCTGCGTTGCGCAACCCGTCAGCCGTGATGAGGGCCTGTGCCATCCCCGCTTGCTCGTAAGTGATCGTCGAGTATTGTGCGAACTGCATCGACAACAGCGCGGGCAACGCCATCCCCATGAAACACCCCGGTGCCCAGACGATGAGCTGATCAGTCAACACATACCGCCACCAACCTCGCCAGCGACGCATGTTGTCGGCCGTCAACTCGAAGACCTTGCCGACGTGACTGAGCGCCACACTGCGACCGCCGATCGCGCTGGGAATTGCACCGACTTGGCTGCCCATCCCCCAGCCTTTGTCGCGGACGAAGTTCGAGTACGTCGAATTCGCCAACCCACCGCCGCCGGCATAACCCGCGAATGCTCCGATCACGATGAGGCTGGTGGTTGACATCACGGGCCACTCGCCGTGTTCCCACCAGTGCAGGAAGCCGTTCGTAAGGACTTCACCGCCGCGACCGTCGCTGACGGGAACATTGCCAAACTTCAAAAACCCACTGAAGACGTTCCACCAACTGGCCGGACTGACACAGGTCACTCCGAGAAACAGGCAGAAGCCCAGCACGACGACGACCTTCACGGTCATCACGCCTTGCAGGACGTTGTAAACCTTACCTCCCAGCAGTACCGGAAGAGCAACTCCCAACAAGCACGCATATGCCAGCGGAGTAATGAGCCAGCGGTCATCGACTGTCGGCGGTCGATCCAGAATGAGCGACGCAATCATGGCGGCCCCGTGCGTTGAGAGTCCCGGCACGAGTGCCGACACATTCAAGAACAGCATCAACCCGACCCAAAACCTCGGTCCCGGTGCGCAGCGCATGAAGCCCGTGAAAACCGGTTCGCCGCAATACAGCGCGTAGCGTCCGCATTCGAGGTTGTAAAACACCTGAAAGACGATGGCGGCCGTCGCGATCCACATCAGCCCGCCGCCATACTTCGCCGTGACGGCCGGTCCGAGCAGCCACTCGCCCCCACCAATCTGAATACCCATCATGACGATGCCCGGACCAATGAAGCTGGCCCAGTTTCGCCAACTCAACACCTTCGGTTCGGGAAGCTCCGCAGTAGTCCACGGAGGCAAGCGATGGGAGTCATTGGTCATTAGTCATTAGTCATTAGGGAAGAGGAGGCGGAGTTGGTGGGTTATTCGCTTTGCGATTCGGACCGGCCGATGGACTTGAGGCCCACAACTACTCCAAAACAATCGCCCGTCCCGGCCCGCCGTGGCAGTCGCGGATCTTGAGCGGGGCGAACAGGAAGTAGCCGCCGGATGAAACCTTGCGGACGTTGTGCAGGAACTCGACGCCGACCATTTCGCGGCTGCCGAGTACCCAGTAGGTCATGAGGGCTTGTTTGGGGTTCACGCCACCGAGGTCCGGAGCGTCGGTAGCGACACAACGAATCCCATTGCTCTTGAGGTAGACGATCGCATCGGGACCGGGGGCGGGCCAGCCTTCGCTCTTGCCGCTGAGCGGATCGGACCAGACTCCCGTGTCATTCGGTTGCGGCTTGAAGTGTTTGTCGAGATGCCCCGTGTGGAACAGCACGACATCGCCAGCCTTGAGGTCTCCGCTTTTCTTCTCGAACGTTTGAATGTGAGCCGGCGTGATCTCCGGCGACGCGGGCCACGATTTGGAATCGGTGGTGCCCACGAGCGATTTCACGTCGATGACTCGCACCGGACCACTGGTCCAGTCGAGTGGCACTTGGTCAGTCGTCATCGAACTCACGCCGCGCGGGCCGTACTTCTTTTCGTAGTCGATCAGCCAGCCTCGCACCTCGGGCGAGTACGCCGTCTTGACCCCTTCCGGCGGCAACGCGAACGACGGCGGAACGAGATGCGTTCCGGCCATCGAGTCCATCAGGTGCGTATGGTGCCAGAGGTCGAGGTACTCGGAGTAGAGAAAGTCGATCTTGAGGTAGACCTGCCGATGATTGCCGGTGCCGATCCCCGGTGACGTGACCGGCAGGTTCGGAGCGAGCGTCGGTGCGAGGTCGATCGCCCGCTTGTTCTTCGCCGCGTCGATCAGTCGTTTTGGCAAGTCGCCGCCGATTACCGAGAACGCTCGGCCTTCTCCATACGGAGCACCCTGATGCTTCGGTCCCATCATGCAGTAGAAGGCACCTGTGGGAGGCAGGGCCCCCAGGTTCGTCGCACTCTCGGTCCAGATCATGCCGTGCTTGAGTCCCGCGTAGTGCGTCGGCTCGGCCAGATCGGGCAGCGGCCCCATGCTCGCGCTGTCGGTCCCGAGCGTCATCACGCCGCGAGTCGCCAGAAACTCCATGCACTCCGGATTCGGATCGGGGAAGCCGGGAGCCTTGCGATCCAGCGCGTCGGCGATGAAGCGGCTCCCCTCGGGAAACGGCCGGTAGTACTTGTCCGAATAATCGCTGCGGAACAGCACGACATCGCCGAATCGCAGGCGGCGAT
The DNA here is from genome assembly GCA_043749505.1 of Schlesneria sp. Classification (GTDB taxonomy): domain Bacteria; phylum Planctomycetota; class Planctomycetia; order Planctomycetales; family Planctomycetaceae; genus Schlesneria. The sequence goes on along the minus strand of JAYVDI010000022.1, from coordinate 4,239 downwards.
GCTGCTTCTCGAACCGCTCGACATGCTCGGGTTTGACGAGCGGACTGACTCCCTTCGCCGCCTGATCGAGCAGGTCGCGCACATCGACCACACACGCCTCACCGCCGAACTGCCACGCTTCGATCTTGTCGGTGTAGGCCAAGCCGAGCGGCCCCGACTTCTCCCGCTTGAGATCAGGCCGGGCGACCGAGTGTGGCGGCACATCCAACTGCGTCCCGGTGTTGCCGTCGATCAGCAGCACATCAATGTTGTAAGCCGAGTCCGGCCCGATGACTCGCTGATGAGTGATTTGAAACCTCGGAAACGGAGCCGACGGCCAAGTGCAGGGAAACTCGGGCGCGATGAGCAGTGAGTGATCGACGAACTTGGTCGCGTCAATCGGTTGAGCACTGGCTTCGCAGGAAAAGTGAAAAACAAGCATCATCACGACAAGCGACGCTCGACAACGCCTATTACAACAAAGCCAATTGACCACGATCGGTTACTCCTCAGTTGGGCCTCAGTTATTCGTCACTAATCATTGGCACGAGCAAGTGGTCGGCGACTCCTATCGCATTGTGGTGTTATCCGACAATTTTTGAATCCAATTCACAACGCCAAGCTTCGAGTATCGGAACCAGTCCTTCAAACCTTGGTCCGGTCGGGAGCGTCAGATAAGCAAGCAAGTTGAAGCATGTGTAATCTTCCCAGTGCGTCACGGTCTCGATTATCCGAATCGTGTTTTTTTGACGTGCGTCGAGTAGCAATTGTTGATCCCTCATTAGCACCACAGCAGGATCCCACTCGTCAACATGCTTCCAATAATTTGCCGCTGCATTGATTATTCGCACGACCGGCTCGCCACCTGCGTGTTTCGGACCAAGGCTCATTGCGATGTCTTTGCTGACGCCAGGTGGTCCATATGTTGAAGCAAGATATCGTTGACACGCGACGAACCCCATTCCTGAGAGATACTCTCCTTCATCGAATAGTCCCATCGAATCGGGATCGGGCGACTCGTCAATGTGCAACTGCAAGTCGTCAAATCTTGCATCCAGCAGTCCAAACATGTCGCGAAGAAATTCAAAGTCTGAGTCGCTGAAGCCGTCCTCACACTTGATGTACATGTGTCGTGTCGCCTTTGAATTAGGAGTTGATGGGCCGAACATTGGAGGGCACACTTTCCAGCGACAAGGTTCACCACACTGCTCGACAGATGAGGAAACTCCGTCTCAAGCCACCCGTCACATTTTGAACTCCACATCGAATTCCTTCGCCACGACCTCCAGCTTCGCGATGACATCCGGAGGCAACGCGATCCCTTCTGTCTGCGCTCGTCGCCACAATAAACCTTCTCGCTCGCCGGGGAGGAGGACTCGTTCGACACCGTCGGCTGTGGCGACTCCGTGAATCTCGTCGATGAGCTTCCGCAAACGCTGCTCGAACTGTTCGGGAGGGGCCATTGCCGCGATGTCGATCGCGATGAACGACGCATTGTGCCGCGACGGTTGCGAGGTGTCGTCGAACATCCAGCTGCCGATCTCCCACGTGATGCGACCGCCGGGCAGGATCCCCGACAGAATCTCGCACCACAGTCCGAAGCCGTAGCCCTTGTGTCCGGCCATCGGAGCCAGTGACGCCTGATACGGGTAGAGACTGCCGTCGGTCGTCGGCTTGCCGTCGGGACCGATCAGCCATGTCGGCGGGATCGGTTCGCCACGCTGATGAGCCGCATAGATCTTGCCTCCCGCGACCGCCGCCGTCGCCATGTCGAGAATGATCGGATCGCCATCCCCGACCGGAATGCCGTAAGCAATCGGATTGCTGCCGAGCACCGCTCCTCGCGAACCGGGGGCCGCAACGCTGGGCATGTCGTTACCGGTGATCATCCCGATCAAACCTTCGCGCGCCGCGAGGACCGCGTAATAACCCGCCGCGCCAATGTGTCCGGTGTTCGTCAGGCCAACATACGCGATGCCGACTTGCTTCGCTTTCGCCATCGCTGTCCGCATGGCAAACACGCTGCCAACCTGACCGAGCGCCGACTCCCCGTCGATGATCGCCCAGCCCGGTCCTTCACGTTCGATGCGAGGAACCGCCGTCGCCCGATACCCGCCCCCCTTGAGCCGGTTGAGATATCCGCCCAACAACTTCGTCCCGTGCGTGAAGACCCCCATCGCGTCGGTCGTGACGAGAGCATTCGCGGTGGTCTCCGCATCCTCGCGAGACATGCCGACCTTCGTCAGGGCGGTGATGCAGAAGGTGGTGAGGGATTCGATAGAGATCGTCATGACTGCTTCCGGTAGAACTCGACCGTCTGCCGCACGCCCTCTTCCAGCGTCGTGGCTCGCCAGTCGGGAAAGAGTTCCGAAATGAAATGAGGCTTCGGTGGGATGTTGGAGGGAATCGAAGGGCCATCGACGGAAATCCGCGAGCCTGCGCCGGGGACGACTCGATCGATGACACTGACGAACTCTTCGGTCGTCGCGAGTTGGCTCGGCAGATCGACGACGGTCGAACCGCGAGGCGTCTCCAGCGCCGATTGGACGAACGCGCGGGCGACATCTTCGACGTAGTCGTAACCGACTCGGCCGGTGTAATTGATCGAGTACGGTTCACCCAACGCCGCCGCTCGACACGCCTGCGACGGACCGGCGGTCAGCCCCACGGTCCGCTCTGGTCCATAGGCGACATGCGGCCGAATGCCGACCGACGCGATGCCGAAGTGCCGCCAGTACTGTTCGGCAATCGAATCAACCGCCATCTTGAACGCCCCGTAAAACGACGGCGGCCGGTTGTCGGCGGCTGTCAGGCCGAGCGAGTTGTCGTCCGCTTCGGGACCGTAGACCGCGTAGGAACTCGCGTACGAAATCCCTTTGATCTGCCCGGCACAGGCCCGCGCCAGTTCAAACAGGGCGACGCTGCCCAGCACATTGACCTCGCATCCGGCAAACGGATCCTGCTGACAGTTCGGAGTCAGCAGCGCGGCGAGATGAATGATGTGCGAGACGTGCTGCTCGTCGGCCGTCCGTTGCAACAACCCGCGATCCAGCAGGCTCCCCGCAACGAACGTGACGTTCGCGGCGTCGCCCCCGAGAATGCGCTGCCAACGCTCGTCGTTCTGCTGCACGTCAAACGCCACCGGTCGCAACCCGCGCGACAACAACTCGCGCAACACCCAAGTGCCGATGAATCCTCCGCCGCCGGTGACCAGAACCGAATCGCTCATCGTGCCCTCTACTGTTCGTCGCTCACCCTAACAAAGATTGGCAGAACAATGGCTAACGACCAACTCCATTCACCACATTCGGCAACGGCTCGCCGCGCAGAGCCGTCGCCGCGAGATTGGCCGCCGTTTCCCGCAGCTTCCGCACGGCCGGGACGCTGCACGAGGCGATGTGCGAGGCGACGATGACGTTGTCCATTTTCAGGATCGGGTGATCGGCGGGAATCGGTTCCGGAGCGAACACGTCCAGCGCGGCGGCCGAGAGATGGCCGCTCTGCAACGCCTCGGTTAGCGCAGCCGAATCGATGAGGTCGCCGCGAGCCACGTTGATCAGAATCACGCCGCGCTTCGTGATCGCCAGCGAATCGCGATTGATCATTCCACGAGTCTGCGCCGTCGAGGGGCAATGCAACGAGACGACATCCGACTGCGAGAGCAGTTCGCGCAGCATGACACTTTTACACCCGGCCCGCTCGATCTCGTCCGCCGTGACGACCGGGTCATGCACGAGGACTTGGCACTTGAATGCTCGCAGGCGAGACACCACTTCGCGGCCGATCCGCCCGAAACCGACGACTCCCACCGTGAGATCGCGCAGCGCCCGCATCTGATCGAGCGGCGTCGCCAGACCCCATTTCCCCTCACGGTTCCGCACGCCGTTGGTCACGACCTGCCTCGTCGTCGCGAGCAGAAAAGCCAGCGTCTGATCGGCCACTTCGTCGATGCAGTAGTCCGGCACGTTACAGACCGGAATGCCGCGAGCCTTCGCCGCTTCGAGATCGACGTTGTCCACTCCAATGCCATAACGCACGATGACCTTCGCTTGCTTCATGCTGGCGATGACTTCGGCATTCACCGGAGCGAACTGAGTGATGACCGCGTCGGCATCGGCCACCAACTGCGGCAACTCGGCCGCAGTCCGCTTCTCTTTCCAGGCGACAACTTCGTAACCCGCCGGACGGAGAATGCCCTCTTCGATGTCGAGACTGGGAAACGAATAGTCGGTGATCGCGATCTTCATCGTGCCGCGTACT
>JAYVDI010000021.1:0-6026 GCA_043749505.1 Schlesneria sp. | reverse complement strand
GCCGTCAGAGTGGCCGCAAACAACAGGGCGTCGTCACGCTGCTGAAAGCGGCAATAAATACAGCCGCCCTCTCGGATCAGGAACTTGCGCCAAGTACTGGCACAAATCCCCCCGAAGGGCGGTCATCACCGCAACAGCCTCCGTTCAAAAAAACAGCCTCAGTCAAACTCCGTCCCATCCTGCGATCCTCGTCAACCCCTTACTGAGAAGAGTCGTGAACCTACCTCACGAAGATCACGCCAGCTTCCACCCCGCGCGGTATTCTCGCTTGATGTACTGGTCGGCTTCGGGGGCGTTGGGGCAGCGGAGGTTGACGGCGTCCCACTCGATCTTTTTGCCGACGCGATAGGCCACGTTGCCGAGGTGGTTCGCTTCGGTGAGCCAGCCCGAGTACTCGAAATTGCAGCTTGTCTGCAGATCCGTTTTGCAGGCTTTCACCCATTCGGCCTGTTGGCCGGGTGAGTCGGGGAGGAACGGATCGGGGCGTTTGAAGCCTGAGGATTGGCCATCGAACATCAGCATGTGGCGGCCGTAGTCGGCGAGGAGCATTCCCTTGTCGCCGATGAAGAGCGTGCCACGGTCCCAGCGCGGGATAACTCCGTCGAGCCAGACCTTCGGCTTGTTGGCTCCCTGATACCAGGTAAGTTTGACCGCAGGCAGCTCGCCGCGAGGGCCGTATTCATACGCGACCTGCATTGACGCGGGGGCGAGATCGGGATGCGGAGGCGGGCCGCTCGCTTCGATCGTTAGCGGCGATTGCAGCTTGAGTGCCCAGAATGGCAGGTCGTTCATGTGGCTGCCGAGGTCCGACATCGTGCCGCTGCCCCATTCCCACCAGCGATACCACTTCGGGCCGGGGAAGTAGACGTTGTTGAACTCACGATGGGGAGCCGGTCCCAGCCACAAGTCCCAGTCGAGGCCCGCCGGAATCGAATGTGAATCCTTCGGCCGCTCCTGCGTCGAGACGATGTCGCCGTTCTTTTTGGCGTCTTCCGGAGATTGATAGCCCCAAGCGCGCGAGGTCCACACGTGAGCTTCCTTCACCGCGCCAATCACGCCGCTCTGCACGAGTTCGACCACGCGGTGATAGTTCGAGGTCGCGTGAATCTGGATCCCCATCTGAGTCGCAACCTTCGCCTTGGCCGCCGCCTCGCGAATGACCCGCGCCTCCCAAACGCTGTGAGTCAGCGGCTTCTCGCAATAGACGTGCTTCCCGAGTTGCAGCGCGGCGAGAGTCGCGAAGGCGTGCGTGTGCTCGCACGTGCTGACGATCACGGCATCGAATTCGTTCGGGCTATCGAACACGCGACGATAGTCCATCACCTTCCGCGCCTTGGGGTGAGCAACACCGGCTCGCGCGAGGTGGGCCTCGAAGACATCGCACAGCGTGGTGATGTTCTCGGTCCCGGCCACGGCTCCAAGATTCGAGCCACCTCTCCCACCCGATCCGATCACAGCCACGTTCAGTTTTTCGGTGAGGCCCCTCGCGCGGAGAAAGGCCGGTGCCGCGAACGTCATCGCCGCGGATGCTGCTGACGTTTGCAGGAATCGCCGCCGCGTGAGCGACTGAGAAGCGACAGACTTTGAAACAGGAGGCGATACGCGAGGCACACGGCTCATGGATGTTGTCCTTGCTGGAGATTCCCTCATGGTGAGGCCAAACTGAAACGACCACTCGTTCACGGTAAGGTGGCAGACTAACCAAGCTCATGCACTCTGACTACGAAGTCACAATGCGGCTTCCCCAAGCCGCTTTCATGGCGGACAGAACGATTTCCTCGCCACCTTGGTATGCGGTGCAGACCGTCGCTATAATCCCGCCCGACTCAGGATGCCGAATTTCGGGGACCGGGCTTTGTCAGTATCTGAAGAGACAGCGTTACATGCCTAAAGAAGAGGCCATTGAAGTCGAGGGGGACGTGGTCGAAGCCCTTGCCAACACGCAATTCCGCGTGAAATTGAAGAACGGCCACACGGTGATGGCGCACGTCGCTGGCAAGATGCGCAAGCACTTCATCCGCATCGTGCCGGGAGATCATGTGCTGGTCGAAGTGTCGCCCTACGATCTCAATCGTGGCCGCATCGTGTTCCGTGAACGATGAGAGTTGTTGTTGCACCGCGCATGTTGGGCCTCGTGCCGAGCCGGAATCTTTTCCTGCGACACGGGGCTTTTGCTTTCACTTCCCACACTCCGTCGTGAATTCTTGGTGCCCCATTCATGTTGAGTGTTCCTCCCAATGATGCTCCATCGTCGGCTCCGCTTCCGTTTGTGAAGCTCTTCACTGACGGAGCCTGTCGCGGCAATCCCGGGCCTGGCGGATGGGGCTGCATTCTGCGGCATCCGGCCTCGGGGTCTGAAAAGGAAATTTCTGGCGGCGTGGTGCTGACAACCAATAATCAGATGGAGTTGCAAGCGGTCATCTCGGGCTTGGAGGCGTTGAAGTCGCCGTCCGAGGTCGAGGTCGTGACCGACAGCAAGTACGTCGCGCAGGGGTGTGAAGAATGGATGGCCGGTTGGAAACGGAACGGCTGGCGGCGGAAAGAGGGCGGGGCATGGAAGCCCGTCAAAAACGTCGAGTACTGGCAGAAGCTCGATAAGTTGTTGACCAAGCATCGCGTCCGGTTCACTCACGTTCGCGGACACATGGGCCATCCGGAGAACGAACGGTGTGATGTGCTGGCCGTGGCGGCGGCTCTGGCTGCTTCGTAACTCCGCTCGATACCAACCCGCAGCGTGATCAAGGAGGTCGAACGTGGCGTTCATTGCTCACGCTGCGGGTTGGTGAAGTCTCTCGTCTCTCGTCTCTGTCGGAAAGTCATCAAGATCATGTCGTCACTCCCCATCATCGGTTCCTTCGAGCCGGACATGTCCTCGTCGTTGGCCTCTCCCGTTGCGGAGGGCTTCTGCAAGGGGACGTATGCGTTCGTCACGCTCGGCTGTCCAAAAAACCTTGTTGATAGCGAGAAGATGCTGGGGACGCTGGCTCTCGACGGCTATGCCTTGGTTTCCGAAGCGGACGGCGCGGACTTCGTGATCGTCAACACCTGCGGCTTCATCGAGAGTTCGCGGGACGAATCGAAGGCCGTCATTCGCGAGATGCTCGACTTGAAGCGGGCAGGCAAAACGAAAGGGGTCATTGTGGCGGGGTGTCTGCCGCAACGACTCGGCCCGGCGTTGCTGGACGAGATCCCCGAGATCGACCACATCGTTGGCGTATTTGGCCGCGACGAGATAAATCGCGTCGCGGACCATTTGCTCGGCGGCCAGCGCGAGCAACGGCAGTTGTTCCGTCCGGCCCCAATCAAGGCGCTCGATGATCGTGCTCGCTTGAGAATGACACCCGATCACTTCGCGTACCTCAAAATCAGCGAAGGCTGCGACCGGACTTGTACGTTCTGTTCGATCCCCAAGATGCGCGGCAAGCACATCACGAAGCCGATCGAGATGGTCATTGCCGAAGCGCAGGAACTCGCGAAAGACGGCGTGCGCGAACTGAACCTCGTCGCGCAGGACACGACGTACTACGGCCTCGATCTGTACGGCAAAGTTCGTCTTGTCGAACTGCTCAAGGAACTGGAGCAAGTCGAGGGACTCGACTGGATCCGACTGATGTACCTTTATCCCGTGAATTTCACGGACGAGCTGATCGACACCATAGCTGGCTCGGACAAGATCATTCCGTACCTCGACATGCCGCTCCAGCACATCAACGACACGATGCTCCGGCGCATGCAGCGCCGCGTGAACCGATCTCAGACAGAAGAACTCGTTCGCAAGTTGCGAGACCGGATCGACAACCTTGTCATGCGCACGACGTTTGTTGTCGGCTTTCCCGGTGAGACGGACGTACAGTTCGAGGAACTCAAGCAGTTCGTCGAAGAGGCTCAGTTCGAGCGGATGGGCGTCTTCCCGTACTCACTCGAGCCCGACACGCCCGCCGCCAAGTTGGAAGGTCATCTGCCTGAAGAAGTGAAGCTCGCCCGCCGCGACGAACTGATGGCGTTGCAACAACAGATCGCCTTCGAGTACGGCGATTCACTCGTTGGTAACGAGATCGACGTGCTGATCGACGAGCAAGTCGAAGAGGGCGTCTGGCGAGGCCGTGGCTACATGGACGCCCCCGAAATCGACGGCGAAGTTCTCGTCAGCGGCCAAGACATCCAGCCAGGCATGTTTGTCCCGGTCGAGATCGTCGAACGCAACGACTACGATTTGGTGGGCGTCGCTGTGGATGAGGGCGATGATGAGTGACACTCCCGAACGATCACTGAACCTGCCCAACGCGATCACGTTTTCGCGGCTGGTGTTGTCGTTCGTGTTGTTCGCGCTGCTGCAGGCGGGAGGCTATTGGCTGACGGCGGCGGGCCTATTTGTGTTTGCCGTGCTGACAGATGTGCTCGATGGTTGGATCGCGCGGCGCTACAATCTCATCACGCAACTCGGACGGATCATGGACCCGTTTGTGGACAAGTTCATCACCAGTGGAACGTTCTTGTTCCTGCTCCCCGTCACGCGATTGTCGGGAGTCACGCCGTGGATGGTTGTCATCGTGCTGGGACGTGAGATGCTCGTGACCAGCCTGCGCGGTTTCCTCGAACAGCGCGGTGCCGACTTCTCGGCGTCGTTCAGCGGGAAGCTCAAGATGTTCCTGCAATGCGTCGCCGCCACGGCCGCGATCCTGTCGATGCACCCGCCGCTCTCTGAGTGGTCGGTCGGTGGAATCGCTTTCACTGCCGTGCGCGATGTGCTGCTTTGGTCGATGGTCGCCGTCACCGTCTGGAGTGGCTGGGACTATGTGCAACGAGCCATCGTTCTTTTGCGAGGAGTCGATGCGAAGTGACTGCTCACTCGAATCCGTCTGCTGAAGCAGTGGCCACTGCGCAGCGGTTTCTCTCCGCGAACTCTTCAGCACACAGTCCTGCCGACTCCAACGAATCCGCGCGAGCGGAGATTTGCCTTCCCGCGTGTCCGGTCTGCGATGGGGCATTGATTGAGATTCGCCACAAACTGACGTGCAGTCGCTGCCACACCATCTGTGAAACATGCTGCGAAGGTGGACGCGGTTAGGAACGGGGTTGCAATCACGTCCGGACTACGTCACTGCGAATCGGGAACTGATTGCGATCCCGTTCCTTAGCCTGCGAGACTTTCATGGAACTGCGCCACTTCGCCGAACGAGTCCTGTTGTCACCTTCTCTCGATGAGAAGCTCGAACCGGTGCGAGTTCCGTTCACGGACGAACAGCTTGGCGCGGCGTTGCGACTCGCCGAGCCAGTTCGTTCTCCGGACCTCGCCTTTGCCGCGCGACGGGCCGCGCCCGCGATGCCTCACCCCGACACGTTTACCGACCCGGCGAAGCGGGCCATCGCCCATCACATCATGGCCAACCACGAACTCCAGGCGCTCGAAGTCATGGCGTGGATGCTGCTCGCGTTCCCCGAGGCCCCGCGCGACTTCCGGCTCGGCATGGCGAGGATCATGCAGGACGAGCAGCGTCACACGCGGATGCACGTCGAACGAGCGGCCTCGCTGGGGTTGCGATTCGGCGATCTGCCCGTGAACGGCTACATTTGGAAGAAGTCGCAGGAGTTCGAGTCTGTCATGGACTACCTCGCCGGACTGCCCCTCACGTTTGAAGGCCGCAACCTCGACCACACACTCGAATTTGATGAGTACTTCACCGCCGTACACGATCCGAAGAGCGCGGCAATGATGCTGGCCATTCATCGCGATGAGATCGAACACGTCGCCTTCGGCATGGAATGGCTGCGAAAACTGAAGCCGCCCGAGTTGTCCGACTGGGACGCCTACGTGAAGCACCTGCATTTCCCGCTGCGGCCCGACAAATCCGTCGGCGATGTCTTTCACGAGGGACCGCGGCTGGCAGCGGGGATGACGGCCGAGTTCGTCGCGTGCCTGCGCGGCGTCTAGAGCATTTTCGTGATTGGTCTTCAGTGCTTCGTTGAGGTTGCTGTAATCTTCCTGAGTTGTTCGGACTCAAGGAGGAGGAAGACGATGGCGGCAG